>PXCO01000184.1 GCA_003565295.1 Cyclobacteriaceae bacterium
CACCTCACCAAACATAGCACCTTCTTCCACTCTAAATCTCCTCAAGAAATCTCCTCCAACATCTACACTGGGTCTTTCATCATTTATTTCGTTTACCATGGAAATATTCCTGGCAAAATTAGCGGTGATGCTCCAATTGAAATCAGCCTTACGAACTGGCGTAAAGGTAAGAATGGTTTCTATACCCTCGTTTTGTACATCCCCACCGTTAGTGAAGAATTGAGATGCACCAGAACCCACGGGAAGCCCAACTGTGAATAATTGATTAAATGAATTCGTTTTATAGTAGGTAAAGTCAACCCCAAACTTATTGTCGAAAAACCTTAAATCTGCCCCTAATTCAATGGACTGTGTAGATTCTGGTAACAAGTTTTCATTAGGCAATGTGGGGCTTAAAGATACATATCCCCCCAAGCCTCCTGCACCAAAATTAGCTTGTCTCTGCAACTGGAATGGGCTGGTATCGTTACCCACCTCTGCAAAATTCCCCCTTACCTTGGCGAAAGTAAACCAGGTTGGAAATTCCACCAGATCAGATATAACGGCATTTAAACCCACAGATGGGTAGAAAAAAGACCAGTTCTGTCTAGGCAAGGTAGAGCTCCAGTCATTCCTTGCGGTAATATCCAAGAAAACAGCGTTTTTCCAGGCAATTTCCGCAAAAGAAAACAAGGAATGAACATTTCTGGGTGCACCTACATTATAATTCGATAATACCTGCTGTGTATTCTGCAAGGCAAAGAAGTTAGGGACCGTCATTACAGGGCCAGTATTAGAACTAAGGCCTGTATTTCTATCTACCCTAATATTACCTCCCACGTTGAAATTTACATGCCAATCCTCACTCACCTGCTTATTGTACGTAGCAAGGAAATCGGTATTTATCTCCATGGCCTCAGAAAAACCAACTGTAAACCTTCCATCTTGAGCGATCACATAAGAATCCGCCCAGAGTTTTTCAGAATTATTCCCAAAAGACCTGTCCATGGCAGCCCTGGCCATAAAGGAAAAATCATCAGTTAATTTATAGTTTAAGGAGGTAAGGGCGATGATACGATCCGAAGTGTTTTCTCGGGTATTCCTATTCACTGACCAATATGGGTTTGCTCCACCGTTGGAACCGGGGTTAAAATAATTTTGTCGCACTAACCCTGCCTCATTAATATATTGGAACCTCGAAATATCTTCTGTTCTAATATTCCTTGGCAACCTATAGGCATGTCGGATGGGGTTGGCAAAATTTTCACCTTGTGGCAACTGGTTATTGATATCTTGACGGATATAGTTAATCTTAGAATCCAATGTAAGTCTATCCGTTAGCTTATTTGTCAAACGTAGGTTAATACTATGCCTATTAAGCTCGTTTCCTGGCACTACTCCAGCCGCATCATTAAAGGTATAAGAAAAATAGGTTTGGTTCCGCTCACTTCCTCCATTGATGGCAAGTGTAGTGGCCAAGTTATGGCCTGTGTTAAAAAAGTCCCTCACATTATTCGGTTGAGGAGAAAGAGGATAGGTATCCTGAGGCCGATTAGGGTCTGGAGACCAATGGGCCACTGACTGACCTTCCATCCTGGGCCCCCAAGCAAATTCAGAGGCAGGTGAGTAAACCCCACCGCTACCCTGTCCATATACATTTTGGTAGTTGGACATCAATATGGGGTCATCAACCATAAAGCTGGTATTGAGTGTCACCTGAAAACCCTCTTTTCCCCTTTTGGTATTGACCACTATCGCACCATTGTTCGCACGGCTACCATACAAGGCGGCAGCATTCGGTCCTTTAAGAACGTTTATACTTTCAATGTCATCAGGGTTAAGGTTCTCTATCCCCCTTGCAGGAACACCGTCCACAATGTAAAGCGGCTGGCTATCCCCGGAAATAGATCGGTTACCCCTAAGGATTACCCGAGTAGGAGCGCCCACACCACTACCGGACCTGTTGACGGAAAGACCTGCAACTTTTCCAGAGAGGGAATTCATTACGTTGAGTTCCCGTGCCTCGGTGAGTTCCCTGGTACTGACATCCTGTACGGTGTATGTAAGGGCTTTTTTCTCTCTTTCCAACCCGAAGGCTGTCACCACAACTTCTCCCAAAGCCGCTTCTTCTGCATCTAAAGCAACATTAATTATGTTGTTGTTACCAATGGGAATTTCCTGTCGTCCATATCCCAGATAGGAAAAAACCAATATGTTCCCTGTAGATGGAACAGAAATACTGTAATTCCCATCAATATCGGTAATCGTCCCAGTATTGGTCCCCTTGACCAACACGCTCACCCCCGGAAGCGGTGCATCTGCATCAGCGTCTGTCACCGTCCCTGTGATCGTTCTGTCCTGCGCAAATCCCGCAAAGGAAAACACAAACAGCACAAAACCCAGTAAAGATTTTTTCATGTTTAATAAAATTGTGTTGAAAATTAATAAGAATTGTTAAACCCCACTTAAAGCAGGGGAAATAGTACTTAAAACCTGTCCCTGAGAACAGTACCCTGAAAACAATCTTAAACCTGTAGTGAAAACACCTAATTTCAAGATAATTTTCTGCCGATTTTAGAATGAAACACCAATAAATGATAATTTACCCAACTAAACGGTAAATTATCCACGCATAGGTATTTTGGTTGAGTTATATGGGTGCCTAATATTACAAATAATTTTATTTCGAAACAATGACCATTGATCTTATTAAAATTTTTTTTAAAATTAAACCGGATCAATACTAAAATTTTCTTTTAAAATACTACATAAATAAAAATAATATGGTAAAAAACCATAGATCCGATTATGTTTTCTACAGAAATATATATAATAAAAATCTTATTCAATAAATTTAGTTTATTGAATATTTGTCACTCATTAAGTTTCAACGATGAATCATCGGAATCAAACTAATGAATCCGTTTAATAGTGCAATTTACAAGTTCAATGCATCAATTCTAACAATGCCAGAGCTGCGGTATAGGAAATCAAAAGAGAAAATACCAAAGCAGCAGTTAAGCCAAGGTTCATTTTCCAACCCGCTTTATGATTGTGCATTAAGTCGCCTCTGTTAATAAGATAAAAGATGCAGGCGATGACCAAAGGCAGTACAAATACGGCTGCTACCTGAGTGAGTATTTGCGCAAATATAGGATTCGCACCTAACACGGGTACCGTGAGGCCAAGCAAACTGGCCACCGCTGTGAGCACCTTAAACCTTTTGGAGGAGGTATCCAACTCTCCGGCCTGAAAATCAGCAATTAGTAGAGGTGCTACCATCAATATAGGAAAAATGGAAGATAGGCCCGCACTCAAAGCTCCGGTCATGAACAGGGCCACTGCAAATTTTCCGGCCACCGGTTCCAAGGTATAAACCATATCCATTACTTTTTCTATGGTCTTGCCCTCTGCATACAAGGCTCCGGCGGCTGCAGCCATAACGGCCAAGTTGATCACAAACATCAAGGAGGCAGACAGCAAAGCATCCTTAGACTGCTCTTTGGTATGTGCCTGATTCCAGCCCTTGCCTTTCATCAATAATGGACGCACCACAAAAGTAGGGGCAGCCATGGTAGTGCCCACAAATGCCGCCACCAGAAGTTTACCCCCTTGCACCTCCGGAACTGAAGGAATTAGCCCTCCAACAATTTGTGATGGTGGAGGCAAAACCACAAACATGGATACAATAAATGAAATCCCCATAATGGTCACAAACACCACCAGCACCTGCTCGAAGAAAGAATATTGCCCCACCCATAGCAAACCGTACATGATGCTAATGAGTGTGATGGCCAAGCCCAGGACAGCCCAGTAGTTTTCTGATGGCAAACCCGGAAAGAAAAGCAAGACAACCTCATAAATGGCATTGGCACTAAGCCCCAATATGCCGGAAAGGGAATTCCACTGAGCAATAATGATCCCCCCTACCACTAATATGGAGATGATTCTCCCTCCTTTAATCTTGGTTTTAAAGCTATATATGGAGGTGTTGCCAGAGATAATGGCATAACGCCCATATGCCTCCATGAGTATCCAGGCAAAAAAACAACTTAATGCCAGCACCCACAATAAATCCATCCCAAACTCACTGCCAGCCTTTGCCATTGAGGTAACACTTCCAGTACCCACCGTATATCCTATACAAAAAATCCCAGGCCCAATGCTTAGCATCCAAAGCCAAATCCGGTGAAAAAAAGTTACTTTCTGGTTACTCATTTTACTGAAATTTAATTATAAGATGGGTGGAACGCTGATTATCAGGGCATTTTTCTCCTTATTCAAACCAGGAAAACCCCACCCATGTACTGTCAAATCATAAACTTATAAAATATTGCTTTGCCAAAACAAATTATTATGTAATATTTAGTAAAATCATTTTACTGCCCATCAAGATACGATAGCTACTTTCTACCTTTATATCTGATGGGACAAATTGACCTTGATGGAAAAAAAGGGTCTTACTGTGAGCAACCAAACCCATCACTATGGATCATTTAAAAAAAAATCATGTTTCTGCTTATAAAGTACTCATGGTGCTTTTGGCATTTTCAGGAATGCTTATTTCTTACTTCGCCAGCGCACAAGAAATTGACATTCTGCTAAAAGGTGGGCATCTCATCGATCCCAAAAACCAAATCAATGAGCAGATGGACGTAGCGATTTCAAATCAAACCATTCTGGAGGTTTCTCCGAATATCTCAGA
Organism: Cyclobacteriaceae bacterium; assembly: GCA_003565295.1. GTDB lineage: Bacteria > Bacteroidota > Bacteroidia > Cytophagales > Cyclobacteriaceae > Pleomorphovibrio. The sequence continues at coordinate 4,685 of PXCO01000184.1, forward strand.
AGAAAGAGCAAAAAAGGTGATAAATGTGACAGGCCTATACGTGACACCGGGCCTGATAGATATGCACGTACATGTATTTCATGGGACCGAACCCCTATCCTATATAGCAGATGGACATACTAGCCTACCCCCTGACGGTTTTACTTTCCGCTCCGGAGTAACCACGGTGGTGGATGCAGGGTCTTCTGGTTGGAGAAATTTTAGGCTTTTCAAACAACAAACCATAGACCGGGCACAAACCAGGGTGCTGGTCTTTCTCAATATAGTTGGAACAGGAATGTATGGTAGATTTGAAGAACAAGATGTTTCAGACATGAACCCCACCATGACGGCACATATGATCAATAGACTCTTTCCTGAAATTTTGGTAGGTGTGAAATCGGCGCATTATTGGGGGGATTTCACCCAAGTGGACCTGGCAGTAGAAGCAGGCAAACTGGCAAATGTACCCGTAATGGTCGATTTTGGTGAACATCAGCCTCCAAATTCCATCGAAGACCTGTTCATGAAACACCTAAGGCCAGGAGATATTTTCACCCACACTTATTCCTATGGACCTGCAAACCGAGAAACAGTGGTGGACGATGCATTGATCGTGAAGCCTTTTGTCCTTGAGGCCCAGAAGCGGGGAATAATTTTCGATGTAGGGCATGGAGGAGGTGCCTTTTCATTCAGACAAGCGGTGCCCTCGTTGCAACAAGGCTTTTACCCTGATGTGATCAGTTCAGATCTGCATAAGGACAGCATGAACGGGGCATTCAAGGACATGGCCAACTTACTTTCCAAATTTATGAGCATGGGAATGTCCTTATATGAGGTCATAGCATGCTCCACATGGAAACCCGCACAGGTGATTTCCAAGGAGGAACTTGGACCCCTCAGTATTGGTGCGGAGGCCGACATTGCCGTATTTAGCCTAAGGGAAGGATCCTTTGGGTTCCAAGATATTCGTAGAACAAAAATTGAGGGCTCCCAAAAATTAGAGACTGAGCTCACCCTTCGGGCGGGAAGGGTAGTTTGGGATTTGAATGGATTAAGTGTTCCACACTGGGAAACTGAACTAAAATAATCATGAAACCGAGCATGACGAAGACGACACACAGAGGGATGATTCCAGAATATGCGAGATTCGGAAGTGAGTCCGGGGCAGGCTACCCCGACCAGCGTTGCGGGGCAAGTTATAACCGCTAAAAGACAATTATAAACATATGAAATTCAAAGGCCCCCACCTCTTTTTTCTTTTTTCCTTTTATGGATTAGCTTTGGGTCTGATTCATCAGACTACCTATGGTCAGACTTTTGATCTCTTGATCAAAGGGGGACATATCATTGACGCCAAAAACAGTATAGACGGCGAAATGGATATAGGCATTAAAGAGGGTAAAATAGCGCAAGTTGCTAAAGATATTGCTCCTGATGCTGCGAAAAGGGTTGTATTTGCCAATGGATTGAGGGTTATTCCCGGACTTATCGACCCGCATACCCACGTTTATGTAGGTGAAAAAAACAGAGTTTTTGCCGGGGGAAATTCAAGTGTCTGGCCAGATGCCTTCTCCTTCCGAAGTGGGGTAACCACTGTGGTGGACGCCGGAACCTCAGGATGGAGAAATTTTGAGGATTTCAAGGCATCGGTTATTGACCATTCGCACACCAGGGTACTCGCATTCCTGAACATTGCCGGTGGAGGTATGAAAGGAAAGCCCTATGAAGAAAACCTTGAAGACATGATTCCTGATTCCGCCTATGCTGTGGCAAAGCAATTTCGAGAACAGGTGGTTGGAATTAAAATAGGTCATTATGAAGGTGAAGAATGGGCTCCTTTCGAAAGGGCGTTGAAAGCGGCAGACCTATTAGATTTGCCCATGCTGGTAGAATGTCATCTGCCAAACTATCCCTTAGCCGAACAATTGGAACGTATGCGGCCCGGAGACATATTGAGCCATACCTATGAAAACATCAAAGACAGGGAACCTATCATTGGTGAGGAAGGAAGAATTCGGAGAGAGGTGATTTCTGCCAGGAATAGAGGGGTACTTTTCGATGTAAGTCATGGAGGGGCGGGATTTTGGTTTAATCAGGCTATTCCTGCAATAGAACAAGGGTTGAAGCCTGATACCTTCGGCACAGATTTACACCGATTCAGCATGAACGCCAGCATGAAAAATATGAGTAATCTCCTTTCAAAGTTTATGGCCATGGGCGTGACCCTTACAGAGGTAATTTCCCGGGCCACCTGGGGAACTGCATTGGCGATTAGGAGGGAGGATTTGGGGCACCTCAGTGTTGGGGCGGTTGCAGACATTGCCCTGATTAGCATTAGAGAGGGAGCGTTTGGTTTTGTGGATGCCGGTGGAGAAAAAATTACAGGAAATAAGATGCTGGAAACAGAAATGACAATAAGGGAAGGTAAGATTGTGTATGACTTAAACGGTCTTTCAGCAGCTTCTTACCAAAAACAATAATCATATGGACAGAAGACAGGTCATTAAGAATTTGGCAGTTTTACCTATGGGAGGTAGCATGTTGCCATTCATTCCGGAAATGAAAAAAAGTGCAGAAGGCCCACTATCCTTGAACGATGATATATACGCCTCGATTGGCGTGGATACCATTATTAATTGTAGAGGCACATTTACCATCATCGGAGGATCTAGGGAAAGGCCGGAAGTGCATAAGGCCATGCTAGCCGCATCCGGAAATTTCATCCAATATGATGAAATGGCGAATGGCATAGGACAAAGATTGGCCGAAATCACAAAAGCAGAATGGGGCATCGTGACCGCTGGATGTGCGGCGGCCATGAAGCACGCCACGGCCGCCTGTGTGAGCGGGGGCAATCCTGAAATTCTCTTACGCATTCCAAATCTTACAGGATTGCAAAAAACGGAAGTGATCATTCCCCGGTATGCCAGAAACGTGTATGATGCTGCAATTCGAAACATAGGCGTGACCATCATAGAAGTTAGCACAGCAGAAGAGTTGGAAACGGCCATCAATGCCAAAACTGCGATGATCTATATCATGACCAATAGGCATTCTGCAAGTGGGCAACCCCTTTCTTTGGAGGTAATTGCAGGAATTGCAAAACCCAAAAATATACCCGTATTGGTAGATGCAGCTGCTGAGAATCTTACCATTCCCAATGTTCATCTTCAAAAAGGAGCCACCATGGTGGCCTATTCGGGAGGAAAAGCCATATGTGGTCCTCAATGTGCCGGCATCCTATTGGGGAAAAAAGATTTACTGCAATCTGCCTGGCAGGCCTCCTCCCCACACCATGGGCCCGGAAGGGACAATAAGGTGGGCAAGGAAGAGATGATGGGCATGCTGGCCGCGGTAGAAGCCTGGGTAAACCGAGATCATGATGCAGAATGGAGCACCTGGGAAAACTGGTTAGATGAAATTGCTAACCGCGTCACCAAGGTAAAGGGGGTAAGTAGTAACATACAACTTCCCGAAGACCTTAATAACCGGGCACCTGTACTTCAATTGATTTGGGATCCTGTTGCACTGGCTATTTCAGGGCCTGAGCTGGCCGAATACCTGGGCAGAAATAAGCCAAGAATCGCTGTAGGAGGTAGAAATAATGGTGAGAATACTACCATGATCACCATAAACCCCAGCCAAATGAAAGCCTCCGAGGTAAAAATAGTGAGTGAAAGGCTGTATGAGGTATTAAGCTCAAAAAGGCCCCAAAAAAAGCAGCTATCCCCTCCTAGGGGTTCGCTTGCAGGAAGATGGCAGGTGGATATTGATTTTTTTAGCAGTTCGAGTACACACAAATGGTTCCTGGAACAAGATGAAAACTGGATATCAGGTAGACATGAAGGTGATTTCAACAGTCAAGACATCCTCGGAACCTTAGAAGATAAAGAAGTTAAGCTGCACAGCACGTTCAGGACGCCTGGAAACCAAATCCAATATATGTTCAGTGGCCAACTGGAAGGAGACACGTTAAAGGGGAACCTGTATATGGGGGAATATCAAACAGCTACCTTTACCGCAAAAAGGTTGGCATACAACCCACCCCGCACCAACATCCTAATTCCCGATGGCCCCCCATTAGCCACTTAGACAATGTTTAATTTGTAATATTCTCCTAAATTTGTCCCCCTGATCATCATAAATTTAGCCTATATTACATGCTCAATGCGTTATAAATGATTTACCTGAACATAAAGCTCGCTAACATGAAAAAGTTTCTATACCTAAGCATCCTTCCTTTGTTGCTGATGATGAATTGTGGCCCTGTAGAAGAAAATCAGCAAGAAGAAACCCAGCAATCAATGAATAAAGCACAGGACATTGATGCCGAAAAAAGGATACAGGAACTTGGGATAGAATTGGTAATCCCAAACCCTCCTACTGCCAACTACTTGAAAGCGAAACGGGCCGGCAACATTGTTTATTTAGCGGGTCATGGTCCAGATAAACCTGATGGCACACAGGTGATAGGCAGGTTGGGGGAAGATATGCAAGTGGAGGGAGGATATGATGCGGCACGCTATACAGGGATCTCATTACTTTCTTCCTTAAAGGCAGAAATAGGAGACCTGAATAAGGTAAAAAGCATAGTTAAGGCACAGGGCATGGTAAACGCCCATCCCACATTCAAGCAGCATTCACAGGTTATCAATGGTTTCTCCGATCTTATGGTGGAAGTATTTGGGGAGAAAGGAAAACATGCCAGAGCTGCCATTGGCATGAGTTCGTTGCCAAATAATATCGCGGTGGAAATTGACATGATTGTGGAATTGGAGGAATAAACCTGATTAATTTCCTTCACTTTCCGTTTTTCCCTTTCCATTAGATTTGGACCAACCGGTTTCAGAGACTTCTTGATGGAGCCTCACTCCCCCTTTTATGCCAAAATCCATGGTGCGAATTGGGAATGGAATGGTGATGTCATTTTCATCAAAGGCCTTTTTAATATTCTTTATCGCAGCATTTTTAGCTGAAACAAAGGCCTTGTTCTCCCGGCTATACTGCAGCCATACGTTGACCGAAAAATCAATGGAACTATCCCCAAATTCCTTCCAAAACACTGTGATATCTTCTCCTTCTATCCTGCCTGGCACCTCCCCAACTGCTTTTTTTGCGACCTCTTCCACTTTTTCCAAGTCATCTCCATAACTTACCCCTACGTCAATACGCAATCTTCTTTTGCCATCCTCAGTGAAGTTGATTAAATCCTCTTGAAACAAATACCTGTTAGGCACATGCACCACAGGACCGTCAAAAGTCTTGACTTTAGTTACCCTGAGGTCTATGTCCACCACATTGCCCATCACCCCATTAGTAGTTTGGATCACATCTCCTATGGCATAGGGTTGCTGAAAGGTGATGTAGATACCTGAAATGAAATTGGCCGCCGTATCCTGAAAAGCAAAACCCAAGGCCAGGCCTATGATCCCCAAACCGGCAAGGATAGAAGCAACTGTTCCAGTCAATTTTAGAATGGAAAGCGCCATGACAAAGCCCAAGATAAATACTACCAAAAAAATCAGCCTGCTCAAGAAGCCACTAATGGTTTCATCCAAATGGACACGAATAAGCTGCTTTTTGGTAAACCTCTCTACGGTCCTGGCAACATAGATAAATGCAAAAAACACCAGTACTGCGATTATCAAATTGGGAAGCAAACGAACAAAAGCGGTTAGCCAACTCTCTAGCTCTTCCACTAGTGTATTCAAAAGTTCGGTAGATTCTAATTCCTCCATAAGAATAGGTGTAAACGGGGTTAAGGTCTTGCGGTCCACATTACCAAGTCCAGTCATCTACTTTCTAAACAAAAAATGCTCCAAACGACCATATACTTTACAAAAGGTTGATTTTGGTTAGCCAAGGTTTGTATTTAGAACACTTTACCTTTAAATTTAGGTTGCCAAGCAAATTATTTTTGTGCATTATATGGGAGAAGAAGAGAAAATCAGAAAGGCTTTTAAGGAAAGGGATTGGGCAGAAATCAAAAGTGCCGACTCCTGGGTGGTATTCAAGGTCATTTCTGAGTTTGTGGAAGGATTCGAAAAATTGGCCAAGATAGGTCCCTGTGTATCTATTTTTGGTTCAGCAAGAACCAAGCCCGACCATAAATATTATAAAATCACTGAAGAGATCGCGTCCAAACTTGTCAGACACGGATATGGCGTGATCACTGGGGGAGGCCCTGGCATCATGGAAGCCGGAAACAAGGGGGCAAATGCAGAAAATGGAAAATCTGTGGGGCTGAATATCAAATTGCCATTTGAGCAGTTTGACAACATTTATATAGACCGTGACAAATTGATCAATTTTGATTACTTTTTTATCCGCAAGGTGATGTTCGTGAAATATTCCCAGGGATTCGTGGTGCTTCCAGGAGGGTTTGGCACCCTGGACGAGTTTTTTGAAGCCCTAACCCTTATTCAAACGAAAAAGATCGGTCGTTTTCCAATTGTGATGGTAGGCAGCAAATATTGGCAGGGAATGGTAGATTGGATAAAAGAGGTAATGCTGGCAGAGCATAAGAATATTTGTGAAGAGGATTTAGACCTTTTTTCAGTTGTGGACACTGCCACTGAGGCCGTAGCCGTTATCGATAAATTTTACAGCAAGTATTTACTATCCCCCAACTTCTGACCTTTGGAAAATCATAAACTTACCCCAATCTATGTGTTATTGGGTATCCTATTTCTGGGTTTGTTTTATCTATGGGGTCAAACCCCCAAAGAAGCTGGTCCATTCTTGACCCAAGAGGATCAGGAACCCGAAACACCTCGTTTTACCCCGGAATTGCGGCCCTTTGCACCTAGGGTGAGAATTTTTGAAAAACCTGAAAAAATAACATTCGCCGGGGAAGAGGCACCTACCCATTTGCCGGATGTTTGGGAGAGATTTGAAAGGGAAATATATGTGAATGCCTATTGGGAATCCAACACCCTTTTAATGATGAAAAGGGCCGGCAAGTATTTTCCCTATATGGAGGAGACCTTGAGGAACAATGGGATACCAGAGGATTTTAAATATGTGGCCCTTATAGAGTCCGGCTTAATGAATGTGGTTTCGCCTGCGGGCGCCAGAGGCTTTTGGCAATTTATGGAAGGCACTGCACGGGACTTTGGCCTAGAAGTGAGCAGCGAGGTCGATGAAAGATACCACTGGGAAAAATCCACGGTCGCAGCCTGCAAATACCTGCGGTCCGCATTTGGCCGTTTTGGCAACTGGACCAGTGTTGCCGCAAGTTATAACATGGGCATCGCAGGACTTACCCGCAGAAAAAACGAGCAACAAGTCCCCAATTATTATGACCTTCACCTGGTGGAAGAAACCAGCAGGTATGTTTTCAGGATCTTGGCATTAAAGGAAATCTTCGAAAACCCATCCAACTATGGATTTGAGCTACAACAGGATGACCTTTATGCTCATCCGAAACTCAAAGATATAGAAATAAGTACTAGCATACCCAATCTTGCCCAATGGGCCATTAAACAAGGGAGCAATTATAAAGAGCTCAAAATTTACAACCCATGGTTGAGGAGTGACAAATTAACCGTTCGTGGAGGTAAAACCTATATCCTCAGGCTACCCGGTTAAATAATATTCCAGGAATTCCTCTTTAGTACTAAAAAATATGGCTATCTTTAAATTCCGCTTGTAGTCCCTTCTCCATGAAGAACAAAAAGACCCTTGTCATATTCGGCAGCATTGCCCTTATATTAGTACTGCTTTTTACGTCCATTCCCATCTTTGTTAACTGGTACCTCAACCAAAATGGCGAAAAAATAGTGTCTAACATGATTACCCGAACCAATGCCTTGGTTGGTCATGAGGTGCATTTTGGAAACATACATTTTGACTATGACTATAAGGGCACCAATTTAAAACTTGAGGATGTCGACATTCAACCGGGTGAATCACTGGAGGACCGGAACAAGGTGAAGTTTCACCTAAACTTGAAAGAAGCCAGTATAACAGGTTTCCAATGGTTGGATTTTTTATTTAGAAACAGCATTCAACTGGACTCTGCTTATCTGGAGGAAGGGGTTCTGGAGACCATCAGTCCCCCCTTGGACTCCTTGGATCTCGAGAATGGAGAAGGTGAAGATTATAGGAAAATAGGGGTGAGCCATATCCGGGTCAACAAGGTGTCATTTGAAAACCGTGACAGTTACAATGATTCCACCCGTCTTTCCATCCGTGACCTTTTTGTTTTTGGGGATGATTTCCTTCTCACAGAAGAAGACCTCGCCGATTCCAATGCCGTTTTTTCCATTGGAAAAGTGGATGGATACATGGATCAGGCAGTTCTTCATTTTAATGAATATAGAAATGCCATCTTGGCAAAGGATATGTCTTTTAACACCAACGACAAACAGCTGACCATTGAAATGGTGTCTCTTGACAATAAAATGGAAAGATATGAATACATAAGACAGTTTTCTAAGGAAACTGACTGGATAGAGCTGCATCAATGCAAGGTAGATATTGAAGGAATGGACTTTCAGGCTTATATCAGGGAAAGGAACCTGATCGGAGAAACCATGAAGCTTACAGGGTTGGAATTGGAGGTGTTCAGGGACAAGAGAAAACCGGAAGACAAAGAGAGGCGGCCAAAAATGATCCATGAAATCATCAAAGAATTACCCAAAAAGGTTCGTTTTGAAGAAATCCAAGTTGAAGACACCTACATTTCCTACGAGGAACGGCCGGACAATGAAGCTCCGAGGGCCGGTAAGATTTTTTTTGACCAGGTAACCGGAACAATTGGCCCATTTAGTAATTTTTCTGAAGACCTGGAAGAAGATGATAGGCTGGAAGTCAAAGCAAAGGGTAGGTTAATTGGCAAGGGTCAAATCAACCTTCACCTCACCTATTTCATTAACGATGAAACCGGCAGGTTCCTGATGAGGGGCGATATTGGAGAAATGGACCTCACACCACTCAACCAAATGATTGCTCCTGCCACCCAAGTTGCAATTAAAAGTGGCAACCTTGTCCGTGTGGACTTTAATATTGAAGCCAACGACTTGGAAGGCAGAGGAGACCTCATCGCAAAATATACCGACCTCAGCATAGAGATTTTAGACAAGGATTTTGGAGGCGATCCGGGACTATTGAGAAGGATAGGTTCATTTTTGGCCAACAAAATTGTGGTCCGCCAGCAAAATCCCAACCAAAGGGGTTCGCTGAGCGAAGGAACGGTTTATTTCAAAAGGGAACAACACAAGTTTATTTTCAACTACTGGTGGAACCTGATTCTCAGTGGGCTTAGGACTACTGTAACCGGCGAATCAGAAGAGGACCTGAGGGAAGCGAGCTAATTCTTTTCTATTTGGGAAAACCAATCGTCCTCCTTCAAGTTAATTGGAATACAGTTAACAATATCGCTCTTAATTCCCTAATTTTGCAAAATTGACCAAATCAAAGCCGGGATATCCTTTTTATGACATCAGAAAGCCAAGAAATGATCTAAATTTTTGGGGCAAGGGAACATAACCTCAAAAATATAGACCTCAGCATCCCCAGAAATAAACTAGTGGTGATCACAGGAATCAGCGGCAGCGGAAAAAGCTCGCTTGCCTTTGACACCATCTATGCAGAGGGACAGAGAAGGTATATGGAAAGCTTTTCTGCTTATGCCCGCTCATTCTTGGGGGGAATGGAAAGGCCTGACGTGGATAAGATCAATGGGCTGTCCCCCGTCATTTCCATAGAACAGAAAACCACCTCCAAAAACCCAAGGTCCACAGTGGGCACCGTCACGGAAATTTATGATTTTATGCGCTTGCTCTATGCAAGGGCAGGAGAGGCCTATTCTTATCTAAGCGGGCTGAAAATGGAGAGGCAGACCGAAGATCAAATCATAGAGCAGCTTTTCCAGCAGTTTGAAGGGAAAAAACTTCATCTTCTTGCTCCCGTGGTAAAGGGCCGAAAAGGCCATTACAGAGAGCTATTCGAACAAATCCGGAAGATGGGATACTCCCGTGTGCGCATAGACGGGGAGGTATTAGAAGTGGCCCCTAAAATGCAGGTGGACCGGTATAAAATTCATGATATAGAGGTGGTGATAGACAGGATAGTAGCAGATCCCGATGACAGGTACCGGATCACTCAATCCCTCAAGACCGCATTGCAGCTAGGCAAGGGCATCATCATGCTTCAGGATGAAAAGGGGGAAATCCATCATTTTTCAAAATACTTGATGGACCCCAGCACAGGACTGAGCTATGACGAACCAGCCCCCAACACCTTTTCATTCAACAGCCCCTATGGTGCATGCCCTTCCTGCAAGGGACTGGGCGTGATAGAGGAAATCACCAAGGAAAGTATCATTCCAGATCCCAAGCTGAGCATTAGCCGGGGTGGGATTGCACCCTTGGGGGAATACAGGGATATTTGGATCTTTAAGAAAATCAATGCCATCCTCAAACGGTATAAGGCCAGCATATCTACCCCTATAGAAAAACTCAATGATGAAGTCATCCATACCTTGCTGTATGGGGACAAGGTAACCGTAGAGGTAGATTCCGTAAAATACCCCGGAACCAAATGGAATACCACCTTCGAGGGCATCATCAACTTTTTAGAAAAGCAGCAGGAAGGGGGGTCTGAAAAGATCCAAAAATGGATCAGCGATTTCACTGTTTCCACCACCTGTCCCGACTGCCAGGGCTACCGGTTGAAAAAGGAAGCCTTACATTTCCGTATTGCGGACAGACACATAGGGGAGCTTGCCGAAATGAACATACGGAAATTGGGAGAGTGGTTTGAGAGCATAGAGGAAAAAATGACCGATAAGCAAAAAATTATCGGAAAGGAAGTACTAAAAGAGATCAGGAAAAGGATAGGTTTTTTACTAGATATTGGCCTGGACTACCTCACCTTGAACCGGCCATTGAGAACGCTATCCGGGGGAGAAGCCCAACGCATACGGCTCGCCACTCAGATTGGAACGCAGCTGGTAGGTGTCCTTTACATATTGGACGAACCCAGCATTGGTCTGCATCAAAGAGACAATGTGAAACTTATTAAGGCCCTTCAAGATTTGAGGGACCTGGGCAATACGGTGATTGTGGTGGAGCATGACAGGGATATGATGGTGCAGGCAGATCACGTGGTAGACATTGGCCCGGGGGCTGGAAGGCATGGGGGGCAAATTGTAGCCAGTGGGACCCCTCAGCACATTCTTCAGTTGGACAGCCTTACGGCACAATACCTAAATGGCACCCAAAAAATCTCCTTGCCGGAAAAACGCAGAAAAGGAACCGGGAAACATCTGCTGCTAAAAGGCGCAAGTGGACATAATTTGAAATTTGTGGACTTGGATGTACCTCTTGGCACCATGGTTTGTGTGACGGGGGTTTCTGGATCCGGTAAGAGTTCGCTCATCCATGAGACCTTATACCCCCTGCTGAACCAGGCTTTTTATCGCTCCAAAAAAGAACCCTTACCCTATCAGGTATTGCGGGGAGTAGAGCACCTTGACAAGGTCATTGAAGTAGATCAAAACCCCATAGGCAGAACTCCAAGGTCCAACCCGGCCACTTATACTGGGGTATTCACGGATATTCGTGCATTATTCACCGAACTACCTGAAGCTAAAATCAGGGGATACAAACCGGGAAGGTTTTCCTTTAACGTAAAGGGAGGAAGATGTGAAGATTGTGAGGGGGCGGGGATGAAGCTCATAGAAATGGACTTTTTACCCGACGTACATATCCCTTGCGAAACCTGTAAAGGTAAGCGGTACAATAGGGAGACCCTAGAGGTCAGGTTTAAAGGAAAGTCCATTTCGGATGTATTGGACATGACGGTGGAGCAGGCGGTGGAGTTTTTCGCAAACCAACCTAAAATCCTAAAGAAAATTCAAACCTTGCATGAGGTAGGTCTGGATTACATCACTTTAGGACAACATGCCACCACTCTCTCCGGAGGTGAGGCGCAGCGGGTGAAACTGGCTACTGAACTTTCTAAGAAAGATACAGGGAAAACCTTTTATATACTGGACGAGCCTACCACCGGTCTGCATTTTCAGGACATTGAACATTTGCTCAGTGTATTGCAGAAATTGGTGGACAAAGGCAACACCGTGTTGATCATTGAACATAATTTGGATGTAATCAAGGTGGCCGACCATATTATCGACCTGGGGCCAGAGGGCGGAGATATGGGAGGGCAGATCATTGCTGCCGGTACCCCTGAAAAAGTGAGCCAGGTTCAGGACAGCTACACTGCTAAATTCCTTCGACAGGAATTAATGGAAGTTCAAAAGGTTTAGTGCGAAAATCTCCATTTTTGAAAATCAGATTTTTCAATGTTAAGGTCCTGACTTTTTCACATATGTGCGAGAAGTTCCTCTTCTTCCGATACAAGGGAGCGCAATTTTTGGGTTAAATTCCGGTACTTTACCATCACCAGTTTGCCGGCCGCTGTCAATTCTGCCCCTCCCCCTTTTTCACCCCCTTTTCTGGAAATTACATAAGGCTCTTTTCCACGGGTATTCAGGTCTGTGACGATATCCCATGCCTTCTTATAGGACATTCCCATACACTTTGCCGCCTTGGCGATGGAGCCCTCATTATCGATCAGGTCAAGAAGCCGGGCCGGACCGGGCCCGAAAAATTTCTTTCCGTCAAGTTCCACCCAGCAGCGAATCCTTATTTCTTTATTTCCCATGGTTCAATTGATTTATATGCAAAAATTAAGGATTACTTTTAATTCTGCAAACCGAAAGGAGTCCCCTATTTTATTATAGGATCCTTTTGAAAATACTGATTAGCGCCAAAAAAAGAGCCCCTTGTTTCTCTGAAGGGGCTCTCAGCTTATAATCGTTAAGTTTAATAATATTGACTTCCATTTCCTTAAAAATCACTGTCGTCATCATCAAAGTCCCTATCTCTACCGTCTCTACCATTTCTGTCCCTAAATCCACCGAATCTCCAAGTGAAGGCAATGGTACCAATCCTTGTTTCCCTGTTAAACATCCTGTCTTGAACAAAACGCTGATCTTCATTTCTGATCCTGAAAATTCGAGTATTGAAAATATCACTAAGGTTTACACTTATAGTGGCATTGTCATTAAGGATATTTTTCCTAATCCCTGCATTAATGCCCCATAAAGGCTCAAGTTCTCCTTGAGGAAATACGATGGGCCCTCTGTAATTCCCCTGAATTTGCAATGTGAACAAATTGGGAATGGCCATGTTTGAAAGCAAATTCACGGTCCAGCTATAGTTGCTATTGTTAAATCCGCCCTCAATATTGTCTCCAATTACTTCTTGGTAGAAAAAGTTGCCCGTTACTGTGGCCTCCCACCAATTATTGATTTGCACTTGGTTCACGATTTCAAAACCTGTGCTATTTCTTCTGGCGGCGTTCTCACGGGTTTGTATGGCAATGTTCTCATCGGTGAGCCTTATTACCCTGGTAAGCACATTGGTAGACGCCCTGTGATAGACGGTGGCATTCATCAAATACCGCTCCCATCCCTTCATATAACCAAATTCGTAGCTATCCGTAAACTCAGGCTGCAAAAATGGATTACCAATGCTCAGGTTCAACAGATCTCTCACTCTATAAATTGGTGAAAGTGACCATAGGTTTGGCCTGGAAATCCTCCTGCTATAATTGGCGGTAAACTCCTCCTCCTCTCCCATATTATAACTCAAATACAATGAGGGAAATAGGTTGAAGTAGTTGTTCACTATAGCTGCATCTCTGTTTCCTGCAAAGCCTATAGTTTCAGTATATTCTCCCCTAAGTCCACCTTGATAGCCAAAGTTACCCAGGGTATTCCTATAGGCAAAGTAACCGGCATACACATCTTCCTTAAACCTGTAGGTGTTGCTTAAGGTATCTATCATCTGTGGTTGGAAGTCCGAGCCCTGATCTCCCTGAAAGAAATCCTGCCTCCGGTCCCATTCAGAAAAAGTCCCTTTTAAACCCGATTCAAATTGTCCGCCATTAAGGAAAGGTTTTATATAATCCAACTGAAATACATATAAGTCGCTGGTTTGGGGCCTATCATTAATTTGTAGGAGATAATTGGCCGGAACTTCTTCCATGGAAGAATTGAAGAAGCTTTGCTCGTATTCTTCAGTCTGCACCCGCTCATCCCTGGAATAAGAAAGGGAGGTAAATATCTTTTGACCCAAGGTATCGATTTCAACATCATAGCTTAAGCCGGTTTCAAAATTGAAACTCTGCCTGAAGTCATCCTGATCCCTTACGTAAAGGCTGTCCAAGCCTTGTTCCAGGTTTAGACTTCTTTGGTTAAGCCGGTTAAAACTTGTACGGTCCCGAAAATTCCCTTGTGCATAGAATCCTATGGTGCTGCTTTCGGTGACATTGTAGTCAAGGCCTCCCCGGATCAGGTGGGTGATGTCCACTCTTTCGCCATAAGAATCCTGATCTAAAAATCTGCTGATCCCTGGGATGAAATTTTCTCTGTAGGCCTCTGATTCTCGCCAAGTTCTTCGATTTTGGTAATTGTACGAAGCATAATAATTGACTTTCCCCGCCCCATAATTCAAGTTTACCCCTGCATTATATTTATCACGCGTCCCTGCGGATACATTTGCTTGGCCATTAAATCCAGTACGCTCATTTTTCTTTAGGATGATATTAATGATACCCCCTACCCCTGCTGCATCATATCTAGAGGAGGGGTTGGTGATCAATTCTACTGATTTAATGCTGTTGGCGGGAAATTGCTCTAAAATAGATTCGGCATCATCCCCGGAAAGGTTGGACGGTCTACCATTAATATAGATCAGAATATCGCCACTTCCCCTCATGGTGATCCCACCTTCGTCGTCTACCTGAATGGAAGGAAGGGTCTCTAAAAGTTCCGAGGCTGTGGCACCTTCAGCCACCACACTGTTTTCCACATCATATCTTCGCTTGTCGATATCAGACTCAAAAATACTGTTCACCCCCTCCACGGTAACTTCATCAAGATTTGTGGCATCCGAAACTAGCTCCAAAGTACCGAAGTTGACATTTCTTCTTTCCCCTAGGTTGACCTCCTCAAAAAAGTTGGTATAACCAATGAAGCCAATCCTTAAAATATATTCCCCAGGCTGGGCTACAAAATTAAAGACACCTTCTATATCGGACATTCCACCTGCCACTACTGAAGAATCAGATTTATCTAAAAGCGCGACATTTGCAAATTCCAAAGGTTCTTTACTATCTGCATCTCTTACTTTCCCTTTGAGGTTGACATCCTGCGCTACAGCAGAAATTGTAAAGATGGTTAGGCTAATTACAGTCAATAATGTTTTCATCATATTTATATTTACAGCCAAAAAAAGCAGCAATTGCTTTAACACGTAGGTTATATGGGCACAGCAAGCCTCTTTACCATAAACAGGTATTAAGAGCATCTCATAAAATGGGTTTTTATCAGGCAGATTTTAAAGCCTTTAACACTAGTAAAACATCCTTAACCTTATAAATGTTCACAATTAATGTATGTACAATTAAAATGCCGCAAAGGACTTTAGCCCTAGATTTTATGTCAAGACCAGAAATCTGTGATAAATGGAGAATAGAACTAAAGAAAGGTAAAAAGTAAAATTTCCGAGGGGTGCTTTTTTAAAAATTCATTAAAACAAAAGTTATCATTTCATCCATGGCTTGTTCTGCATTTTTGGAAAAAAGCCCTTTTTTACGATTTGCAATTAATAGGTTCAGGCTTAATACATCATGACCCAATAATTGGCAAAGGGCATAATAGCCCGCCGTTTCCATTTCAAAATTGGTCACTCTTCTTCCCTCAAACTTCATCGATGAAAGCTGTTCGAGCAGTTGAGGCAATTTGGGGGCAAGTCTTACCCTACGTCCTTGAGGAGCAAAAAACCCCGGACAGGTGACAGTGATCCCGGAAAACAAATTTTTGCCCATCCTATCTAAAAGGGCAGTGGACCCCTTAGCGATATACGGCGTAAATTTCAAGCTTGTCATCTTCACCAGTTCCCTGAGAAAATTTTTTTCCCTTTCAGTCTGCGGTAGATCATAATAATTCATCAGGGTATCTAAGCCTATGGCGTATTCAGTCGCCAAAATCCCGTCAATTGGCAAGTCATCCTGCATACTGCCGGATGTACCCACCCTCAATATCTCTAACCGCTTGAGGTTGTTTCTGGGAATCCTATCTTTAAAGTCAATATTAAAAAGTGCATCCAGCTCTGTTAAAAAAATCTCAACATTATCAGTACCCATACCCGTACTCATTACAGACAAAGGTTTTCCTTTGAAAATACCGGTGTGCGTCACGTACTCTCTATGCGTACGTTTCACTTCTATCCTATCAAAGTGGGAAGAAATACGCTCCACTCTTCCTGGGTCACCCACGGCTATAATCTTCTCAGCCACCTCCCCGGGCTTAAGCCCTAGATGATAGATACTTCCATCCGGGTTTATGAGCAATTCAGATTCAGCTATTGGTTTTAACATTCAAGGCTGATTTGATCCTATCCTTATTGGGTTTTTGATAAAAACCCTTGTATGGGTTATATCCATTGGCGTTTTTCTGATAGTAACCTGTTCCGTTATATGGTCTCTTTTCAGGGTGATCTTTACAATCTACGGAACAGGCACCCTCATATTCCCACCCGCATGACTCACAGATGGGCACGTGTATATTACATGTGGGGTTAGCGCAATTCACCATGCGGTCGGATTTGGTGCCACATAAATAGCATTCAGATACTACTGTTGGGTTTACCTTATTCACATCCACTGCCAACCTATTGTCAAAAACATAACATTTCCCTTCGAAATCCTCACCACCTACTTCCATTCCGTATTTGATGATGCCTCCGTGAAGTTGATAGACATCTTCAAAACCCTGCTCCAATAGAAACGCAGAAGCCTTCTCGCACTTAATCCCACCTGTACAGTAGGTAAGCACCTTTTTGCCCTTCAAGTGTTCCAATTCTTTCAACTTCTCCGGAAAATCCCTGAAGTTTTCTATGTCCAGCCTAAGTGCATTCTTAAAATGTCCCAACTTATGCTCATAATCAGACCTTACGTCTAAAATGACCACATCCTCCCTGTCCTTCATCTCCTTAAATTCCCGGGGTTCCAGATGCTTTCCAGTCCTAATATTGGGATCCAAATGCCTCAAACCTGAATGTACGATTTCTTCTTTTGCCCTGACGTTGATTTTGGCAAAGGCATGGGAATGATGCACATCAATTTTGAACTCCGTTTTGGAAAACCTTGGGTCTGATTTGACATAGGCCATGTATTTCTCACAATCCTCCTTGAGCCCTGATACGGTGCCGTTCAAACCTTCACCGGAAACAATGATTCGTCCCCTGATATTGTTTTGAATGCAAAACAAATGATGTTCTTCCCTATACGCTTCGGGATCCTCTATGTGCGCATAGCAATAGTAAAGTAGAATGTAATAGTTTTCCTTTTCCATAACGATGACCTGTTTCAGGCAGGTTGTTATTCAATTTTAAGCTTCTATGGGTTTCGCCGGGTTTCCGAAAACCGTTTGTCCCTCCTCCACATCTCCAATGACCATGGATCCTGCACCAATTCTGGCATTTTTGCCGATGTTAACCCCGGCCACTACATGTGCCCCTGAACCGATAAAGACTCCAGCAC
This sequence comes from Cyclobacteriaceae bacterium, assembly GCA_003565295.1. GTDB lineage: Bacteria > Bacteroidota > Bacteroidia > Cytophagales > Cyclobacteriaceae > Pleomorphovibrio. The sequence continues at coordinate 22,286 of PXCO01000184.1, forward strand.
CAATCGTAACGTTGGCATTTATGGTTGCACCAGCACCCACTTGGACGTAATTGCCGAGTTTGGCTTGATGTTCTATGGTCACGTTGGTGTGAAAGATGCAGTGATTACCTATCTCAGCACCAGCTCCAATGGTTACCTTTGCATTGATAAAGTTCCCATGTCCAATGGCTGCATCTGTGGAAATATAGGAGGTTTTATGCAAGGCGTTCACAGGCTGCACCTTTCTTCTCTCATTCAATAATTTGACCAGGTACTTTCTGTAAGAAGCATCCTCCACGGCCACAAACGCTTCACACTTCTTCCCTATAAGTTTGAGAAAACCATCATCTTCAGGATTACCTAAGACGCCCACATGGTTGATTTCCTTATGGTGCAAAGTCTCGTCCTCATCCAAAAAGCCATAAACTACAATTTCGTTACTATTGAAAATTTCCAAGGCTGGATGTGCAATGCCTTTTGCTCCAAATATGATTACCGGTTTTTCCATATTCCAATTTTAAACCGCAAAAATACAGGAAAATAGCTTGCCATACAATGTCATGCCCACTGAGGCCTCAGCAGATTTTGGCCTATCTTGCAATCCAGGCATCTCTTATTTTTGCAGTAATTATTGTAAAGGCCGATCATGCCCTGGGAATCAAATGCATGTTCTGCCCCCCACCCCACCTGGTAAAATTTACGGATGATGCTGTTTTCCTCTGCATTGATCTGTTGCAGAAAATCAAAGCATTTTTCCTGCCATTCTGGAGCGTCCAGGTACCTTCCATAGGCATACCAGAGTGGAACCACAAAGTTAATGGCCAGCAAATCCAGGGTTTGTTGGGTAAGGATCCTTTTGGATGCCCTCCCTGAGCTTTTCCCAAATTGATGGTGAGTCTGCCAATAAGGGCTTACTTCCTGAGCAAAAATTTCTTCCAAACGTGCCCTGTTCTTCATTTCATAAAGAACCGAAGACATCAAGTTAGGACTTTCATGTAGCACTGCGGCTAGCTGTGCCAACCGTATAGTAGGATAGTTACCAGGTCGGACGGACATGAATTTCCACTCAGAGGGGTATAGCCGGTCTTTTAGGGAGTATTTAATCTCTAAATATTGGTATTCCTTGGTCAGGGATTGATTATACGCATCAAAGAGTTGAAAATTCAATAAGCCGGACTGCCCAAATATCAGGGCCTCTTGGCTCATCCGGTTGCCAGCGTGCTTTTTTAACAGACGATAAGGCAGGTTTCGAGCCAATCTAAGCATGGCTTTGCTATTGGTTTTAAACCCAAAAGCGTAAAAAAGCCAATGATAGGTAGTCTCTTCCCAGTTTCCATCATTTTCTTTGAGCAGGTTCAACACCATGTTGCTTTTTTCGGTAAACCTCTCCACCAGGGCCTTCTCCAGCATAGAGAATCTTAAGATTTCTGTCACCTGTGGCATGGCATATCCGCAAATCACAGAGAAATCCGAGCATAAAAGGCGTTCATAATTTCTTACCACATCCAAAAAAACTTTGCCCTTCAAGGCCAAAACAGGTAAGTAGGTGCCGTCACTCCTTTTTATTTCGGTGTCATGCTCCCATACCACATGCAAGATCACACTATTGTAAGCAATATCTTCCTCATGGCCGTGATTGTTCCAATCCGAAGACTTCAAATGTACCTCCACATGCCCATAATAGTCCAAGTTTCCTATTCGTATATGTGACTCCTTGAAGTCTGGGCCCTCGTGGAAATTATGAAATCCGATTTTGACAATTTGGAGGGGCTCTCCATCTTCCGTCACTGCCTGCTTTTTGTCAAAATATTGGTACTTCCATACCAGTTGCAGAAAATTCTCTTGAAATTGGGTCATAAAAAGTGGGGCTAAAAGTTAACCCCTCAAATTACCCAAATAACTGCAAATTATCAAGAACTTTTATCCCTTATAGTAATGAGCCAGAAGCATTTGCATGTCCTGGTGCAAAGATTTTGCGGCCCTCCCAGCCGCCTTGGCAAAATCGGGACCGTTGGATGCGTAGATGATCCCTCTGGATGAATTCACCAATAGTCCGATATCATTATTAATACCATATTTCACTACCTCTTCCAAACTTCCTCCCTGAGCACCCACCCCAGGCACCAAAAAAAAGTGTTCAGGAGCCAAGTCCCTCACCTTCGCTATCTCATCTCCTCTGGTGGCTCCCACTACATACATCAGGTTATCCGCATGGCCCCAAGCCAAACTCTTCCTTATCACCTGTTCATAAAGTGCCTTATCATCGGCACCTTTGATGAGTTGAAAATCCTTACTCCCTTCATTGGAGGTAAGGGCCAGCAGGATTACCCACTTATTGGGAAAACTCAGGAATGGGGATACACTGTCCTGACCCATATAAGGGGCTACCGTAATGGCGTCAGCCTGTAAAGTTTCGAAAAAAGCCTTGGCATAAAGCCCAGAGGTATTACCAATATCCCCCCGCTTGGCGTCAGCAATCACAAATACCTCTTCCGGTAAATATTCCATGGTTTTCTCTAAGGATTCCCAACCCTTGGCACCCAAGGCCTCATAAAAAGCCATATTGGGTTTATAGGCCACAGCATGCTCAATGGTGGCGTCTATAATTGCCTTATTGAATGTAAAAATGGGATCTTTTTCCTTTTGCAATGCGGGGGGCAATTTCTCTAAAACCGGATCCAGTCCCACACATAAAAAGGAATTTTTCCGGAGTATGTGTTGCTTAAGCTCACTTCTGTTCATTCACAAAAATATAAAAACCGCTCTACCTAAGGTCTATGATCTCAATGTTTTTATACTCACTGGTATTAAACACAAAATAGTCGTCTTGAAATCTCTGGTTCTTATTGACTTCCTTGAATTTGTATTGAAACCTTCCACCTGCGTCATCCGCAATTTCCCACGCCACCAAATCCTTGGTATTCTTATCCACGAAAAGACGGATTTCCTTGAATTGGCTGGATTTTCCCTCCGAGGTCAATAGAATTTCATACACGGTCTTTCCGTCCATGTTTTTCTCTCCTAAGAGTTTACTTTCATAGCCCCTTTTATAGATATTATAGACATTGGAAGGGGTCAACTCATCACTATCCTCCTCCACACTATTAATGGTCACCTCCTCATATCTGGAGGATTTGATATAGGTCCAAACCGTATTGCCGTCGTTATAGATTTCTTGGTCATCCAGCACCAACCTGTATTTATCCCCCTTCACCGTGACTTCTCCGACATTGGATTGGACTACCCCATCAGTGTCTGTAGAGTAGGTATATTCGAACGTGGCCTTAAACCCGTCCAGTTGTTGGTACCTTTCACTTACATCGGCCAATATTTTTTCCGCACCCTGCGCTACTATTCCAATATCGATCCCCATCATTAGGAAAACCCCTGCTACTACCGTTTTAAGCATCTTTTATTTCAGAATATAATTTTTAAGGAATTTTATAAGTCTTTCAATAATTGTTCCAAACTCATCTCATCCTGGATCAAAACTTCGCGTGCCTTGCTTCCCTCAAAAGGTCCTACAATACCGGCTGCCTCCAATTGATCCACAATCCTACCGGCACGGTTATAACCCAGCTTTAATTTTCTCTGAATGAGTGAGGTACTTCCCTGTTGATGGATCACGATAAGCCTGGCAGCGTCGTCAAATAGTGGATCCCTATCGGTAAGGTCAATATCACCAATGCCCCCGTCGCCGTCTTCGCCCACAAACTCAGGCAACAGGTAGGCGTCACTGTACCCGTTTTGCCCGCCAATCCAATCGCATAAGGCATCCACCTCCGGAGTGTCCAGAAAGGCACATTGAAGACGTATCACATCCGAACCCATGGAAAGCAGCATATCCCCCTGGCCTATGAGTTGCTCTGCCCCACCTGCATCCAGAATGGTCCGGCTATCTATTTTAGAGGTTACCCTAAATGAAAGGCGTGCCGGGAAATTGGCTTTGATGATACCAGTGATCACATTTACGGAGGGCCGCTGAGTGGCCACTACCAAGTGAATGCCAATTGCCCTGGCCAACTGCGCCAACCTGGCAATGGGTGCTTCTATTTCCTTGCCTGCGGTCATCATCAAATCCGCCAGCTCATCTATTACCAACACGATATATGGCATGAACTGGTGTCCGTTTTCGGGATTCAACTTCCTGGCTACAAATTTGGCGTTATACTCTTTGAGGTTCCTACAGCCGGCATCCTTTAACAGGTCATACCTGTTGTCCATTTCTATGCAAAGTGAGTTCAGGGTGTAAATCACTTTTTTAGTATCTGTGATGATAGCCTCTTCCGCATTGGGAAGCTTGGCCAGAAAGTGCCGCTCAATCTTATTGAACAGCGTCAATTCCACCTTCTTGGGATCCACCAATACCAGTTTGAGTTGGGAAGGATGCTTTTTATAGATCAAAGAGGCCAGGATCATGTTGAGGCCGACAGACTTTCCTTGCCCGGTTGCACCGGCCATCAAAAGGTGTGGCATTTTTGCCAAGTCCACCACAAACACCTCATTAGAGATGGTTTTACCCAAAGCTACAGGCAAATCCTTGTCACTTTTCATGAACTTCTCCGTACCCAAAACTGATCTTGCCGCAACCAATTCCCGGTTTTTGTTGGGCACCTCAATACCAATGGTCCCCTTTCCCGGAATAGGTGCAATGATCCTAATTCCCAGCGCAGCAAGACTTAGAGCGATATCGTCTTCCAGGTTTTTAATCTTACTGATTTTCACGCCAGGATCGGGAATGATCTCGTATAGGGTAACGGTTGGCCCAATAGTGGCTTTTATCTCCTGTATGCCAATCTTGAAGTTGACCAAGGTCTCCACGATCTTATTTTTGTTTTCCTCCAACTCCTGTCGGGTCACCGTGACCTTCTGGTTGTCATACTCATTGAGTAAGTCCAAATTTGGGAATTGATAACGGGGTAAATCCAAGGTGGGATCATAAGGATCGAGGTTTTCAACTTCATTGGCCTTTTTCTCCTCATGCGGGCCAGTTTCTATGGAGAAATTTTCATTTCTTGACTCCGGAAGCATTTCTTCCTCCACCTGTGTCTTATCCTCTACGTTGAAAGTAGGCTCTTCCCTTGTTTTGGGCTTGGAAGCCGAATTCTGATGAATCTTCCAGGTGCTCTCGTCATCCTGTTCGTCTTCTGATTCGGAAACGTCCTCATCTAGCCCTACTCTACTGTTTTCCACTAATTCAGTCTCTTCATCCTCCATATCCTCTTCAGATGCCGGGGGGGCATATGGTGCGGAAGGGACTTTTTCCGAAGATCCCCAGGCAAGGTCTTCCACATTAAAGAAAAACACCACAAATACCAGCAGGCTGGCGAAAATGATAATGAGTGTACCCCATCCCAAAAAATCATTGGAAAGTTGGGCCAACTCATAGCCAAATCCCCCACTTAAAAAACCCAAAAAGTTATAGTCGTCCATCATGTGAACAAAGTAGCCCATCAGCAGACCCAGCCAAACCACAAAGAAGGTGGCAAAAGCCGCATACCTGCTAATGGAAACCAGGGATTTTTTAAAGGATAGCCTAAACCCAATCAAAAAGAGGAGGGGGGGAATAAGCAAAGCACCCAAGCCAAACCACCTGAAAATAAAGTAATGTGACAACAGGGCACCTGTATATCCCAGCCAGTTTTCTACCTGTCCGGCACGGGTATGTATGGTTACCTCTCCATCGTCCACTACCAAGCTTTGGTCGGCCTGACCTGAAAAGAGGTAGCTCAAAAAGGCCAGTAAGAAGAAAACCCCGGCCATCATAAACAAGATGCCAAAGGAAATTCCCCATCGCTTATCTTTAAAAATCGCAAAGGATATTTTCTTCCTCGGAGCCTTGGTTTTTGCTACAGGTTTTTCCTTTTTCTTAAAAGTATCTTTCTTGTATGTGTTTGCAGCCATGACGCTGTAATGCATTAATGATCAACCTATAAATTAGTACGAGTAATACCAACTTCCAACCTTTACGCCCGATAATAACGTGCTAACCCACGTTTAATTTTTTGCACCATCCCTGGGCCTTCATAGATCATGCCAGTATACACTTGAACCAGGCTCGCCCCAGCTTCAAGTTTTTCAATCGCATCCTGAACCGTAAATATCCCCCCAACCCCAATGATGGGAAAACTATTCCCCGACTTTGTGGCCAGGTACCTGATGACCTCTGTGCTTCTGGACCTCACTTTTGCACCGCTTAACCCTCCTGGGCCCACTTCATCAAGACTTGTGCTTGAGGTTTTAAGGTTTTCCCTTGAAATGGTGGTATTTGTAGCGATCACTCCATCCGTTTCAGTGTCACGAATAATTTCTACAATGTCATCCAACTGACCATCGGTAAGGTCAGGGGCAATTTTCAGTAAAATTGGCTTAGGGTCCGGTTTAGACTTGTTCGCACGGGCTACTGTGCTAAGCAAGGCTTTTAATGGCTCCTTCTCCTGCAATTCTCTTAGATTAGGTGTGTTTGGGGAACTAACGTTCACCACAAAATAATCCACGTAGGGATGTAAAGCTTCGAGGCAATACAAATAATCATCCGCAGCTTTTTCATTGGGGGTGATTTTGTTTTTCCCAATATTCCCTCCAATGATCACATTGCTCTTTTTTGTCTTCAGCCTTTCCACAGCTGCATCCACACCACCATTATTAAATCCCATTCTATTGATAAGGGATTCGTCTTCTGGAAGTCGGAATAATCGCGGCTTGGGATTTCCCTCCTGTGGTTTTGGGGTTAAGGTGCCTATTTCAATGAACCCGAATCCCAATTTTGCCATTTCATCTATAAGCAGGGCATCCTTGTCAAACCCTGCGGCTAAACCTAGGGGGTTTTTGAAATTAAGCCCAAACAGCTTTCTTTCTAACCGTTTACTTTCAAAAGCGAAGTTTTTTTCGATCAATCTCCCAACTATTGGCCAATTAAAGACCCTTTTTATTAGCCGAAACGTAGAATGGTGTGCCTCTTCGGGGTCTTTATTGAACAATATAGGTTTGAAAAGCTGTTTGTACACGGCAATTTAAATTTAAGCGACCGCTAAATTAGGGGATATTCCTGTAAATGGGGACGACATTTTTCAAAACTTGACTTTCATTGTTCCCAGATATAACTCAATAGCTGCGTTAGTTACTTTCTGGGGTGAAATTCGTTGATTACTTGGCGCAGGTAATCCCTATCCAAATGGGTATATATTTCAGTGGTGGTAATACTCTCATGCCCCAACATCTCCTGAACAGCTCTTAGATCCGCTCCCCCCTCGATCAAATGAGTGGCAAAACTATGCCTAAAAGTGTGAGGGCTCACCTTTTTCCTGATGCCGGTTTGCTCGGCCAATTTCTTAATGATCAAAAAAACCATCACCCTTGTAAGCTGTTTTCCCCGCTTGTTAAGAAATACTATATCCTCATGGCCCTTTTCAATCTTCTGATGGTTCCTTACCTCCTCCATGTATATCTTCAAGTATTTCCGGGCATCTGATCCCATGGGCACCAGCCTTTCCTTGTTTCCTTTACCCAATACACGGATAAAGCCTATGTCCTCATAGATGTAACTGATTTTTAAGCCAATCAATTCTGATACCCTCAGCCCCGAGCCATATAGCATTTCCAACATGGCACGGTTTCTATGGCCTTCTTTCGCCCCTAAGGGAATCGATTCTAGCATTTTCTCTATCTCAGGGTAGCTGAGGGTGTCCGGCAGTTTTCTCTTTAACTTCGGGGCTTCCAGCAGTACGGAGGGGTCATCGTTGATTTTATCCTCATACATCAGGAACCTGAAGAAAGCCTTTATGCCCGATATGATCCTCGCCTGGGTGAAGGCAGAAATCTCAAGGTTTGCCAGTTCATGGACAAATGCTCTCAGATTTGCCAACTTCACCTCCTGAGGGGGCATGGATGGAAAATTTTTGCTAAAATAATTGGAAAGCTTTTGAACGTCTTGTTGATAAGCCAAAATGGAATTCTCGCTGAGACCCCTTTCGATCTTAAGGTGATAGGCGAAAGCCCTTATTTCATTTTCCCACATCTTCTCCCTCAATCTCCTCGTAAGAAATATTTACACTTCCAATAGATGCTTTGACTTGCATACAATCCCAGAAATATAGCTAATTTAAAACTTATTTCCCTTTTCGCCTTACAAATAATTTCCATCTGGATCATTAGTTAATGATCCATTGCTTAAATTTGGCGGCAATTCAGACACCAAAACAGCATGCCTTTGAAAATCATCATTATCAACGGTCCCAACTTGAATCTGCTTGGAAAACGGGAACCTGAAATTTACGGAAGCAGGACCTTTGAGGAGTTTTTCCAGGACTTAAAAAATAAATTCTCTCAACTTGACCTACATTATTATCAAAACAACGTAGAAGGTGAGCTGGTTAATAAACTCCATGAGGTAGGATTCAGCTTTGACGGAATATTGCTAAATGCAGGGGCTTATACGCATACCTCAGTGGCCCTATCAGATGCCATTGCAGGCATTCAAACGCCTGTGATTGAAGTGCATATCAGTAATATTTATAAAAGGGAGGAATTTCGCCATAAGAGCATTATCTCCAAAGAATGCATAGGCATGATTGCCGGATTGGGGCTTCCAGGTTATGAATTGGGCTTAAATTATTTCCTACAACATCACACATTCAACAAAAAATAACATATGATTACCTTCGCACCCGGGCCATCCAAAGTATATGACCGCATACCCACCTATTTTCAAGATGCTTATGAGCAGGGCATCCTGTCTGCCAATCACCGCAGCGAAGTATTCATGAACCTTTACAGGGACACGGAGGAGACGCTAAAATTAAAACTCCGGGTACCTGCAAATTACAAATTGTTATTTACCTCCTCCGCCACCGAAAATTGGGAAATCATTACTCAATCTCTGGTGCGCCATTCCTCATTTCATATTTTTTCAGGATCTTTCGGTAAAAAATGGTTTGGGTTTGCCAAGCATATCCTGAAAGATACCGATAAAATACAGCTCACCCCAGAGCAGGAGATTGAGGTAGATGAGCTCAACATTGGACAAGGGCATGATTTGATTGCCATTACCCAAAACGAAACCTCCAACGCGACCCAGGTGAAAATGGACACAATCGGTGCCCTGGGAAAGCAGTTTCCTGATAAAATGCTGGCCATTGATACCACCAGTTCCATGGCTGGTATTCATCTTGATTTTTCTTTGGCTGACATCTGGTACGCCTCCGTTCAAAAGTGTTTTGGCCTTCCGGCTGGCCTGGGTTTGTTAATCCTTTCGCCGAAAGCCATAGAAAAGTCCGAGGCCATTGGGGAAAAAGGAAGGTACAATAGCCTTAACTTTATGTTAGAAAATGCGGCCAACTTTCAGACTCATTATACCCCTAACGTATTGGGTATCTATTTACTCAACCGTGTGCTGCATGACATGGAAGATATTAGGCAAGTACATGAGCATACCGAAAAGCGAATGAAGGCTTTGGAACAAATTGTGGCTCAATCCGGCTCATTAGAATTCCTGGTTAAAAATGATGCCACCCGAAGCAGGACTGTACTCGGAGTAGGGGGCAAGGAAACTTTTATTCAGCAAATCAAAAAGGATGCACTATCCGAAGGAATGCAATTAGGCAGCGGTTATGGTAATTTGAAGCCTATAAGTTTCAGGATAGCCAATTTCCCTGCGCTGACAGATGCTGAATTTAACCAATTGGCACAGTTCCTTGCCAGGTATTAATCCCGGTGCTCATGGCATAGATTGTAAAAGATCCTTTTTATTCTATTGGATACAATTAAAATCACCTGGTAGCAGACCATAACACTGCCTTATCAGTGGTGCGTCCATAATCGTCATGGGGGCCATGAAAATATCCACTACCACCGTTGTACCGGGGAATTTGGTCCTGTTTTCCCGATAGTGCCGCTTCCAAGGCCAAAAGTGCCAGGGGCTCCACGGCACTTAGATTGGCGTAGAGGTGGTCCTCACTGGGAACGAATAATCCATTTACCCGACGGTGCTCAATGATATTTTCTCCTATGGTTTCCGCAAGCTCCTTGTAGGCCTGGGATGGATGTGCTTGTATGATTTCTATAAGTCCGTAGATGGCCAAGGGGTCAGATTGGGTTGTGGCAAAATCCAATTTCATTGATTTACCGGGGGAGGTTCCCAAATCTCCCAGGCCATACCCTTTCCCCATTTCCCTAAGGGTTTGCCAAAGTCTTTCGTCCTCGCTTAGCCTATAGGCAAGGGCGTAAGACCAAAACAAAATCATAGGTGCTTCATCAGCCTGGAAACGTTGGCCTTTTTTACCGAAATAACCATCTCTTTTAATGGCATAGCCCGTTAGGTCTGTGCCATCAGCCAAAATAGGCTTCGCCAGGTTATTTTCACCATCATAGCCATATCTTGCCCAGGCCAGCATGCCATCAATGGTCCACTTCATTAATCTTTTGCCTTCTTCTCCCAATTGCTCGGCCATCTGAAGCTGAATAATTGCATTGTTCCCATAAATGGCAGATGGGTTTCTGATGATATAGCCTTCTTTAGCCACTTCCCCAAAATCTGCGGCAAATTGGTTTTCTGCCCTGTCACCATAATTGGAAGTGGTGGGTAAGGGACCTTCGGCAGGTGGCGTATCCCTTCTTATTGGTTTGCTGTATTGATAGACCCCGAGTTGAGTATCGGGATGCCGGGCATTCACGTATTGTTCCGCTAGTTTTAGGCTCCAGTCCAGGGCACCCTTTTCTCCGGTGAACTGATATAGAATTAATCCTGCATAGATCAAATCAGTACCAGCGTTTATAAAAGTAAGCCCATCCCCTTCAAAAAAAGGAGGGGCACCCTCAAATTCATGCGCCCATAGCTTTCCCAACTCATCCTCGTAATGACCGTGCCTGTTCATGTCAAGTTTAGCCCAATCCAAAATATGGGCATTCCAAAAAGCTTTTATGAATTTTACCGTGGCCTCTGGGTCAACCTCGTACATCCATTCATAAAAGGGTAATGTAAATTTAAATTCATGTCTATATCCCTCTCCTACTGCTTCCCCAGAGGCCAAATCCAGAAATCTGTGCCCACCCCAGTAGATAAGTCCGTTTTCGTGCTGCAAATTTTCGAAACCATATTGCATGGCAGACCGGGCTGCTGTGGCATAGGTTTTATCACCTGACAGTTTACTTAAGCCAACCAGCGTACGAAAAAAATTCTGTTGATTGGCCAGGTTGCTTGGAACCCATGTTTCCCCTTCATTTTTCCAAGTTACAGGCTGATAATCCGCTACGGCCAAACCATCCACAAACAAGGGAGTGGCAGTGTCTCTAAAGTCATCCCTGGCATGTTGGAGCGCTAAATCCGCAAATTCCTTTACTGCTGCCAACCGCTCAGAAGGAGCGTAAGTATAAGAATGATCGGCGTAGGATATATGGTTTTGTCTGAGGGCAAATAGGGTTCCAAAAAGAAAGATCAACGATATGACAAGCCCTTGGGTGATTTGGGTTTTCATGGCTACTGGTGGTTTTGGGACTAACAATATATGAAAAAAGCCACTATTCCAACAGGTTACACTAAACTTTTTGCCATATAAATTCCGAAAAAGGCTGTTTATCCATAGCCTTCTATTCTCTTATCAAATGCTTGTCGTATCCCCTATTGATTAGCTCCAAATAGGCTTCCCATACATGTTCTGGTATTTCCTGATAGGTTTGAAAGCCTTTATCGGGGTACAATTTTATCCGTTGCAGATCCCCAACCATAGCGTTTACCAAAGCTTCAAAACTTATGGCTTCATTGGGGTATTCGGCCATTTTAATTTGAGGGCTGGTTACCCTTACTGTTTTCTCCGGCCATTCTTGTTCAAATGTAGCCAGGCTGCGCCGCTCCATAAAAGGTTTCTGAACGATGATAAAGCTTTGTGGATTCAATCCTTTTTCCGCAAATAGTGATTTAGTGAACCTGAGGTTTTCCCCGGTGTTCGTGGAACGGTTTTCCACTAAAATACCTTCTGAAGGCACTCCCAAAGACAGGGCAATCTTGGCAAATTTATCCGCTTCCGCCTCGTCCCAATTGCCCTTGGTAAAATTTCCCAATCCCCCGGAGAAAACCAGCAAGGGGGCAAAGCCTTCTAGAAAAAGTTCGGCACCTCTTTCTGCCACCCTAATATCATTACTCCCTAATACCAAAATACAGTCTGCGGGCTCTAAGGTATGTTTGACATGATGATAGTCCCAAATTAGCTGGGCTAGTTCCTGTGTTTTATTCTTAAGGGTCTTCTCGTTGGTTTCATTCATTTTACAATCCTTTTATTTAGGTAATCGGCAAAAGGCCGATTGGTGTTTTCTTTCTGTTTTACATAGAAGTGGTTGCTTTGGGGAATTTCGGTATTCCATCTGCTTCCTACTTCTTCCTTGAATTCCAAATGGCCGTCGGGACCAAACTCAAGGAAATCCCCTAATCCTTCCACCGCAAAAAACACCGCGGCCAGGTCCCAGCTTGGGCGCTGGTCTTGGAGGGTTTTCTTTTCCACATTCCAAAGCCAATCCCTGTAGGCAGTACGAACAATATTTCCCGGTGGTGTGGGCAAGAGTGACTTACCCGTCATCACCTGGGTACCTGCATCCACAAAATAAGCATCCGTGGGAATGTGTTCTACCACATAAGCGGTAAAGGGTGCGGTATTGTTAAAATAAAAATTCCAGTCTTTAACAAAGTGTTTTTCTTTGTTATATGCCCCCAGCGCACCTAAGGCCACCCAAGCTTTAACCTTTTGGCGAACTAGCTGCATGCCACTCAAGGGGGAAATAGTGTCGGCCTCCGATTTCAACAGATCATAAAGGCCTTTGGTATGTCCCACGGTAAGGTAGATGACGGAATTATCTTCTGACTTAGAGAGCAGTTTACGGTTCAATAAGGTTTGATCTTCCACCTCATTGCTGTGTACGAAGGTATGGCCAAAGGCAATTTGGTCCTTTGCCAGTTTTTCCGCCTGCATCTTGTCCACTGGGTCGCCTACCTCTGGGTCATGGTTGGCACCGATCGGAATCTCCCCGCGCTCATAATAGGTGTTGATTGCCTGTATCACAGCCGCACCATAAGGAACAGTACCTGAACTGTAAATACATCCAAGGATTTCAGCTTTACCATTTTTTACATAATGATGCAACAATGCTAGTGCCCCCACATCATCACAATCCGAACCCATGTCCGTGTCAAAAATGATAGGAATGGGCTCAGCGGATAACTTGAGAATTGTTGGATGAAATATTGCCAATAAAAAAAAGCAACAAAGTATTTTCATTTTTGGTTACGATAATTACGGGCAGTGAAATTGCTGAAAAAATAGGTAAGTAAAAAGGCTTTTTTCGTAATTGGCAATTTGAAATACATTAAAACTATACTTTCTATAACAAAAATTTGTGTATTATCATAATTAAACATTTAAATATTGTTTTATTTACAATAAAATAAAATAATATATCTTTACAGTTTGACATATATATTATTCATCCTAAAACCTAAAATTATATGGTTAAAATTTACAAAAGTGCTTTTTTCCTAATCCTTTGCTTAATTATAAGTACAGGAATAGCACTTGCTCAGTACACAGTAAATGGAACTGTAACTGACAACAGGACAGGTGAACCGTTAATCGGTGCAAGTGTATTGGTAAGAAACACCACAAGGGGTACCGTTACAGATTTGGACGGTAAGTTTACGATTCCATTTGAAAACAATGAAGCAGGTACCCTAACAATTTCCTCTTTGGGATACCTGAGCCAAAACTTTTCGGTAAGTCCATCCAACACGCAAGTTGATGCACAGCTACAGGAGGATGCGACCAACTTGGAAGAAGTTGTGGTCACAGGGCTAGCCTCAACGGTAAAAAGATCCAATTTAGCCAATGCCGTTTCTTCGGTTTCCGCCAAAGAACTTACTGGCACTACCACCATTCAAACCACAGATGGTGCACTTTACGGAAAGATAGCAGGAGCTACCATCAGATCAAATGGTGGGGCCCCCGGGGGTGGATTATCCATTCAATTAAGAGGTATATCCAGTCTCATGGGTGCTTCTCAACCCCTAATTATAGTGGATGGAGTTTATATCAACAATTCTTTCCAGCGAACGGGTAGAGCTACAGTAACCCAAGCGGGAGCAAGCAACCAAGACGATGGCGCCAACCGTCTGGCTGACCTTAATCCAAACGATATTGAAAGCATAGAGGTCCTAAAAGGTCCATCTGCAGCTGCCATATATGGTACAAGGGCCAATGCCGGAGTAATTATCATCACAACCAAAAGGGGAGCCGCAGGGCAGACTAAGGTTTCCCTTTCCCAAGATATCGGTTTTGCCACCCCCCTTAGACTGATGGGGGTGGACGATTGGAGCGAGGAAAAAATCAATTTCTTCTGGCCTGAAAACCGAAGACCTGTGGAGCTAGAGCGTTTTAGGCAAGGGGTTAGGATTGATTATGAAGATTTCTTTTATAACAATACTGCCCTTTTGACCAATACCCGGCTCAATGTGTCAGGAGGAAATGATAAAACCAAGTTTTTTGTATCAGGCAATATAACTTCCGAGGACGGTACGGTGAGAAATACAGGATTTGACCGGTATTCCATCAGGGCCAATATAGACCATGCCCTAACGGACCGCATAAAACTGGGGGTATCCTCCAATTACATTCAGAGTAACACCGATAGAGGATTCACGGGCAACCAAAACAATACGGGTGCGAGTATCGGCTATAACATCGCTTATGTGCCCAATTACTTTGACCTAAGACCTGATGAGAGTGGAATATATCCCACAAATCCCTATTTTGGAGAAAACCCGGTAGCTGTCACAGACCATGGCATTAACAATAGCGAGGTAAACAGATTCATTCAGGCTTTCAATTTGGATATCGATTTGCTCAGAACAAATACGAGTTTTCTGAGGGCTAACGTGGCAGGTGGGTTGGATTTCCTTCAAAACAGCACAATGGTTTATTTGCCCGAGTTTTTACAATTTCAGCGGGGCCAGGCAAATCCAGGAGACGTATTTTTAGGCAGACAAGAAAGCTTCAACACCAATTTCCAAGCGGCCTTGGTGTATAATTGGAACTTGGGCAAAGTAAACATGAACTCCCAAGGCGGCCTAGTAAGGTTGGATTTTAGAAATAATGCCCTTTTTAATAGGGGAAGGGGGCTAGTTCCCGGTCAAACCAACCTTCAGCAAGCTACCATTCAAGAAATTGTCCAGCAATTTGACAGCCAAGTACAGGAAGCGGGCATATTCTTGCAACAGGAGGCGAACTTTGACGATAAAATTGTCGGAACAGTAGGGGTAAGATGGGACAAATCTACCCTCAATGGTAATCCAAATCAATATTATGCCTTTCCAAGGGCATCTTTGGCAGTAAATGTGGCCAACTTTGATTTTTGGAACGTGGGAGCCATCAACCAGCTAAAGCCGAGAATTGCCTATGGTGAAACTGCGGGTCCTGTTGCTTTTGGGAATACTTTTACTCCACTAAGCGGGGCTAATATTGGAGGGCTTTTGGGCTCTGTAGTAGGAACCCAAGTAGGAAACACTGAAATATTACCCGAAACAGCTACTGAATTAGAATTTGGTGTGGACATGGGATTTCTAAATAATCGCATCGGCCTGGAAGCTACCTATTATATTAAAAGCACCCAAAACAACATTCAAGACTTACGTTTATCACCCTCCACCGGCGTATCTGTTTCTCCTAGTAATGAAGCAGAGCTCCAAAATAAGGGTATTGAGCTTGGTTTAACAGCCAATGTACTGGATATGAGTAATTTTAAATGGAGCACACGTATACTCTATTGGCAAAACCGAATAAATATGACCCGATTGGGCATCCCGGTATATACCCTTGGGGGCTTTGGACCTGCCCTGGGGACCTTCCTTTATGCGGAGGGATTTTCTCCAACTACCATAGTGGGAACGCCAGCAGATCCGGAAATACCGGGAGGATTTACAGTTTGGGGCAATAGCCAACCCAAATTCAATACCTCCATGTTTAACTCCTTTACCCTTTACAATAACCTCGAATTTTCCTTCCTTATGGAATGGAGACAAGGAGGGGATAACATCAACCTTACTTCCTTCCTCACAGATTCAGGGGGAACCACAAAGGGCTGGTTTGATGATGATACGGGGGATGGAATTCCAAACGGGAGGCAAAGGCCACCCGCCCCGCATAATAATGCCGCAAGATGGGTACAAGATGCTTCTTTTGTCAAAGTAAGAGAAGTAGGGCTGTTTTATACGGTACCCAGAACCAGGGTGCTGGAAACCTTTGGTGGTGCTGTGCAAAATATCCGGTTTGGTTTCTCCGCCAATAATTTGTTCTTGTTTACAGATTATGAAGGTTATGACCCGGAAACCTCCACTTTTGGAGCACAATCAGTAGCCAATAATGTGGATATTGCACCGTATCCCACACCAAGAAGGCTTTTCTTCCATGTCAATTTGGATTTTTAAAACTTAAACTGTGAAAACAATGAAAAAGTCGCTATATCATATATTATATTTCATCAGCCTAGGATTGATAGGCTTTGCCTGCAACCCCTTGCAACTGGATGAAATTGAAGATCCTAACAACCCCTCCGTTCAGAGTGTAACCAACAATGCAAGTAGGTCCCAAATTCAGTTTGTACTTACTGGCCTGGAATCCAGACACAGGGGATATGTGACCAATGTTTCTCAAGCCTGGAACACCTTCGGAAGAGAAATATGGTATTTGAATGCCTCAGACCCCCGTTTCCAGACGGATTGGTTAGGCCAAGGAGGCAGGGTGCCCGACAGAAGTTACTTTGGTTTCGGAATCACCGGAGGAGGATCATATTTTGCCCCCTTTCAGGCAATCCTCCAAGCTCAGGTACTTATAGATGCAGCCAGAAATACCAATTCCATCAATGAGGCCGAAAGAAATGCGATAGAGGGTTTTGCTCGGATGATCCAAGGCTATCAGTTTATGATTCCAGCAAATTTTGTTTATGAAAATGGTATCCGAATAGATGTGGAAAATGCACTCGACCCAGGGCCCTATGTATCCTACGAAGAGGCACTGGATCATGTACGATCCTTATTACTTCAGGCTGATCAATTATTCGCCTCTGCCGGAACCGGAGAATTCCCTTTTACCTTGACCCCTGGCTTTAATAACTTTAATTCCATTCCTGCGCTAAGGCAGGTAAACAATGCCATACTCGCAAGGGCAAATGCTTATCGAGAAGATTGGCAAGGAATACTCTCTGCATTGGAGTCCAGCTTCATGGACCTGAATGGCAATTTACAGTCGGGGCCTGCACATCCGTACTCAGGACCACCGGATTTGTTTAACCCTTTGTTTTATGTCCCCGATGCGGATATCAATACCATTATCGTGGTTCACCCTTCAGTATTGGATGATGCTACCCCGGGAGATAACAGGGTGACTGAAAAGTTTTTTGAAAGAAGCCAGCCTGTATTGGTAACAACAGATGCCGGTACCCTACAGGGAACCCATCAGGATGGAAGATGGCCAAATAACACTTCCCCAATACCATTCATTAGGAACGAAGAATTAATATTGCTTAAGGCAGAAGCACATGCCCAATTAGGACAAACTTCTGAAGCGGTTGAAGCCATAAACATTATTAGGGAAGCTGCGGGTATTGGAGCATATTCAGGAGGGACCTCTCAGCAAGCACTTATTGATGAAATTCTTTACCAAAGAAGGTATTCCCTTTGGGCAGAACCCTGGGGCCATAGATGGATAGATGCTCGCCGCTACGATAGGATGGATGACATCCCCACCTCTTACGATCAAGGCAGCATTTTCAGACAATTTCCTCACCCCCAATCTGAAATAAGTTGGGATCAATATGTAGGAGACTAATTTAAAGGACTAAAAAAAGGCGTGGAATCCATGCCTTTTTTTAATCATCTCCCAAAATATCGGATTTTTTTGCTGTGGCCTTGTTTTGATTGATCCTAAAGTTGAGGGATAGGTTAATTTGCCTCCTTCTGGGCAATATATCCCCTACGGTCACAAAGCCAGGCCCTTCAAAAATAAAACGGTTCCTCCTGGAATTGGCAATGTCCATGACATTTAAAACCAGTGTTCCCCTACCGTTAAACACCTCTTTACTGGCAGAGATATCGGCAAAGTACAATGCCCTCCTTACACCCTGAGCTACGCGTTGCCTGCCCTCATAATTCCCCCTGATCTGCAGGTCTACGGCATTGGCAATGGTAAACCTACTGGTAAGTCTGGTAAACCAACTATAGGTATTGGTTTGGTAAAGGTCCATAATATTGCTCGCATCAATATCTGCGTAAAAGAAGTTGAGGTTAAGATCCATTTTCCACCAGTCTGCCAACTGGTAATCGGTGGTAAATTCAGCTCCAAACGCCCGCTCTCCTACAAGGTTTTCAGGTATGGTGATGGAGTTGCCCATCTCATCTACTCTTCTTATCCTATCTATTTTATCCTTGGTGTCCCTAAAATACAAGGAAGAAAATATGGATCCGCGCTCAAGGTACTTTATGTGACCTATCTCAAAAGCATCCGTAAATTCGGGATCCAAATCAGGGTTTCCACTGAAAAAATTCCTTTGATCTGCAAAAGTCATAAAAGGGCTTAGGTCATTATAAAACGGTCTTCTGATCCTTCTGCTATAGCTAATCTGAAATGCATCATCCGGGGAAACATTGTAAGTCAAATGGGCACTGGGGAATAGGTTCATATATTCCCTGGGATTCACTTCACCGGCCCTAACCAGGGTGGTCTTCACATCCGTATATTCAGCCCTTAATCCAGCTTGATAGGTGAGCTTGTTGGATTTATTCCCCAAAATAGCATAGGCAGCATGGATGTTCTCATTGTAGAGAAATATATCGTCCAGCCCGGGCAAGGGCACAAATTCACCTGTCTCAGTTTGCTCGCTGACGTTAAAGTCGTTTTCCATGTCTCTGAAACTACTCCGAAGGCCAGTCTCAAAATTACCTTCCTTGCCTATGGGCTTGGTGTAATCCAACTGGAAAAGCCACTGATCCTCAAACTCATCATTAAGAGAGGTTTGAAGCAGACTTCTGGATGGGATTGGGGTACCATCTGGCCTAAAAGCTCCTTCGGTATACACCTGATCCGAATTTTCCCAATATTTCAAAAAGGTGACCGAGGCCACCAGCTCATGCCCACTTTCCTCAAAAGACCTCTTAAAGGAAACATTGTACTCGGAGTTGGGCTCTTTTTCGTCTTCTATCTGCCTTCTTAACGCATAACTGTCCATTACCCCGGAAGGGGAATAGTCTTCATAGCGGATATCTGTAATCCTCTCCGCATCACTTCTTCGTAACAGGTAGGAAGCTGTCAAAATATTGTTATCATTGAAGAAGTAATCCAATCCGGCCCTGATATTATTGTTTATACTATTTACCGTGCCAGTGGTAAATTGTTCAGAATAAAAGGTGGTATCGGCATTGGCAATATCCTGCCTTAGGTCACCAACCCTGGGGACTTTCCGATATGCCAACCCATAATTGATGAACCAATTGATCTTGTTATGCCTATAATTCAGGTTGGCGGCAAACCCATAGTTTGTGGGATTACCCAGTATGCCTTCAAAGGAACCGTTAAATCCCTGGGCACTTTCTTTTTTGAGTACAATGTTGATAACCCCTGCCATGCCCTCCGCCTCGTATCTGGCCGAAGGATTAGTGATCACCTCCACCCTCTCTATCAAGTTGGCAGGAAGCTGCTGCAGTCCGCTGCTCCCTTTGAAACTTACCAGACCGGAAGGTTTGCCATCCACCAATATCCTAACATTTTCACTTCCCCTTAGCCTGATATTCCCCTCGGGGTCCACCGCTATGGAAGGCAGGTTCATCAGTACATCCGTAGCCGTTCCCCCTATATTTGCCAGGTCCTTACCAACGTTAAAAATCCTTTTGTCCAAGGCCAGTTCCATCATATTCCGCTGACCCTGTATGACCACCTCATCCAGGTCTTCCGCGGAGGCATCTAAGAGAATGTCTCCTAGGTTTACCGGGTTTGCACCTGGAGCAACCTTCACATCACCAATACGCTTTGGGGAGTAACCCATAAATTCTACTACCAATTCATAGTTTCCTTGGGGGGCGCTCAGGCTGAAATTTCCGTTTTGATCGGTGATACTGCCATCCACCAATTGGCGACCGCTATCCGAACTACGGTAAAGGCTCACCGTGGCAAACTCCAAGGCCTCTTTGCTCTGCGTATCGACCACCTTGCCGGTGATTTTTCCATTGCCCTGGGCCCAAGCCGAGGGGAAAGCGCAAATAAGAAATAAAAAATAAAGGGGTATAAATCTTTTCATCTGTTTATAATTTCTTTTCAGCGGTCATTACCTGTCCCGAACTTGTTTCGGGAACTTGCCCCGTACCACAGGTCGGGGTGGAATCTCGCTTTGATAATCATCCCTCTGTGTGAGGTTCTCCTCATGCCCTGACCGCCGTCAGGACAGGCTCGATTTCATGGGTACAAATTTGCCTTAAAAGTACTTAATATCTAAGGTGCCCGATGTAATTTTTACATGAAAAGAAAATGAAGGGTATAAGCAGTGTAAATGTGTTAGGGCGAAGGAATTTACCAGTTTTTCTAAAATAGGACAGCTTTGGATCCCAAAATATACTTTTTAACGGATTCATTTCTCAAAATCTTGTCCTTTAGCTTCGGGATCAAGTTTTATTTCCTTATTCCCAGCAACCAGGGATTGCAAAGGTATTCCCAAAGACTTAATCAATAAAATGTTCATTTTTAATGTCAAAGCACATTTCCCATTCAAAATCTCTGAGAACCTTGTTTTCCTCCCAAAAGAGGGGCAATATTTATTTGTTTTAAACTCATCTGGTCCATTCGGAATTTAATTGCTACTGTGGGGAAAGGTGCTTGAACAAGGGAATGTTCATGTTCATATGTTTCACCAGGAAAGACAGTAGCTTAATTTCTTCGTTCTCAATTTCAGATCGTTCTTTCTTGCTGATCCCCTCCCCCAGATATCCCTTGCGATAGGATCAATTTTACTATTTGATCCTACTTTTTGCAAACATAGGTCATCAATTATTTCAAATCTGCCTTAATTTCATAGACCCCAGACCCTAATTGAAGAGGACAATATCCTTCCTGTAACTTCCCAATACTGATCCCTGAAGACATCAGTTTTTTTCCGTCCAGATAGATGGATTTTTCATCAGAAGTTGGGATATAAACCACTGCACGAGTATTAACAGGAATTTCCACTTTCAGCATTACTTGATCCCCCTCCTTTTTCCAACTACTGAGAATTTTCCCGTTTATGGTGCGATTCTCAGTGGAAACAAAGGAAATGGAGTGACTAGGGATTTCGGGCTTTATGGTAAATTTTCTGTACCCTGGTTCCTCTGCGTTAATCCCACCCATATTTCTGAACATCCATTCGTAAACCGATCCAAACGCATAATGGCTAAATGAATTCATGCCCGCATTCAATGCCTCCATTTTCTCCGGGTCATCCTTCACATAGCTATCCCATCTTTCCCAAATGGTGGTTGCCCCATTCTCAATCTCAAATCCCCAAGAAGGGTATTCGGTATTTAACAACAATTGGTAGGCAAGATCTACATGACCTGTTTTGGAGAGGGCCGGAAGTAGCTGCTTCACCCCTAGGAATCCCGTGGCAAGTTTACCGTCATTCTCTCTAATAAGGTTGGCCAAATATTCACCGGCTTTATGCTCCTGTTCAGGAGTGAGGAACCCCATATAAATGGCATTGGCATAGGCAGTTTGGGTATGACCGGAAAACCCCATCTGCCCATCCACATATCCTTCCCCGTCTCCATAAAGGGTTGCATCCGTTTTAAACCTACCAGTGGATTGATCCATATAATGGGCGGCAAATGCCTGCTTTACTTTTTCTGCTAATTGACCGTAGTGGCTGGCCCTATCGACTTTCCCAATGGCCCTGGCCATTTCGGACATCAATCCAGCCACATAACCATAATAAAAAGTGGCCAGCATATCAGGTGGGGTCTTCTTACCTACAGAAAGCCAGTCCCCATACCCCCCTTTAGGGTTGAGGTCCGCAAATGAACCCTCCGGATAAAAATACTTGCCATTGCTCCTTTTGGCATGGAAATCCATGAAATGCTCCATTTGATCCCAGCCTTTCTCAATGATCCGTGTATCCCCATAGGCCCTGTACATTTCATAAGGGTTGATCACCCCGGCTTCCATCCAGCCAGGCGCAAAGGTGTCCGTGGCTCTTATGGGGGGTGCCGGTGCATAATCGGGATAAGCTCCATATTCCCACTGCGCATCATGTAAATCCTGGATCCACTTGGTGAAAAAGGCAGCTACGTCCATATTGAGAGTGGAGGTTCCCCCATAGGTCTGAGCATCACCTGTCCAACCCATGCGTTCATCACGCTGGGGGCAATCTGTGGGAATATCCACAAAATTGGCCCTTTGTGTCCAGACAATATTGGAGTACAACTGATTGACCATTTCATTATCCGTCTCAAAATGACCTGCCCTGGGTGTATTGGAGCCCAGCACCAAGCCTGTGATACTGCTTTCATCAGGAACACCCGGATAGCCCGTGACTTCTACATATTGAAAACCATGATAAGTGAACTTAGGAGCCCAGACCTCTCCCTGTGGATCACCATTGAGCACATAGGTGTCAGTAGCCCTGGCCATTCGGAGATTCTCTACCATCAGGCTGCCGTCTTCGTGCAGCATTTCTCCAAAACGCAATACCACTTCATCCCCGGGGTTACCCTTTACCTTGAGGCTTACCACTCCGGCAAAATTTTGACCCATGTCAAAAATGTATTCTCCATTCCCCCTGTCTGTGATGGAAACGGGTCTAAGGGTGTCCGTAACTTGAACAGGCTGGGCCGGGTACACTTGAAGATTTCTAGGACCGACCTGAATAATGCTCGCATTTTCCCATTTGCTGTCGTCAAAACCCGGTTGGTGCCAAGTGGTTGGTTCTTTCCCGGCATCATAGGTCTCCCCATGTAAAATGTCGGAGGCTAGGGTTCCTCCTTTGGTAAGTTTCCAAGAATCATCCGTTTGCCATTTTTCAGTACTTCCATCCTCATAGCTAAGGTGTAATTCCGCCTTTAAAGCGGGGGTTTGCCCATAAAAGGCCCTCACCGTAGGATTTCCTACCAGCAGGGCATAGCCAATATAGCCGCTGTACCATCCGTAAGACAATTCTGCCTGAAGCACATTTTCACCATCTGCCAACCATTCCTCTACATCGTGCACCGAATAATACACCCTTTTATCATAATCCGTCCAACCTGGGCTGAGGTAATCTTTGCCCACTCTTTCCCCATTAATTTTAAATTCGTACAAGCCCAAGGCCGTCACATACAGCCTTGCTTTTTTTACCTTCTTTTTTACATCAATGGGCTTTCTAAGCAATGGAGAAGGAGGGAGTATCAGGGGTTTACCTTTATAGGTAATTGGCTCTGCCTCATCCGTATAATCTTTTCCGATCCACTCAGCTCCCCAATCGGCATCCTCAAGAAGACCCATTTCCCAGGCGGTCGCTTCACTCCAAGGGCCAACCTCACCATTTTTATCCCAACTGCGCACTTTCCAATAGCAAATTTGACCCGATTGCAGGGGTTTGCCTTCATACACTACTTGATAGGTCTGTCCACCTTCCACTTTCCCAACATCCCAAAGATCGGCTTTTCCTTTCTCCAAAAGATCTGGACTGCTTGCCACCAATACTTGATAGGCGGATTGAACCTGGTCCCTCATGTCAGACTTAAGCACCCAACTCAACCGTGGGGAGGTTTCATCGATTACCGGGTTCACCAGGTACTCGCAACGGAGGTAGGTGGGCAGAATGTCTGAAGCAAAACCGTTAAGGGTAAGGCTTATGAACAAGGTTAGCATGAGTTTGGTCGGCATAGCTAGTAGGTAGATTCTGGTTTAAAATTGTAGATACTTCGCAGGCTGTCCTTGTTTTAGCAATCTGCGGAGGATAAACTCCCTGATATTCTGATTGGAAGTCTTCAGGTTCTCTGCCCTTAGTTAAATCATGTGGCTACTTCTGTACCCTTTAAAGGACAGGCTTTTCTTTATTTTGTCTGGTCCAACATTTCCACGATTGCCTCCGATTGGAGGTGACAATTAATCCATCCGTCCTCAAATTCAGCATGGTATTTCTCGTAAAAACGTATGGCCGGGTCATTCCAATCCAAAACTTGCCACATCATGCCGGTACATCCTTCCTCCAGGGATTTTTGCATCACTGCCTCAAACAGCAGCTTGCCCCCACCTTTTCCCCGTTCCTTCTCTGTGATGATGTAATCCTCCAGGTAGAGTCTCTTTCCTTTCCAGGTACTGTAGCGGTAATAGTAAATGGCAGTACCCACAATGGTCTGGGAGGATTCCTTTACCAATACAAAAAAGCCAAATACAGGTTCTGGCCCAAACCCATCTCTTTCCATCATAGAGATGGAATTGGTCACCTGATCAGGAGCTTTCTCATATAAGGCCAATTCTTTGATCAATTCAAATACGGCTGGAATATCCTCCTTTTTCCCTTTTCTGATGCTAAACATAAGTACTTGATACAAAAATCAATTAATTCATTGCTACATTTTTTATCTTTGAGATCAAATATACACTTTATGTTTTTATCTATTGATGCCGGAAACTCCAACATTGTATTCAGCTTTAGAGATGAAGATGAAAAATCATGGCTACATGAAATTCGCATCAATACCCACGACAGGCTTAGCCTCGCCACTTTAGACCAACGTTTGGGCCTATTGTTTTTAGAAAAGGATTTAAGTCCTGCCAGGGTATCCGGTATTGGCCTGAGTTCGGTGGTCCCTCAGCATAATCCCACATTACAGGAGTTTTGTAGAAAGTTTTTTGGCAAAGAATCCTACCTGCTCAAGGGCGATAGTTACAGTGTTCTTCCTATCCAAACCCATAAGCCTGATGAAATAGGTTCCGACCTTGTGGCCAACGCCATGGCCGCCTTTACCCTTTTTCAGCAAAATTGCATCATTGTTGACTTCGGCACGGCCTTGACCTTTACGGTGGTAGACCAAAAGGGGGAAATCATTGGGGTTAACATTGTACCGGGCATAAAGACTGCCCTAAAATCCCTGGCCAGGAACACGGCCAAATTACCCGAGGTAAAGCTGGAAATGCCTTCATCCGTACTTGGACAGGGAACTGTACACTCCATTCAGGCTGGTATATTGTACGGTTATACCGGACTGGTAAACGGCATGTTGGACGCAATCGTCCAGGAATGCGGAACAGATTTCCGCATAGTAGCTACCGGGGGTCTTTCCACCATTTTGACCACCCTTCAACATCGGTTTGACAAGGTGGATCCCAATTTAACGGTGGAAGGCATCCGCCTGATCACGATGGCTAATCAGTAAACAATAGTTTATTTTTTGGTATTCCTTTGGTTTGGTATTTATTGGCAAAGCCGTTATTTTGTGTGAAATAAAATTTTAATTTAAATCATTATTACAATGAACGCACAACCCCAGCCATTTGAGAATAAATATGGCCCCAACCCAAAGGATAGCCTGGTGAGAAATTTTACCGGAGGAGATGCATAATATTGGAAATTAGACTTGCGGAGTTTGGGATCTTATTCCCATTTGGCCAAAATGGATTAATGAATATATTTTTCTCAATTACGCCTTAAACTAAAACAAAACCCCGGTCACCTGAGCAGCCGGGGTATGTTATAATATTTTTTTAGGTCAAAAGGGCCGGTTCAGTGCCGCATACCAAATGCCTCCCAATACATGCAATAGGAAACCTTCATCTTCAAAGGCCTCATCCGTATGCCCCAGACCGGTATAAAAGACCCTACCCCCGTCATACTCATGGTACCAGGAGATTGGATGCGTGCCCATGCCCATGCTTTTGCCATCTCTTTCCCCTACTTCATAAGAAGTCTCATCTAGTTCCACCAACACCTTCACGTCCTCATTGAAATTCTTAAAAGCATACCACTCATCGGTCATCAACCAGTATTCCGGCAGGTGGTAAGTGGAGGGATGATTTTTATCCACTACTTTGAGCCGTGCAGTCTGCTGATGGGGATGATAGGCAAATTGGCCTCCTATCAGTCCAGTATACCAAGGCCACTCATATTCCGTATCCGTGGCGCTGTGTATGCCCACCACACCTTTTCCACTGCGAACAAAATCTTCAAATGCTTCTTTCTGCTCAGCATTAAAAATGGTACCCGTGGTGCTCACCAGGATGATTACATCATAGTTTTTCAATTTTTCCTTGGTAAACTCTCTATCATCTTCTGTGGTATAGACACTGAAGCGGTGTTTTTCCGCCAATTTCTTCATGGCCACTACCCCATCGGGAATGGATTGGTGCCTGAATCCCTTGGTCTTACTGAACACCAATGCCTTAAACTGAGGTTTTTGCTGTGAAATGGCCTCGGGGAGGCAAAGAAACACCATAAGGACAAATGCCAACAGGTATTTTGAGTTTGATCGTTGTGTGCTACTTTTATTCATGTGTTTATAATTTGATTTTCAATGGTCATTACCTGTCCCGAACTTGTTTCGGGAACTTGTCCCGATCTTCGGGATGGCCCCTGCCTGCCCCGAACTCGATTCGGGGAACTTGATTCGGGGAACTTGCTTCGGGGGAATCTCGCATCTCCCC
This sequence comes from Cyclobacteriaceae bacterium, assembly GCA_003565295.1. Taxonomy (GTDB): domain Bacteria; phylum Bacteroidota; class Bacteroidia; order Cytophagales; family Cyclobacteriaceae; genus Pleomorphovibrio. The sequence continues at coordinate 48,937 of PXCO01000184.1, forward strand.
GATAGCCCCGATAGCTATCGGGGGGGCATCCCTCTGTGTGTCGCTTGCGTCATGCCCTGACTGCCGTCAGGACAGGCTCGATTTCATATGTTTATTCTTTGTATGGTAATCCTAAACAATTATTCCACTATGGAAAACTTTTCGGCAGCCTGTTTCCTACTATAGGCATCAAAGTGCCACCATTCTGAGCCAATACCGCTAAAACCGCCAGCTTTCATGGCTTGCCTAAGAATCTTTCTTCGGGCTACATGCTCTTGCGTTAATTTTCCCTCCCGGAGCATTTGCTCTTCCCTGTCGGGATAGGCGGGATAGCCAAAATAATCGTAGGGGGTACCTAAATCAAGCGCCTCACCCGTTTCCGCATTGGCCAAGGTAAGGTCTACTGCCACCCCATAATTATGAAGGCTTCCTCTTTTAGGGTCAGCCACATAGAGGGGTTTGATGCTGTCAGGTTTGTCCAGGTTGTCCCAAAGAATTTGTTGCACGCTTCTGGGTCTTACCCCGTCATAAATCAAGAAAGTTAAGTCGGGATGGCGCACTTTGAGCCAGTCATGGGAAATTTTAAGCTTCTCTGCAACTACAGGTTGAAGGTAGGCATTTTTCAAATCCCCATATACATCCTCCCCAAAAAAATTGTCTGTACTGCTGTACTTTAAATCCACAAATACCCCAGGAATTACTTCTTTAATGTTTACCAAACCTGCCGCAATTAAGCCTTTCTCCAGTTCTCCGAGGGTGTCACCCGATACCGAAAAGTCCAAATGCTCAGCATCGGATTCCCTTATAGTATATCCCTCCCCCACATCCACGGGCTTGGGAGAATCATAAGCCTCTGTTCTCTCCCCTTGACAGCCCAACAACAAAAAACCAAAACCCAGAGAAAGAAGGACAACTTTCATTTATGTGTTTTTAGTGAAAATGGTGGTGCTAGCCTGGGCTAAGGGGTAAACCAAAATATCCGCCAATACGACCCGTTTTGGACGGGTAACCGCAAAGGTAATGATATCGGCAATATCCTCGGCTTTAAGCGCATCAAAACCCTGATAAACCTTGTCTGATTTTTCCTTATCCCCTTTAAACCGAACCAGGCTAAATTCAGTCTCCACAAGGCCGGGATGGATGCCCACCACTCTAATACCATAAGGGTTGAGGTCTTTCCGCATGCCCTCGGTGATGGCATCCACGGCTGCTTTTGACCCGCAATACACGTTGCCCTTGGGATAAATGTCTTTACCTGCGGAAGAGCCTACATTGATCACCTGTCCACTCTTCCTGGCCACCATGCCCGGAAGGATTTTCTTCGATACATATAGGAGTCCTTTCACATTGATGTCCATCATGGCGTCCCAATCATCCTCGCTTCCTTCATGAATAGGGGCCAGACCATGAGCATTTCCTGCATTGTTGATCAGGACTTCTATTTCCTGCCATTCCTCGGGAAGGGAATCAACGGCGGAATATACCTCGTCCTTATTTCGCACATCAAATACCAGGTATTGATAGGGTGTTCCCGAGGGCAATTCCTTCTCGAGTTGGACAAGCCTTTCCTTCCTCCTTCCGCAGGCGACTATGGCAAATCCTTCCTTGGCCAGTGATAGTGCGCAGGCCTTACCTATACCTGAGGTGGCTCCTGTGATGAATGCGATTTTTTTTTCCATAGCTGAATTTAAAAAGTTCGTAAGGCAAAAAAAAGCAAAGATTGATTTTCTTCGGGTAAATTACGCTTTGCTACTGAAAGTTGAGATAAATGGTAATGGATTTCCTCCGGATATCGGTAATCGCACCATCAAACCTGGGATCTGCGAAACCCTCCCTATAGAGGTTTGTTAACCCATGAGAAAAGCGGATTTCCGGGGAAAACTTGAAATACTTAAAATAAAAATCAAAGCCCATGCCCATCTCCAATGCCAGGTCCCTTCCCTTGAGCACCACGTCATCCTCATCTGCCTCTTCCTGGTTTTTAGTCCTTATCTGACCATTTAGGCCTCCGATAAAAAACATGCGGGTGTTGTTAAAGCGCTGTGACTTGTACTTGAACAACACCGGGAACTCCACCAAAGTCTCCTCGGTAAAAAGTGGCACAGTACTGATCCCCAGCCCACCGGGGGCATTGGCATCATCCGCAAAGAGCTGAATTTCGGTTCTATGTTCGTAAAAGCCCACTTTTGGTGTAAAAAGTACATTGAGTTGATCGTGTATCCTTCCCGTCACCAAGAAACCCAGGGCAAAGCCGGGTGAAAATACAGGCATTACTGCTCTGACATTTCCGATATTGGGCGCATCAGGGTTCAAAAATTCATCCGAATACTTGACCCGTAAGCTGCTGTTGTGGGCGGCAAGGAAAAAACCATAGGATATCCATTGGTCGTCACTACCAGATTGGTGGAAAATCAGCCCCCTGTCCTGGGCAAAGGTATGAACATGAAATAAACAGTATAACAACAGGGTAAGGAAAATTACTTTTCCCCAAGGTAAATGGAGCTGATGCCGAAAGTAAGTGGTTTGCATGATGTGTTTTTAAAACCTACTTTTTCTAATATGTCCAGGAAGTCCTTTCCGTCTGGAAAGGCCTGTACAGATTCAGGCAGGTAGGTATAGGCCGAGTTATCCTTGGATACAAGTTTCCCTATTTTTGGTAAAATATACTTAAAATAAAGATGGTAAGCTTGCTTCAAGGGAAATTTTTTGGGTTTGGAAAATTCAACGATCACGGTTTTGCCCCCGGGCTTTAATACCCGGTACATGTCCGATAGCCCTTTTTCCAGGTCCTCAAAATTTCTCACACCAAAAGAAACGATGACTGCATCAAATTTATTTTCCGGGAACAAAAGCTTTTCAGAATCCCCTAACTGCAATTCTATCCGGTCCTCCAGCTTCTTCTTTTTGAGCTTTTTCCTTCCCTGCTCCAACATTCCCTCAGAAATATCTACCCCAATCACCTTTTCAGGGGCTAGAGCCAGGGCTTCAATGGCGAAATCCCCGGTACCGGTAGCTATATCCAAAATCAGTTTCGGCTCATCCTTTTTTAAAAGCTTAACGGCTTTTTTTCTCCAGGTGATATCAATTCCCAAACTAAGGACATGGTTGAGCAGGTCATATTTTTTACTGATGTTGTTAAACATACTGGCCACCTGCTCTTTTTTGCCTTCGTTTTTATCCTTGTAGGGTACTACTGCCATGAAATTATATTTTGTTCACAAAACTAAGAAGTAAACATGAGCAAAGGAAAAATGTTAATGATTAATTAGAAAGCCGAATTTGCCCGATAAACCTTAACTTTGTGAAAAATGCAGAGAAATGATCAAGAAGGCCAAGTTTTTAATCAGTAATACGGACTATACCAAATGTCCCCCTCCCACAAAGCCTGAATTTGCGTTTATCGGTAGGTCTAATGTAGGGAAAAGCAGCCTTATCAACATGCTGGCCAATCATAAAGGGTTGGCCAAAACCTCCGGAACCCCCGGGAAAACACAATTGATCAATCATTTTGAGGTAGACGGCCGTTGGTACATGGTGGATCTTCCGGGTTATGGATTTGCCAAGGTGAGTAAATCGGCAAGGGGGGAATGGGAGAAAATGATTCGTCAATACCTTACCCTGCGGGAAAACCTGGAAGCCGTATTTGTGCTGATCGACAGCCGGCTTAATCCCCAGCAGATTGATCTTGAGTTTGTCTACTGGTGCGGTCAAAATGGGATTCCTTTAGCATTGCTCTTTACAAAGGCCGACAAGCAGGCCAAATCAAAAACTCAACTAAATGTTAAAAAATTTTTAGATAAGATGCTGGAGCTTTTTGAGGAGGCTCCGGATTATTTCATCACCTCAGCGGAAACTTCTCAGGGAAAAGAGGAAGTGACTGAATACATAGCGCACCATGTGGAGGAATTTTACCAAAATAGCCGGCAAGGTTGATGATTGTGGGTTAAGCCCTATATTTGCAACCTAATCTAAACTAGTGAAGCATGGAATTTAAGGAAATAGCAACAGTTTCAGGAAAACCAGGGTTATATAAAGTGCTCAAACCGAGTAGGACAGGGGTGATATTGGAATCGTTGGACGAAAAGAAGTCCAAATTGGTAGTAGGTGCCTCACAACGAGTTTCATTGCTAAGTGAGATTTCCATCTATACCATGGATGAGGAAGGTTCGAAGCCCTTGCAAGAGGTATTAAAAAACATTGAGAAAGAATTCAAGGGAGATACAGGACTAGCCGGTGCAGATAATGATGAGTACAAGGCCTTTCTTAAGCACGTCCTTCCAGAATATGACGAAAACAGGGTATACGTTTCGGATATCAAAAAATTAATTAGCTGGTATGGGATCATTCGGAAGCATTTCCCGGAGTTGCTTGAAGAACAAAAGAAGGAGAGTGATTCTGAGGCTAAAGATAAGGAGGAGTGAAATTAGAAATTAGACAAGGCTGAAGTTGTAGGTTTTAGTTGCTATCCATTAGCTTCTAGCGGATCACCCGGTCACTGATCAAACCATTAAGAAATTAGATTCTACGTTTTGGAAGCATTTGCCCATAACAAAGAAATTATACAGCAAACGGGAAAGGTGCTGCAAAAAGCCTTTGACCTTGCCCTTCCTGCCCGATTGGATGATCTGGAGCAATTGATTGCCCTATTGGTTCCCGCAATAAGGCAATGGTTGGACCATGATCTGGAAAAACTGCTTCAGTTTTGCTATAGAATTGATCTAAACGAGGAGAAACTCAAAGGGATTCTGCATGAATCGGCCCCCGGGAAAATAGCCGAGGACCTCAGCAGGGCTATTATTTTGAGACAGATACAGAAGTTTGAATTGCGGAAAAAGTACAGTAGCTAGAGGTTCAAATAGAAGCTCCCTAAATCTTTTACCATGGACTCACTTCCTATGAATAGAGGTGTCCTTTGGTGAAGTTCTTTGGGTGTGATGTCCAAGATCCTAGCTTTTCCATCTGTGGCCATTCCTCCGGACTGCTCGGCTATAAAGGCCAGGGCATTTGCTTCATATAGCAGTCGGATTTTTCCATTCGGATTTTTTTTGGTAGAAGGATAGAGATAAATACCTCCTTTGAGTAAATTTCTATGAAAATCAGCCACCAGGCTTCCAATGTACCTGGCTGTATATCCCATTTCCTTGCATTGCTGAATATAAGACTTAATGGTTTCGCCCATTTCACGGAATAGTCCTTCATTGATGGTATAGATATTTCCTACTGATGGTGTTTTCATTAGGGGGTGGGAAAGAAAAAACTCCCCCAATGACCATTCATAAGTAAAACCGTTTACCCCCATTCCGGTGGTATAGACCAACATGGTGGAGGATCCATACAATACATAACCAGCAGCTACCTGCTCGCTTCCTTTTTGTAGTACATCCTCGGCCTGAATGGGGGATCCTATTGGAGTCTTTCTCCTGTATATGGAAAATATGGTACCTATGGAAACATTGACATCAATGTTAGAGGACCCATCCAATGGATCAATGGCCACCACATATTTTCCCTTGCTGTTTTGTAGGTCAATGACTTCATCTTCTTCCTCGGATACCACCGCACATACCTCTCCACCCTTTGTCAGTGCCCTTGTAAATCGTATATCAGCCACCACATCCAGTTTTTGTTGCTCCTCTCCCTGAACGTTGGTAGCTCCGAAGGCACCGGTAACTTGACCAAGTCCTGCCCTACTGATTTCCCTGGAGACAATTTTAGCGGCCAATGCGATGTCCCTGAGTAATTGCGAAAGCTCTCCCGTAGCAAAGGGAAAGTGGGATTGATGGCTCTTTATGAACCTGTCCAAGGTAACCCCTACGGCATATCCCAAGGCCGAATTATCTTGCTTATAAGGCTTTGTCTTCATAGTTTTGCCATGAATTTACAAAAATTTTCTTCCCATCACCAAATCAAAATCCTTTAATGATCCAGGCATTCGTGTATAAATTCGGCGGTGCATCTGTAAAAGATGCAGCATCCATAGAAAATGTGGCCAACATACTCAGCGAAAACTGGAAAAGGGGTCTTGTGGTCGTGGTCTCTGCCATGGGGGATACCACCGATCAGCTGGAAAAAATCATTCATCTTGCCCATACTAAACAACCTTATCATAAAAACCTGGACGAGCTAAAGGCGTTCCACTTAACCACCTGTGCATCCTTATTTCCCAATCAGCATGCGGTTTTTAGCCGGTTAGATAATGACTTTTCTAAACTACAAAAAGTACTTGAAAACCCTGGCTACCTTCAAGAGGGAGAAGCCTTTTTATATGATCAGGCCATAGGGTTTGGAGAATTGATATCCACCCGTATTCTTCAGGAATTTCTTTGCTTAAAGGGAAATTACTGTCTTTGGCAGGATGCACGGGAGCTAGTGGCCACAGATTCCAATCATAAAGCCGGAAAGGTGGATTGGGTACTGACCATGCAGCAGTGTAGGAAATTGCTGACACAACAATTAGAGAGTTACCCTGTAATCACCCAAGGCTTCATTGGAAGCGACTGGCTTAACCATACAGTAACCCTTGGCCGTGAAGGTTCGGACTTTACTGCCGCCATTCTAGCCGTTAGTCTTGGAGGAAAAAGTGTTACCATTTGGAAGGATGTCGCCGGAGTCCTCAATGGTGACCCTGATTTGTTTCCCGAGGCGGTGAAGTTCGAATACCTGGATGTGGAGGAGGCGGCGGAGATGACTTATTTTGGGGCTAAGGTAATCCATCCCAAAACAGTAAAACCCCTGGCAAAGCATAAGATCCCACTCTATGTGAAGTCCTTCCTCGACCCGGGTTCGGCAGGAACGGTGATTGGCAGTTTTAAGGATGACCCCAGGATCCCCATCACTGTGATCAAAAAACACCAAATATTGCTCAGTTTCCGCATAAGAGACTTATCCAGGGTGGGAGGGTTCCATTTCGAGGAAATTTTTAAATCCGCCAAAAAATTCAACTGGACCATCAACCTGCTCCAAGCCTCTGGTATTACCCTGCACGTGGCAATGGATGACACAACCGGTAATGCCATAGATCTGCCCAAAAGTCTGTTGGAGATTTTTGTGATCGATCAATCCACCCGTCTTTCGCTTGTAACAGTCAAGAATTATACTCAACGTCATGAGGAATTATACGGGCAGGAAAAAAATGGGATAAAGTTGATTCAAAAAAGCACAAATACCTTACAATTCCTGATGGAGAAGGTGCCTCTTTTGGCCTCAGGAGAGTAACCGCTTTACGGTTCGTTCCACTCCAGACAAATATCCTCTGCCAAATAGATTGACATGTACCAAAAGCGGATAGAGATTATACACGTCTACCCTTTCTTCAAAGCCCGGCTCAAGAGGAAATATCGAATGATAGGTTTGGTAAAAGCGATGGTCAAATCCACCAAAAAGCTTTGAAAAGGCCAAATCCATTTCCCTGTGTCCATAATAGACTGCCGGGTCTATAATGGCTGGAAGGCCCTTTGGCCCTGTGATGACATTTCCCGCCCATAGGTCCCCATGAAGTAATGAGGGTTTTTCATTGGGAAAATAACCGTTGAGCTTGGGATAAATTTCTCTGAACCTTGCCACAAACCTCTCATCCACCAACCCTTCGTACAATGCCCGCTGTAGCATGGGTTCCAGCCTTTTCTCTATGAAAAAACTTACCCAATCCGATCTCATCTCGTTGGATTGGGGCAGGATAGAAATATAATTGTCCACTTCCAAGCCAAAATGAGATTGAGTGGCCATGTGCAATTCGGCCAGGCCTTCCCCAAGCACCTGGGAATATTCCGATACTGTCTTGCCACTCTTGATCCACTCCATCAGTAAAAAATTGCGATCCTCCAGTCTCCCTTCTGCAATAGCTTGGGGAACCAGTAATTGACAGTTGCTTCTCAGTAGATCCAGTCCCTCTTTTTCTCTTTTAAATAGGTCAGTAAAATCCTGATGATTGGTTTTCAACAAGAACTCACCTTTTTCTGTGTTAAGGTATATGGCCTGGTTAATATTGCCTGCTGCGATCATTCGGTACTCGGCACATTCCAGTTCCCTTCCAAATACTTCCAAAAAAACCTGGTTAAAGAAAGCTTCCATATCAAAGCTTAAACTCTTTTTCCATCATTTTGATTAATCCGTCTATGGATTCGTCCAGGATTTCATAAACTTTTTCAAAGCCATCCTCCCCTCCATAGTAAGGGTCTGGGACGTCCAAAAAATCGGGATTATCTTGAAATTCCCGGATCAAAAAAAGTTGTCTTGGCTGTGTATTAAAGGCAGTTGCCATTTTTTTGATGTCCCTGCAGTTTGCCTGATCCATGGCGATAAATAAATCGAAGTCCTTAAAATCACTTCGGTTAAGCTGCCTGCCCCTATGGTGAAGGGGAATAGCGTGTTTTTCTGCACAGGTCAAGGTACGCTCATCAGGAAGCTCCCCTATATGGTAATCAGAAGTTCCACAGCTGTCACAGCAAATTTTCTGCTTATAGTCCTTATGAAGTAACTTCTCTGCAAAAATTGCAGCCGCCAATGGGGACCTACAGATGTTTCCTAAACAAATAAACAATACTTTAATCATGGGACTGCCTGTTTAAGGGCCTGATAATCTGTTAAGATGGGCTAGATTAGGGGCACAAAAGTACTTATTATATTCAGGGAAACCTTGGGTTACCACCATTTTTTTCCTACCTTTGCGCACTAATTCTCAAACAGGAATAATTCTTATCTGATAATGATTGCAGAAACGGCAAGAGAAAAGATTACCGAAAGCGGGCTGAAGTTCACCCATCAAAGGATGGTGGTTTACAATGCCCTCCAAGTTTCTGCGGATCATCCCACGGCGGAAATGGTCTTCGCCAAGGTGAAGGAAGCCAATCCATCCATTTCCCTAGGTACGGTTTACAAAACGTTGGAAAATTTCGTGAAAGCGGGTTTACTACAGAAATTCACAGATGATTCCGGGGTCATGAGGTTTGACCCCATGCTGGAAACCCACAGTCACCTTTATTGCACTGCCACACAACAGATCAAGGATTATAAAAACCCTGAATTGGAGCTTCTTTTAAAAAAATACCTGCAAGCGAACCAAATTGAGGACTTTGAAGTTGAAGAAGTATCATTGGTAATCAAGGGAAAAACGAAATAAATTTCTTAATTATATTATATTTTATCCGTAAACTTTAAAAAAATAATTTATGTCATTAGTAGGAAAAAAAGCACCTTTATTCAATGCCCCGGCTGTGATAGACGGAGAGGAGATTGTGGAAAATTTTTCTTTGGAGCAGTACCTGGGAAATAAAGATGTGGTTCTATTTTTCTATCCAAAAGATTTCACCTTCGTGTGCCCAACGGAAATCATCGCCTTCCAAGAGAAGTTGGAGGAGTTTGAGAAGAGAGGCGTAGCGGTGATAGGAGCTTCCTGCGATACTGAGGAGTCTCACCTTGCCTGGTTGGCAACCCCAAGAGACAACGGTGGAATCGAGGGAGTGACTTATCCCATCATTGCTGACCCGGTGAAGACCATCGCCCACAATTATGGCGTACTTGCCGGTGATTGGAATTACAACGAAGACGGCGAACTTACCTATGAAGGCCTTCCTGTTGCCTACAGGGCTACCTTCTTGATCGACAAAGAAGGCGTGGTTAGGCATGAAACTGTGAATGACCTTCCCTTAGGAAGAAATATCGACGAAATGTTGAGACTTATTGATGCCTTGAGGCATGTAGAAAAATTCGGCGAGGTTTGTCCTGCCAACTGGGAAGAAGGCAAAGAAGCAATGGCCGCCACTAAGGAAGGGGTTTCTACTTACCTTGCCAATCAGAAATAATCATTAACACTTCAAAATTAAGGCCCCGCCCTGACAGGTGGGGTTTTTTTATGGGCTTTGAAAAAACCGGGCAAAGATGGAATCAATTTGAAAAGTCGTAACCCCATTATCCTTCAAAATCGATATCTTTTTTTCAGCTTCTCCTATGGGGTTGTGCTTATCAAAATGAAAACTGTTGACGGCTGCCACCACCATAATACCATGGGCTTCAGCCCAGGTCAAATCCTCCCTGCTTATCATCCTGTCAAATAAGTAATAGTGGCCTGGATCAAATTCCGGATCCAACCTATAACTTTCTAATTGTTCCCTGGTGCTACTCAATTTAACTTTTCCGGTAAAAAAATCCTTCGAGGCGGAAGTCCCAATCATGATGGCGTTTTCCTTTAACTGATATTGGGTCAGAAGATCCATAAGACCTAAAAATGCCTTTTCCTCATATCCAGAAATTTTATTATCAATCATCACTTCTATTCTCCCTTCGCACCTTCTCAAAAGCTCTTCCACGGTACAGACTTTATAGCCATTTTGCCCTTCAAGCACCGCGATTTCCTGCCACTCCAACTCCCGAATGGTCTTATCCACCCCAAAGGTATTGCGAAAGTGGGCGTCATGGTGAGCTATCAAAACACCGTCTTTGGTAAGTCTCATGTCTATCTCTACCCGGTGATATCCCTGCTCGATAGCCGCCTCTAAAGCCTCATGGCTATTTTCCATGGCTTCCGGGCTCACCACGCCTCCCCTATGTGCGATTAGTTGGTATTCATTTGAAAGCTGGGCAAATCCGCTATTGCCGAGGGTGCAGAAAAGGGCAATTGTAAAAAATATCCACAAACGACTCATGACTTAATGATTAATCTGTCCTGAAAATACCTCAAATCTTCCAGATTATCCAGGTCCCTGAGTGTTGGGAGCAGGTAATAAGATAGTTTTTCATGGGTGATTTTTTCTATGGTCTTCTGAAGAACCACATTGGTACTCCATTTTATCTGATCAAAAAGCATGGGGTGCTTTTTTTTCATGCCAATGAGGTAATATCCCCCGTCAAAGGCCGGCCCCAACACCACGTCGTTTTTCTCCAATGCTGAAAAAGCCATCATCAAAATCTCTTGAGAAATCTCCGGACAATCGGTCCCTATAAGTAGGACCTTTTCATTTTTCCCTTGTAAAACCTCTTCAAAAGCCTTGCTCATGCGTTCCCCTAAATCCTTTCCATCTTGGATCCTATAGTGGTAATTCTTTCTTTGGTCGTCCTTTTCCGGAATATTTCCGTCTCTATAGACAAAAATACTTGCCTTAAAATTCTGTAAGACCGAATGGGTTATGGAGAGTAGGTTACTATATACTTTCACTGCATTTTCCTGGCCTATATCCTTGGCCAACCTGGTTTTCACCAATCCTGGCACAGGTTCTTTTTCAAATACAATTACCGCATCCTTCATTGGCCTCAAATATACCCATACAAAAAAAGAAAAGGCCCTTAGGGCCTAATTTAAGATTTTATTTCCGTGAATTATCACCGCGCCTGCCTTGTCTGGGGCCAGCTTCATTACCTCCCCTAGGGCCTTTACCCCTTCTCTGCTGCATCTTTTCGCGGTTTTCTTTTCGCTTTTCCTCCCAGGCTTTCTGCTGCTCGGGGGTCAGTATATTTTCCATTTTGGAATGTAATTCTGCCCGGTTCGCTTTCATGGCCTCCATTCTTGCCTTTCTCTCGGCCTCTCTTCCCTTGGCCTGTTCCAAATGCAGGGCATAAACCTCCGATTTCTGATTCTCACTAAGGTCTAGCTGTTCGGCCAGCCGTTGGGAAACCCGCTCGGCCATTTTCTCGGGGCTGCGCTCTGCACCTCTTCTAGTTCTGTTGTCATCTTGTGCCCATCCCTGAAAGCCGGATACCAATACCATCGCGATTACTACTGCTAACTTTTTCATGATTATCTAGTTTTAGTTTTCATGAGGTTAGACCTTAGCGGTGCCCTGCCGTTTAATCCCCATATCATAATTATTTGTTAAAGAACCTTAATTTTTGTCCTCTACCAATTTGTCCCTATCCCTGGGTTTTACGTAGCTTGGGCGGATCAAAAGTCTTAATGCCGGGTCAAAAGATAGGTAGTTCCAGGCCCAATCCAGGAAAATAAACAGCCTGTTTTTTACTCCTACGATGGCCATTAAATGCACAAAAAGCCATGTCAGCCAGGCCAACACTCCCTGAAACCGGATAAAAGGCAAGTCCACTACTGCGAGTTTCTTCCCTACTGTGGCCATGGAACCCAGGTCTTTATACTTGAAGGCTTTTAGTGGTTTACCCCTTAGCATATTTTTGAGATTTACTGCCAATGTATTGGCCTGTTGTAGCGCCACCTGTGCCACTTGAGGGTGGCCATTTGGATAAGCTTCATCCTGCATCAAGCAAATGTCACCCAAGGCATAAATGGCCTCAGAATCTTTGATGCGATTATATTGATCCACCAAATACCTCCCACTTTTGGATAGGCTCCCTGCATTAATACCCCCGATTTTGTTGGGCGTAATACCTGCCGCCCACAATACGGTTTGAGTATAGATCTGTTCCCCTCCCTTTATTCTCACTAGCTTTCCGTCAAAATCCTCCACGGCAGCACCTAGTTTCACTTGCACACCTAATTTCTCCAAATATAGCTTTGCCTTCTTAGATGAGATTTCAGACATCCCGGATAGGAGCTGGTCTCCCATTTCTACCAAAACCACTTTCATATTGGCAAAATCAAGCTGGGGGTAATCTTTAGGCAAGACCCTGTTTCGCAATTCGGCCATGGCACCGGCAAGTTCCACACCGGTGGGACCACCACCCACAATCACTACATTCAGTAGGGATTTCAGTGCCTCCTCATCTTCAATATTGATTGCCCTTTCGTAATTGGATATTATCTTATTTCTGATGAAGAGTGCCTCTGATACACTTTTCATTGGGATACTATGTTCCATGATATTGTTAAGACCAAAATAATTGGTATTGGCTCCCATGGCCAGTACCAGGTAATCATAGTCCAGGTATCCAATATTCGTATATACCCTTTTTCCCAACTGGTCTATTTCCTTTGCCTCAGCCATCCTAAAAGTAATATTAGGTGTGTCGTGGAATACCCTTCGTAAAGGAAAGGAGATCGCACTGGGCTGCAATCCTGCTGTGGCCACCTGATAAAATAGTGGTTGAAATTGATGATAATTGTTTTTATCCAGCAAAACCACATTATAGGAGGATCCTTTTAACTTCCTGGCCAGCCTCAGACCAGCAAAACCTCCGCCTATGATAACCACACGCTTATAGCTAGGTGAAGGAAGATTGGGAATTGGGTGCTGGGAGATGCTTTGCATGGCCTTTTATTTATTACCACAATTAAAATGAAATTTCTGTGAATTACTCAAATTATCTACTATTAATGGCTTCAATCCGTTCATCTTTAGTGATTTTCTATGAACGGCTTTTGAGTTCCCGAACAATCAAAGTGAGGATTAAAAAAAAATTAAGGGCAAAAAGTAAACCAAAACAATGAACCCTTAACAAAATCATGAAAATATAAAAGCCAGAAAAGTCGTTTAATCACCCGATGTAAAAGTAGGATAGATTTGGAATAAAAAAAATACCCCGATCGGGGTATTTTTTAATAAATATCGAAGAAAAGTAATGGTAAAAGCCGCTATAAGTCTAGAATGAACACCGTCATACTCCTGGGTCCATGGGCACCTATCACCAAGGATTGCTCAATATCTGCTGTTTTGGAAGGGCCTGCAATGAAAACCCCATAATCAGATGCTGCAACATCAATTTTCCGGTACGCTTCGTGCATATCCGGCAGCAAATTTTTTGATTCCAAAACAACCACTAAATGCTGCGCGATAAAGGGAAGTGCCCTATGGGCTAATTTCTCCTCGGGCATCCAAATAGCCGCATTCTCCGCGACACCGTAAGTGCCTTCTAAAATAGCCAATTCCACTTTTTCAAGGTCATGGGGATCCAATATACTAGCTATGTCCAGATTCCCATTCAGGTCGGGCGATAGGGAGACGGTTTGCTTATCGAGATCAAATTTCGACTTTAAATAGCTTTCAATTTCTTCCCAACTTTTCACTACAATAGTAGTCCCTCCATTGAGCGCAGAGGATGCTGAAAATTGTTCTAACCATTCTTTGCGTTCCCCTGACCCAAAAGAAAGCAGTTCAGGCAAGGTATTCTTGGGGGGTTTATTCTTTGCTATTTTGTCCAGCATTTCATTTTTGCTGCTCATGGTTTTCTGTTTTTACGGTACCACTCCTTAAAACTTTCTTTTGGGGGCTCAGGAAGATCCCTACTTTTACCCCAGGTGTTCACACGACTATACACCAATTTCTTGGGAGTCAATTTAAGGGCTGACCTTGCCGATTTGCCCAAAAAATCATACAAAGATGGGCTTCCCATAACCTTACCGCCTATCTTCATGGCCCATTTTTTGGCAGCAGAATCATGACCTGCCTCAGTGACCACCTGCCTCCATTGATAGAGCTGCTCGTGAATATTGATTTTTACAGGACAAACATCGGAACAAGAACCGCATAATGTAGAGGCAAATGGGAGGGTACTGTGCTTTTTCAAATCCATTCCGGGAGACAAAATAGATCCAATTGGCCCGGGAACGGTAGCGTTGTAACTGAACCCACTACTTCGCCTGTAAATGGGGCAGGTATTCATACACGCCCCACAGCGGATGCACTTTAATGAGTTCCTGAAATGTTCTCTTCCCAACTGTTCCGTCCTTCCGTTATCCACCAGAATCAGGTACATTTTCTTCCCCGATCTTGGCCGGTGGAAGTGGGATGAATAGTTGGTGATGCTCTGACCTGTGGCACTCCTGGCCAATAGCCTCAAATAAACCCCTAAGTCTGCCTTTCTTGGTATCAATTTCTCAATTCCCATGCAGGCAATATGGACATCTGCCAAGTGTGTGCCCATGTCCGCATTACCTTCATTGGTACACACCACAAAGCCTCCTGATTCCACAATTCCAAAATTAACCCCTGTAATGGCAGCGTTGGCATTAATAAACTTTTCCCTCAAATGGTTCCTTGCAGCTTCCGTAAGATAGTTTGGGTCATCTGCTCCTTGCTGTGTGCCAAGATGGGTATGAAAGATGTCCCCTATCTCCTTCTTTTTAAGATGGATAGCAGGCATTACGATGTGACTGGGAACCTGTTTGTTGAACTGAATGATCCGCTCGCCCAGATCGGTATCCACCACGTCAAAACCCTTATCCTCAAGAAAGTGGTTCAGCCCACATTCCTCAGTAAGGATGGACTTACTTTTTACGATATTTTGAACACTGTGCTTTTGAAGAATTTCATAAACGTGTTGGTTGTGTTCTGCGGCATCCTTTGCCCAAAGTACCTCAATCCCGTTTGCCTTGGCATTTTTTTCGAAAGTGACCAGCAGTTCATCTAAATGGGATAGGACGTACTCCTTTACTTTGGAGGCATTTTCTCTTAGCTGCTCCCATTCGGGAAGCTTTTGTGCGGCGGTATCCCGTTTTGTCCGGACATGCCATAAGGTTTCATCATGCCATTGGGTACGGTCTGCATCTTTTAAGAAAGCTTCAGCCGCTTCTGCATGTGTGATTGTTTTAGCCATACAATGAGCATTATTATTTTTAAGATGGTTTTGCGCCGTTTAGGATCTGGGCTATGTGCATTATCTTCACGGGATGTTGGTTCCTTTTGGACAAGCCCTGAAGATGCATGAGGCAGGACATGTCCGCAGAGGTGATTACTTCCACACCACTGTCTTCATGATCCGCCAATCTGTCCATCCCCATACGTACAGAAATGGCCTCTTCGGACACTGCAAATGTTCCCCCAAAGCCGCAGCATTCATCCTTGCGTTGCAATTCCACTAACTGAATATCTTTCACTTTTTCCAGTAGCGTCCTGGGCTTATTGAAATCATCCCCCACGATTTCAGAGGACTTGGCAAGCCTTAACCCTCTAAGCCCATGGCAACTGGCATGTATGCCAACTTTAAAAGGAAAACTTACTCCTACATCCTCTACTTTCAGAATATCGGTAAGAAACTCGCACAACTCATAAACCTTTACTTCACTCTCACCAAGCACGTGTTCCTTCACGTGTAGGGTACAACTCCCGGAAGGTGCGACCACGTATTCGTAATCCCCGAAGTTTTCCATAAAAACCCTGGAGGCATCATCTCCAAAGCGCTGATAACCCGAATTGGCCATAGGTTGCCCACAACAGGTTTGTTCAAGAGGGTATTCCACTTGCACACCATATTTTTCCAAAAGCTCCAAGGTGGCTATTCCCACTTCTGGATAAAACTGTTCCACGTAGCAAGGGACAAATAAAGCAACTTTCATAAACATCTTATTCAACAATAAAAAAGGGGCTGCTGTTTTAAGGCCCCCTTAAAGATAAGCAGCAGATTGCATACGGCCATAGCATTCATCATTTTCAAGATACTGCATTAGACAGATGCGACTACTCTCACTTTTTTTGGTAAGGATCCAAGATGTAAGGTAAAAGCATACCATCGAAAAACTGTCCTGTACTATGCTGAGGTATGCCATCTCTTTACATTCTACAGGTCTTTAAAGTGATTTAGATGTAGCCGCTTGTACTCCCCATTGATCTATTCAATCCTATTCAAAAACAGGAGGATTTTATTAATGGGATTTGAGGATGGACAAATAAAAATCATAGAACTGTTTGTTTGATGGTTATAAAGCCCAGAGGCAGCCCCAATAGTCCATTTAATCTCTGCCAGAGTAGTATTCATAGTAACTGTCACTATTATGAAATCGAGGAAATCCCTAACAAGGGTGGATGATGATCATTTACTAGGCTGCCCCGAAACGAGTGATGGCAGGTTATGACTGCCGAAAAGAAATAATAAACATAAGGCTTAATTGGTTGACACATCCACTGATTAGAACGGGATAAATTTAATGGTAACCAGTCAAGATTAGAACAATATTATCAATTACATGCTAACATTTCGAGATACATCCAGACGAAAATTTATAAGCAATTCGGCTAAAGGCATATTGGGTTCTCTAACTGGCCTGGCATTAGCCGATAACTTAATGGCCCAGCCCCACCATTCAAGAAAGCCAAAGGAAATGAAGAGAAATATTCCCGTAATGTTAACGGCTTATAAAAGAAATGGTGAAATTGATTATCCGGGCATGAGCAGGTTAATGGATTTTTATCTTGAGTCCGGTGCCAGGGGTTTTTTTGCCAATTGCCTGAGTAGTGAGATGTATCATCTGAGCCCGGAGGAAAGAATAAAGCTGACCAAACATGTAGTAGACCATGTAGATGGAACCTTTCCGGTAGTCGCCTCAGGTTCTTTTGGGGATTCGGTGCAGGAAAAGGCAGATTTCATCAGAAAAATGAAGGATACGGGTGTGGATGCCGTAATATTGATTACGGCTCATTTGGCAGATAAACAGGAGACTGATGAGCAGCTTATGACCACAACCCAAAAAATAATGGATAATACCGTGGGCATAGCCCTGGGTACCTACGAATGCCCAAACCCTTATAAACGGGTGGTAACTCCTGCAGTGACCCGTTTTTTGGTGGAAAGCGGAAGGTTCATCTATCACAAGGACACCACTGAGGACATACAACAAATCCGGCAAAAACTTCAACTATCAAAAGGCAGCAACTGGGGGCTATATAATGCCCATATAGGTTCTGCTGCAGATAGCCTTCGCTCCGGGGCTTTGGGCCTATCCCCAATTGCGGGGAACTTTTACCCTGAAATTATTTCCTGGATGTGTGAAAATGCAGAGCGACCCGAAAAAAAAGAAGATGTGGACTGGTTACAAGACCAATTGATCCTGACCGAGAAAAAGATCGGAAGGCAATACCAGTTGGGAGCCAGGTATTTTCTAAACAAAAGGGGACTTAAAATATCCCCTAATTGCAGATCATCGGATGGTAAACTGGAAACTGAGCAACGGAATGTTTTGGATGGAGTGCTCCAAGACTTGAATTCCTGGCACGAACGGTTGGGCATTTCATAAGGCGATCATTTCCTGATTAGATTGAACAATCGGGTGGAAAACTTCCTTTTATCCTCCATCATGTCAAAATCATCCTCACTGATCTTCTTCACACTTTCAATGGTGTAGAAGGCTTTTTGGTTGCATTCTTTGACTTTCTCTATGTATTCTTTAAGGGTATCCCGTTTGAGCACAGTGAACAAAAGTTGTACCCTGCCATAACTTCCCTCTGCACCTACCATGGTAAATCTATACCCCCTTTCTTTCATATAATCAATAAGATCATGCATTGGTTCAGGGGTGATCACCCTCACCAGCACCCTTCCCATTGCTAACTTTTCCTCTATTGTCATTCCCACAAAAATCCCCATGGCAAAGCCGCCGGCATAGGCAATATAGGATAATGGATTGTTGATATTTTGAATGATCTGCCCTATGGCCAATAACCAAATCAATGCCTCAAAGAATCCTAGCATGGGTGCAATGAACTTCTTACCGTTGAGCACGAATACAATCCTCAGGGTATTGATAGAAACATCTCCTACCCTTGCGATAAAAATCAGAAGGGGCATGATAAGGTAATTGAAAAGCTCTTCCGAAACGCCCATTTGAGAAAGAAAATCCTGCATCTGACTTTATGGTTAAAGGTTTTATTGAATTTGTTCCAATTTGGCATGTTTGCCCTCATTTCCTTGCACCTGATAGCCGTTCTCGAGTATAAAGGAAACGATTGGGGTAGGGTCTTGCAGAGAGTGCGGGTGATGCCCTACACTATCTTTTAGGATGAGATGGATACTGCTACCATGTTTTTCAAATAAGTCCATCAAAGGATAGGTGTTTTCCTCCATGGGCACTACATCGTCCAGGGCCCCACAGACATGAATGACCGGGATTTTAGCCTGGGCCACAGAATAGGCATTGAAAAGAGGGATGTCTTCATAGCCCTTCGCAGCTTCTTCATCGAGCCCATAGGCGTCCAAGAGTTTCTCCCAATCGGGCTTGGATCCTTCACCCCTTCCCATTCCTCCCGGCCAGCTTTTGATGTCACATACCGGGGCATCCGCATAAATGCAAGTGACCTTATCGGTATTTTTAGAGGCCCAATTATAAACGTACAGTCCTCCTCTGCTCATACCCTCTAAGACACATTTTGCATTCAATGCATAATTTTCCAACAAATAGACATAGAAATTATTCCATAATGCCACTGCCTTTGGGCTCCCGTACAAGTTGGGGGCATCCACAAATACCAAATGAAAGCCCTGCTCTAGCAACGCCAAATCCACTTGTGGTTCATGTGCCCAAAATCTGGCCCTCCACACCCATGGGTTATCAGTGGCAGGAACCTGAGGTTTTACCACTACTGCGGGATATCCTTCAAAATTAAACCGGTCTTGTTCAAAGCGGGAAAAAGGATCCTCCGATCCTGATGTTGCAAAAAACTGATTTAATGCAAAATAAAGAATTGCCCCCACCAATAGCCCAAGAATAAATAATAGGATTTTGTTCTTCCTCATCATCACCAAAAAGCTTTGTTTTATTTTCGCCACAAAAGTAACTAATCGCAGGTGAATCATAATCATTTCCTCAATCTCAAATTATCCGTGCTCTTCCTGAAAAATACCCAAATAGCCCAAAAAGAAAAGTGGATCCAAGCATCAGGAAAATCAGTAGGTCCCAGTCCTGCCAAATATCATAGGCCATTCCAAAAAACAAGGGCCCAAAAGCAGCCAGATAATAGCCAGAAGATTGAGCCATTCCGGACAATGATGCCGTAGTCTGGTCCCTTGAGGTTCTCAGCGCAATTAAGGTATATGCCATGCTAATGCTTGCACCCATGCACAGTCCAGTAATGGCTATCCCCAGTAGGTTTATACCAATGCCCAAGGGAAATAATAAGCTAAAGCCCAATAGATAGGTAAGGCTGAGCAAAAGGTTGAGACCGGATTGCTGTTGATATCGGGTGGCGACGATGGGTGCCAAAAATGTGCCTATCAGCGCAGTAATTTGCATAAAAGAGGCGGCATACCCTGCCTCCGATGCACTCATACCCCTTGAAATCAACATGTCCGGCAGCCATGTGATCAAGGTGAAAAACATAAGGGATTGCACACCCATAAAAGAGCTAACCTGCCATGCCAAGCTTGATTTCCAAACGTTTACCTTCGCGGTAGTTTGAGCCATATTTTGAGAAGTTGACGGATGCGGACGTATATGTGGATACCATAATATCAAGGTGATCACCAGCATACTGGCCCAAAATAAGAGGGAGCCCCTCCAGCCCCAGGCCTGGGAAAGAGGTACACTTACCGCAGAAGCTATGGCGGCCATTAAGGTCATACCAGTGGTGTACATGCCGGTGATTTTCCCTGTCTTTCCTGGCAGACGATTCTTCACCAAAGGGATCAGTAGCACATTGCAAACCACTATACCAATTCCTGTCAAGGCAGTTCCAAAAAACAATAGCCAGGTGCCACCCACCACCCTTAATGCTGTCCCTGTCAATAGTACCAACAGGCCTATGAAAATCGCCTTGGCATGTCCGAAACGTTGGCCGAAACTGGCCGAAAACAATGAAAAGGTAGCAAAAGTAAGTAAAGGCAAGGTGGTTAAAAACCCCGCCCACGCATTACTGAGGGCCAAATCAGAACGGATCATGGGAATCAATGGCCCTACAGCTGTAATAGAAGGCCTTAGGTTAAAGGAGACCAGTAATATCCCTAAAATCAAAAAAGATGGCTTATTGGTACGTAAGGCATTTCGCATGCTGCAAAAATAGAGCTTAAAAACAATATCCTATCTCTATCAACCCCGTATATGTAAAAAATGGCCCCCCTAACCTGCCTATTTCGGGGTTCTCGAAATAATCATTGCCCATTTGGGCTAAATGTGTATTTTAATGGTATTGTTCCCATCTAACTGTGAGCATTAGCTAGTAAAAAACCAATGGAACTTTATGCCAAAATATTGAATTTCACAATGCCCCTATTCTTATTGCTTATCCTTCTAGAGGTAATCGTGGAAAGAAAGTTGGGCAAGAGGGTATTTCGTAGTATGGATGCGGTATCTAGCATTAGCTCCGGTATTACCAATGTGATTAAGGATGTGCTGGGGCTTACTGTTTCCTTCTTCACCTATGAATGGATGCTGTCGCATTTGGCAATATTTGAAGTTACCCCCACCTGGTGGGTATATCTCATCACCTTCATCGTTGTGGATTTTAAAGGATATTGGACACACCGATGGGAACATAAGATTAATTTTTTATGGAACAGGCATGTCATCCATCACAGCAGTGAGGATTTTAACCTGGCCTGTGCGCTCCGGCAGACTATTTCTACCGTTTTCGATTATTTTACCTTTTTACTACTTCCGGCAGCTCTTATTGGAATCCCCGTAGAGGTGATCGTGGTTGTAATCCCCATCCATCTTTTTTTGCAGTTTTGGTACCATACTCAATTGATTGGAAATTTAGGTTTTTGGGAAAAAATCATCGTAACCCCGTCCCATCATAGGGTACACCATGCGGTAAACAAAGAATACATCGACAAAAATCTGGGTCAGATCTTTATCGTTTGGGACAAATGGTTTGGCACCTTTCAAAAAGAGCTGCCCAATTTACCTTGTGTATATGGCATAAGTAGGCCGGCACGTACCTGGAACCCCATCAAAATCAACTTTCAACATTTCGGGCTTTTGGCAAGAGATGCCTTTTATACCAAAAATTGGAAGGATAAATTCAGACTTTGGTTTATGCCCACAGGGTGGAGGCCAAAGGATGTAGAAAAACGATTTCCAGTTTCTACCATGTACAATTCTGGAGCCTATGAAAAATATGATACCTCAGCTAGCCCAATGCTGAGGGGATGGTCATGGACTCAATTGTTTTTTAATTATGCACTATTGATTTACCTCTTCGCATTTATCGGAAGTATAGGTTGGTGGAATGCTTTAGCATACGGACTATTCGTTATTTGCTCGGTATATGCATATACTGACCTGATGGATGGTAACCGTTCTGCATTTCTTTGGGAAACCTTCAAGGGGGTGGCGATACTGTGCTTCATTTTGTTTACTGGTGATTGGTTTGGGGCTGGGCCACTATTGGGTGCCTGGGCACCCATACTGGTGGCGACTTACCAAGTAATTGCCATAGCCATGAGTGCATATTTTGTTTTTTGGGAAAAAATAAAAAGGCCAACAATCCCTAATACCTCCGAAGAGCAGAAAGATCATCAAGAAAGTAACATGCAGGGTGCTTTTCCATCCCGATTTTTGGATAATAGTCCACTGCTTTCGGAGCGGAAAGCAGAATAAGCTTGGCCATGGGAGCACACTCCTTTGTCATTTTGATCAAGGTTGTGCCTATTCCCTGCCCCTGATACGCCTGATCCACGGCAAGGTCAGACAAATAGGTGCAATAGCTATAATCGGTTAAAGCCCTGGATATCCCCACCAGTTTTTCCCCGGCCCAGGCAGTAATCATTAGTTGAGCATGGTCGAGCATATGCTGAAGCCGGTCAAGGTCTTCGATGGGCCTCCTTTCCCCCAAAGTGGAAAGGACCAATATATCCCTGAACTGTGCTGCGTCAATTTTAGTGTCTTGGGAATAGGTAATTGTTTCTTTCATAATCCATGTAAAAAGCAAAAGGAATTGATGTATAAATTGTCCAAAGGTCTTTAGTTCTATCCCAATTTGCAATATATTGCAATGAGTAAATTTCAAGCATTTAATCATTTAACCCATTAAACCCATTCAAACATGAAATCAAGAAGAGATTTTTTACACAAAATTACCCTTTCGGCTATGGCCATTCCCTTTGTGCATCACCTTCAGGCGACACCAACAAGCAATCATATCATGGTAGGAAATAATCGGGAGGAAGTATTAAGAGTGGCCATCATGGGATTGGGAAGTTACGGCACCCGTGTGGCTGAGGCCATGAAAGACAGCAAAAAATCCAAATTGGTAGGAGTTATCAGTGGCACCCCTTCCAAAATCAAGGATTGGCAATCCAAATATGGCATCCCCGAAAAAAACTGCTACAATTATGAGAATTTTGACCAAATAAAAGACAACCCGGATATTGATGCGGTGTATATCATCACCCCAAATGCCTTGCACAAAGACCAAACGATAAGGGTGGCCAATGCCGGGAAACATGTAATCTGTGAAAAGCCCATGGGGCTGAATGAACAGGAAGGCCGGGAAATGGTGGAGGCATGTAAAAAAAACGATGTAAAACTTTTAGTGGGGTACAGGATGAGACTGGAACCCAACACCCTGGAAATAGTACGCATGCGCGAAGAAGGTGAACTGGGAAAGATCATGTTTTTTCAAGGATTAAGTGGGTTTAGAATAGGTAACCCCGATCAATGGAGACTGGACAAGGAGCTTGCCGGTGGTGGTGCCATGATGGACATAGGAATTTACTCTGTCAACGGGGCAAGGTATATGGTGGGTGAAGATCCAATTTGGGTAACCGCCCAAGAGACCAAAACAGATCCGGAAAAATTCAAAGAGGGTGTGGATGAAACCATACAATTCCAATTCGGCTTTCCCAGTGGTGCAGTGGCTTCGTGCCTATCCACTTATAACATGAGCCATTTAGACCGGTTTTTCCTTAATGGTCAAAAAGGCTTTGCCGAGTTACAACCTGCCACGGGATATGGTCCAATTAAGGGCCGTACGCATCAGGGGCCTTTGGAAAAACCCCATGTTACCCATCAAACCCTTCAAATGGACGAAATGTCCGATATCATATTGAGAGGAAAAGAACCAAAACTACCCCTTGACGGAGTTGAGGGCACCAAGGACTTGATCATCATTGATGCCATCTATAAAGCAGTGGCTTCCGGCCAAAAAGAAAAAATCAACATCAATATTTGATCAGATTTCTTCCCCGGTTTTAGCTACCGGACACTTAAATAAAGGGGAAGCGACGATGCTTCCCCTTATCTATTTGTAATTCATTATTTCAGGCCATAAGGCGTGCTGGTCTAATATCCGGCATTTTGATCCAGATTGGGGTTAAGGTCCAGTTCCAACTGTGGAACCGGGAATACAAAGCGTTGTTGGGAGGGCACGCCAAGGACTTCCGACGCTAAGCCGGTCCGGCATAGGTCAAACCACACCTCCGACTCAAACATCATCTCTTTTCTTTTCTCTTCCTGTACGGCCCTCACAAACTCCTCCAGGCTCAGCCCCGGAGAAATTGGTTCCAAACCAGCTCTTTCACGAATTATGTTTAAGCTTTCTATGGCCTGATTGTTTGGGGCATTATTACTTCTTGCCGAAGCTTCTGCATGAATCAGGTGCACTTCTCCCAGTCTTAGGACGGGTATGTTCTGAGCGGGAGGGTTAAAGTTCCTGTATTTACCCACATAGAGCCTTTCGGCCCCTGTGTTGTCCTGGGCCCTTCTCAAGGTGAAGTCCCTTCTTAAATCTCCCTCTTCAAAGACCTCGCTTGCAGATTCCCTTGCAAAAAATTCTTGTCTAGAAGCGGGGTTTGCATTTTGTACAAAGGTATTCGGGGTTTGCTGATCAAACTGCAACTCAAACAATGCCTCTTCCGTGTTTTCATTCAGCCAAATATCTTCGAAATTTGAAACCAATCCATATCCTCCTGTGGCCAGTACCTCGGTGGCCAATTGAGCAGATTCACTGAAATTGCCGGCATATAAATTCACCTTGGCCAGTAAAGCCTTTGCGGCAATACCACTGGCGCGACCTTTTTGTGAGCCAGAAGCCATCATTGGTAAGGTGCTGGCCTGTTCCAGGTCTTGAATAATGGACGCATAAATGTCCCCCACGGCATTTCGGCTTACCCTTAAATCCGCACTAGTGCTCTGTTCCGAAGTAGGAATCAGAATCAGCGGTACCTCACCCCAACCCCTGGTTAGATTGAAGTAGGCCAACGCCCGAATAAACCTTGCCTCATTCACCAGGTTTTGCAGCGCAGTATTATTGTGAAAACCTTCTATTTCGGGGGCATACGTAATAATATTGTTACATGCATTGATAGTGCCGTAAAAAGCAGTCCACATATTCAGCGACCAAGGGTTGTCTATCCTTATGGAAAAGTTGGTATATTCCATGTATTCCGGGAACCCGGAGATATGTTCCATATGACCTGCAGCAAATTCAGGCACCACAATAAAGGCCTGGCCATAACTGAATGAGGTAGTGAGGCTTCTGTAAGCACCGATCACCGCCGTCCTAGTGGTAGGCTCATCCGCAAAAAAGGTGGCCTGACTCAATTGATCAATGGGTTGTTTATCAATAAAATCATCACAGGCAGCAAGTAGCTGCAACAGTGTCAGACAAAGGGCAATTATTTTTATATTTTTCATGGCTAAACGAATTAAAAGGTGATGGATAAACCTCCGGTAAAAATTCTCGGTTGAGGGTAATTGGAGTGGTCCGTTCCATACGCAATGCCATCGCTAGACATGGCATTTACCTCCGGATCATACCCTGTATATTTGGTAAAGACAAAGGCGTTTTGGATGGTAGTGTAGATTCTCATATTGGATAGTTTCAACCTTTCTAGAACCGGAGAAGGCAAAGTGTACCCAAAAGAGATGTTTCTGATCCTGAAGAAAGAGCCGTCCTCCACCCAGCGGGTGGATACCGCGGCATTGTCCAAACTGCCGGGGGAAGGTCTGGGCACATCAGTAATGTCGCCTGGCTGCCTCCATCTTCGGGTCCAGGCACTGTCTCCATTCCCACTCAAGTTAAAACCCGAAAACCTGTAAAAAGCCGTATAATTATAAAGATCCACTCCTCCCACAAATTGACCCATCACGCTTAGGTCAAAGTTTTTGTAAAAGAAGTTATTGGTGACACCACCATAAAAATCGGGGTTAGGATCACCGATGATTCTCCGGTCCTCCTGCCTGTTAGGCGGCCCTAGGCTCCCATCTTCCCTCTCAAAGTCTATCATGCCAGTTTCGGGATTTACCCCATGCATGGCCCAGCCAAAAAATGACCCCAGTGGAAGTCCCTCCCTTGCAATGTTAAAATTACCTATGCCCCCCAATAGGTCGCCTTCCGGAAGGTTCATGACGGTATTTCTGTTAAAGGTCATATTGAAGGAAGTATTCCAGACAAATTCTCCCGTCAAATTTCTGGTACTCACTTCAAACTCCAATCCTTTGTTTTGGATCTCGCCCAGGTTGGTAAAGGTATTCTGGTAACCGGAGGTACGCGGAATTTGCACTTGAATAAGCAGATCCCTGGTATTCTTCACATAATAATCCGCCAACACCTGTACCCTGCCGTCAAATAGCCCAAAATCAAGACCGAAGTTAAACTGCTCGGTGGTTTCCCAGCCTAGCTCCCCGCTACCATAAACATTGGGCAAGAACCCCGGCTGCTGGTTGTAAACCTGTCCCCCTGAATACAATATCTGGTTCACGTAATTTGGAATTTCCTGGTTACCTGTCAGGCCCCAGCTTGTCCTTAGTTTTAGGTCTTCAAATAAACCATTGTCTTTTAAAAAATTTTCTTCCCCCAGTCTCCAGGCAAAGGCCATGGCGGGGAAATGTCCGTACTTGTTCAGGGCCCCAAAACGGGAGGAACCGTCTATCCTGTAATTAAGAGAAAAGAGGTATTTGTCGTCCAGGTTGTAATTGACCCTTGAAAAGTAGGAGACTATACTCCATTCCTGAACACTGGCGTTGGCACCGCTTACTATACCCCCGGCGCTTATTACCGGGATCTCATTGAAGGGAAAGTTGGTCCTGCGGGCATCGGTAAAGCCAAAACGGGATTCTTGAAAGGAAATTCCCAGAATGGCGTCTACACTATGCCTTTCCCCAAAACCTTGGTTATACCGAAGAAAATTTTCATTTAACCACAGCTGGTCTTTGGTAAACCTGCTGCCCCCAAGTCCAATACCCTGATTAAACCTCACGCCAAAAGGAGGCAGAAAAAAGGTCTCCTCAATGTTGTTGATATCCACCCCAATATTTGTTTTGAAGGAAAGTGCATCGGAGAATTGGTATGTGGCACCCACATTGGTAAGCAGCCGTAAGTTTTCAGCATTATTAGTGGGTAAGGTAAGCCATGCCACAGGGTTTTCCCTAGAGGTCACTTGTGGATCAAAGACAAATTCACCTGACTCATCCCTTACCGGGAGGGTGGGAGGTGTAACCAGGCCATTTCGAATAGGTGCAGACCTGGAATTCTCTTCCTGAATTCTTCTGTTAAAGGCCCGTGTAATATTTACATTGGCATTGAACTGCAGCTTTTCGCTGTGTTGGTGGTCCAGGTTTAGCCGAAAACTTAAGCGGTCAAAACCGGAGTTTAGTATAGTGCCCTCCTGGTTGTAATACCCAAAGGAAGTATAATATTGCGTCTTTTCACTACCTCCCGTGGCCGAGATCTCATAGTTTTGGATAGGGGCGGTACGGAAAGTTTCCCGCTGCCAATCCACATCTACATTGGGATTCAGCAGGTCAGGATGAGGGCTACCTCCCTGGGGTCTATAACTCCATAAGTCTTGAATATAATCTATATACTCCGGGGCGTTCATAAATGGCAACCATCTTTCCCTAGGTACTTCAGACACCCCTGCATAGGCATTGATGCTAATTTGACTTTCATTAGCCCTCCCCCTTTTCGTGGTGACCATCACCACCCCATTGGAAGCCCTGGCTCCGTAAATGGCAGTGGCAGCGGCATCTTTTAGCACCTCCACCGAGGCAATGTCATTGGGGTTTATGGATGCCAAAATATTGATCCCTTGATCTGCCCCTCCAAAGTTGAAATCCTGGCCTCCCCGAAAATTGGTACTGCTATTCACGGGTACACCATCGATTACATACAAGGGTTCTGAACTTGCATTGATGGAGGTGGTTCCCCTAATTCGAATGCTTATCCCACCTCCAGGAGTGCCTGAGTTTTGAGTAACCTGTACCCCTCCAGCCTTTCCCTGGATAGCTTGGGTCAGTGAAGGCAATGGGTCTCTCTCAATTTCATCACTGCTGATGGTACTTACAGCACTTGTCAGTCTTTTCCGATCCATGGTACCATATCCTACGACCACGACTTCATCCAATCTCTGCTGGTCTTCTGCCATGAAGATGTCAAAATTACTTTGATTACCGATAGGCACTTCTTTCCTTGTTAGGCCAATATAGGAAAAGACTAAGATCCTGCCTTGATCGGGTAAGTTGAGGGCAAACCTTCCATCTTCATCAGTCACTACGCCTGTGCCCGTCTCCTTCACCATGATACTTACACCCGGTATGGGTTCACGATCAGCTTCGGAACGTACCGTTCCAGTAATTTCACGCTGCGCTACTGCAAATTGGCACATGGCCAAGTAAAAGCACAAAAGGGATAAAATTTTTTTCATAGAAATTTTTTTAAGTTGATATATGGAAAAAAGTTCTAGAAAAATAAATAATTAATTTTAAATGTGATAGATTATTTAGTTTATTTTACTAAAAAATTATTCATGGTAAAGGATCAATAGTAGTTAAGATAAATCCAACAACTTTTTATTATCTAGAATATACCTCATGTGGATATTCAGTAATGACTCTTCATTCCACAAAACACTTGAATTTTCAAATTCTAAGCAGTGTTAATGCCCGGAGCGGATTTTTGTTCTGTGAAAGATTATTTAATTTTATCAAAACCAGATTTTTAAACCCTTCTTTTCCACCTCGGATTATGAGCAAATCTAAAAGAGATCTTCCTACTCCTCCAGCTTGGTTAGCCATGATCCCTCTAGCCGTGACTGGGATTTCACTTGGTGCTTCCGTTTTTATTTTTGAGGTAGAGCCTCATTTTTCATTGTTCCTTGGGGCGGTTGTAGCAGGTTTCTGTGCCTACGCATGCGGGTATTCCTGGAAGGAAATTGAGGAAGGGTTCACCCACCCTATCAGTAGGACAGTTCCTTCTGTGATTATTTTACTTATAATAGGCATGTTAATGGCTGTATGGATAGCCAGTGGCATTGTCCCTGCACTTATGTATTATGGGTTTAAATTTTTTGTGGCAAAATGGTTCCTACCGCTTATTTTGATTGCTTGCTGTATCATGGCTTTGGTCACAGGAAGTTCATGGTCTACAATAGGAACACTAGGGGTTGCGGCCATTGGGGTAAGTGAGGGATTAGGTGTCCCTACTGCCATCACAGCAGGTGCAATAGTATCCGGTTCATTTTTCGGAGACAAACTTTCCCCTATGTCCGATTCCACTAACCTCACCCCCTCCGTTTTGGGGGTAGGGCTGTATCCGCACATCAAACACATGCTTTATACCACCCTTCCCTCTTTGGTGATTTCCCTGGCAGCTTTTACGGTGATCGGTTGGGTATTGCCTGCCAATGATTCCACTGCCGATACCGAAAAATATTTGGAACATATACAGGAAAATTTTAACCTTTCCACGATAATGTTCATACCCCCACTGCTGGTGATTTTGCTAATTATAAAAAAAGTTCCTGCTATTCCAAGCCTCAGTATTGGAGTTGTCTTGGGAGGTATAGGGTTTTTGGTGTTTCAGGAGGGCAACTTAGCATCTCTATTAGAAGCCCTACATTCAGGGTTTAAGATGGACACGGGTAAGGATGAGATGGATTCACTTTTTTCAACCGGCGGTATGGAGAGCATGTATAATGTGATCAATCTGGCACTCATTTCACTTGCCTTTGGCGGTATCATGCATAAAACGGGAATGCTTCGAAGTATTGTACAACTTATTTCCCGGTTTGTGGAAAGTACCGGTAACCTTACCGTCACCGTCCTATCCACTGCTGTATTTGTAAATATTTTTGGAGCCAACCAATACCTTGCAGTCATTTTGCCCGGACAGATGTTTGAGGAAACCTTTAGAAAAAAGGGATTAAAGCTAAAAAACCTAAGCCGGACCTTAGAGGCGGGTGGAACCCTCACGGCCCCGCTGATACCCTGGAATAGCAACGCCATTTTCGTATATTCCACCTTAGGGGTTTCAGCCACTAATTACTTTCCTTATGCAATTTTATGTTGGTTAACGGGCATAGTTGTGGCAATTTATGGATATGCGAATATTACCATGGAACGGGATTAATCAACATAATTCTCAAGCGACAAAATCTTTGCTGCCAGGTGTCAAATTAATGTAATACAATGAATGGTTCAGTAGCCGGTAGATGATTTCTTAGTAGCTTTTAATTTGCGTATGTTTGAAAAACAATCCAAATCCGGAGTAACTTACCTTCAGGTCCATAGGTTCAACCTACAATTGAGAAATAGATTTTATGAGGATTAAAACTTTGTTGATTTTAATAGTATTTATTGGTGCCATTACCCAACTTTCTGCCCAACAAGAAACACATGATTATGAGATCACACTGGCCGGATTCACTATTGGGGAAATGCAGGCCACCAAAAGCCAGCTGGGCGATACCACGCTTTTCCGGCTGCGTAGTGAGGTGAGTTTTTGGCTGTTTGGAAGGATACACGTGGACTATACCACCGAAGTAAAGTACTTGGGAGAAAAATTTATCTCCTCCCGTGTGGAATCCAACTCCAACCGTGGCAACTTCCTCTCCACGGTTGATTGGGATGGAAATTATTATCACATACACGCCAACTCCTATAAATATGAACATAAAGAGCGACTTTCCGAAACCATCACTTACTCTGCTGTTCGCTTGTTTTTTGAAGAACCTAAGGGTATATCCAAAATGATGGCGGAAAACTATGGAAAGTTTGCCAGTGTTACCCCTATGGGTGATGGACAGTACCACACCTTAGTAGCAGGAAACAAAAACCGGTATTGGTATGAAAATGGCAAGATGCAGCGAGTAAGCATGCAAAGCCCTGTGAAAAACTATATCATCCAAAGAAAAGAATGAACAATGAAAAAACTTCATAGATTCCTGGAACATACGCTTCTAAAAGCAGACATGAACTATCAAAACGTAGAAGAAATCGTGGACCAGGCAAAGGAGTTTCAGTTTAAAGGAGTGTGCATTCCTCCATTTTGGGTAAAAAAAGTCAAAAGAGACCTACTTGAAGAGGACATACAGGTGGTTACGGTGATTGGGTTTCCACTGGGAAACACCAGCACAGAAGCTAAGGTAGCTGAAACCCTACAAGCCATTAAGGATGGTGCAGACGAGTTGGATGTCGTTTGGTCGCTTACTGCTTTTAAGGCTGGTATGAACTGGCCAAAAATTGAACTGGCCAAGTTATCAGGCCTATGTCATGAGCAAGAGAAAATACTTAAAGTGATCATAGAAACAGCCTACCTCAATAAGGAGGAAATCCTAAAAGCCTGTGAAATCTGCAGGGATGCGGGAGCTGATTTTGTGAAGACTTCTACAGGATTTGCTAAGGAAGGTGCAAAATTGGAGCATATTCGACTGATGAGAGAGCATCTTCCCAGTCAGGTGGGAATTAAGGCAAGTGGAGGGATCAAAACAAAAGAGCAGGCACTGGCCTTTATAGCAGCGGGTGCAGACAGGATTGGCACTAGCAATGCAGTAGGCATTGTAAATGAAACTTAGTTGACTTAAATTTTTAAGGCCTTTTTTTCTCAGCGACCAGGCTTTCACCAAAAAAACCCAAACCTTATCGCATAATTATGAATTTTTCTCTACCAATGCCTTTACACAATTTATCCATGTATCATTGGAATTGAGACTGGGAACCAGGTCCCATCTTTCTCCACCCCGTTCTTCAAACTCCTCCTTATATTCTTCACCCACTTCAACCGTAGTTTCTAGGCAATCTGCCACAAATGCAGGAGAAAAGGCAAGTACCTTCTTGACCCCCTTCTTAGTAATCTCTTTGATCACATCTTCAGTGTAGGGCTTGATCCAAGGATCATTTCCCAGTCTGGATTGAAAGCAGGTTTTTACTTTTTCCTCGGGAAGCTGAAGCTTTTCAGCAATCTGTCTGGTGGTCAGGAAACACTGGGCCCTATAACAAAACTGGTTTTTCTTCGTGTAATTGGCGCAGCAATTATCACTCAATTGGCAATATCCATCCACAGATCCCTTTTTTATTTGTCTTTCGGGTAAACCATGGTAGGAGAATAGGAAAAGGTCATAGTCTTCCTTTTCCATCATTTCCTTGCCCAGCTCTGACCAAGCTTCCAAAAACAAGGGTTCTTCCACGAAATTGTTGATAAAGGTGATACTGGGTATGATCTGCCATTTTCTTGCTTCCTCCATTACCTTGTCTACCACCGAGCCATTTGTGGCCGATGCATATTGGGGAAAAAGCGGTAACACGATGATCTTACGCACATTGGCGTTATTTAGGGCTTTTAGCCCTTCGGAGATGCTGGGGCTTTGATAGCGCATGGCCATTTCCACTTGATATAATTTGGGGTCTAGCTTCTTTCTTAATTTATCTCGCAGATCTTCGGTATGGAAAAGTAATGGAGATCCTCTTTCTGTCCACAGCTTCCGGTATTCCTTGGCCGATTTAGGGGCGCGAAAGGGTGCAATGATAAGGTTGACCAGCATCCATCTGGGTATTGCCGGTATGTCGATTACCCTTCCGTCCATCAAAAATTCCCTGAGATATTTTCTTACATCCCCTGTATCGGTACTATCAGGCGTACCCAGGTTTACTAAGAGCACGCCTATTTTGGCTTTATTTTTATTCATGAAATTCCAGTTATGGCCATTTTCTACTGATAACCAAAGGTAATAAGCTTTGGTTATCCAGAATAGCCTTCGAGGAAAATATAATGTTGGTTTATACTGATATTTGATGCCTCCCATCTTTTCATTTCTGGGAAAATCTCCCATATCTACTCAGATGAGTTGAAATAGAAAACTTGAAAGAGGGTTTCGGCTTTGGGATAGCCTGGGTAAAGTCCGCTTCTAAAATGTCGTTGCTCTTTGTCGCTCAAAGTGCTTCTAAAGTATAAGCCTGTGATTTCGTGGCTTGGGTTTCTCAGGGCAAAGACTGCTGTCCACGCACACCATCATGGGGTGGGTGGCATAGTGCCCCAGTGAGCAGGGCAGCTCATGGGCGTCCAGGATGTCCTGTACCGCCATCAGGTCGGGGTGGCCGGCCACATGGTTGGCCAGGAGTTGGTTTAAGGGATAGCCGCTGGCACTGAGGTTGTTCAGGTAGCTCTCCAGATGGTTGGACACCAGGGTGCTGTCGGAGGGGGAGAGCCCGATTCCATATATAGTTTAAAAAAAAACACTATATTTTTGATTAAAATAGATTTATCCGAGAAATTAAAATATAAAAGAAACGCTGTTTCCAATTGAATGAATTAAATTTAAAAGTATTGGAAATGGAAATCACCTAACCAACAGAGAAATGCAAAAATTAGGTTTATGTTGGTTGGAGCTCACTTGGGAAAAAGTACCATATCATACTCATTTGACTAGGATATATGAATTCTGGAATTGGAAATATTTAGTGTTTTCAGTAATAATGTATATGTCCTTTTCTTGCCAAAAGAGGAGTACTGAACAAGATGGTCAGCTCATTGGGTATGTCGTAGATACAGTCCTCATAAACTCAAAAGAGCGGATCTTGGATGTGGGGGGGTATATGCAAGCATCCGACCTGGATGATGATGGAAGATCCTTTTTCCTGTATAATCACCATGATCATTCCGTTGACGAAATCAACCTCGATCGGAAAGAGTTTGTGAAAACCTATCCCCTGGATGCTGAAGGACCCAATGGGGTAGGACAGAATATTTTTGGATTGCAGTGTTTGGAGGAAAATCTACTTTTTCTAAAATCACAATTTATCTCGTCAGTAATCGATAAAAGCGGGCGGGTAGTTCAAAAGTTCAATTGGCTTACTGCAAAGGATTCTTTAGGAGAGCAATTTGTTGAAGAACCGCCGATTTCGGAAGTAGTAGTAGACACCAAAAATTGGACGGTGATGGGAACCAATATTGACGTCCTGAATTCGACAGCTTTTTTGGGTGTTCTTTCAGTTGAGGAGAAATTGGGAAAAAATATCGAAGTACATGCCGAGAATTCGTTTTCTAATTATTTCCTGCAGTTTCCCTACAATTACCGACCCCCATGGGTATTTCTTGGGGCTTACGAGAACTACGTCTACCTAAGCCACGAATATTCCAACGAAATTTCCCTATTTAATCCAGGGGGTGAACTTGTGAAAATTATCCAGTATCAACCGAAATTAACACCTAGCCGGGCAATAGCACCGGAGGTTTTGATCAGCACCCGGGAAAAAGTCCGACGCGAAAGTCGGAAGCTTATGGAACAAGTCCGTTTTGAAGCCCCTGTCTGGGACTACGTAACCCGGCGCTATTTCCGATTGTCCTCAAAACGGATCTTTGAGGACGGACCAGAGGATGAAATCTTACCGATCAAAAGGATTCATATATTTTTGTCGGTGTTCGATGCAGAGTTCAACCTCGTTTCGGAGGTTGAACTTAAGGAGTTATTTTCCGAGAATTTTAAGTATTTTGCAAAAGACGGGAAGCTTTGGGTATGTCTGAATTTCTCGGATGAACTTGGCTTTCTTGTTTTTGATCTATAAGTCTAATTGAATGGTAGATTTTTTCCTCTTTATCTTTTCCAACAAAACGCAATTCAAACCCAGAAAGGATTATTAAATATCACTTTTGATTCTATTCTGTCTGATCTATCCTATTCAAGAATTGATAATCCCGGAATCCTTCGGAAATGATCCGTGTTTTTTGTGGCAATTTTCAAACCATTATTTTTGGCAGTTGCCCCAATCAATAAATCGGGAATGGCTATCATCATGTTGTTTAGTTTTAAGTTCTTCTGAATGCTGACCGCTTCTTTTGCACATTGGCTATTAAACTCCAATAACCTCATATTACCGAAGAGTAGATCCCAAAACCCCTTCTGGTCATGAGTGGCACCTATATATACTTCATATTCGGTGATGACTGAAACAGCAAAAAGGTATTTCTTTGTTTGAAATAATTGAAAAAATTCTGAATTTCTTTTATTCTTTTTTCTGAAATAATCAATTAGGATAGAAGTATCCAACAATATTACCTCTCCCGCCATTGGCTAAATTTTTTTCTGTTATTTTCAAACTCTCTGTATTTTTCATCGCTCATCACCGGCCCATCGGCGATTATGCTTTCTAGTTCATCAGAGGTATCAACTTGTTTTTCAAGTGAAATTTTTTCAATTTCTGCTTTCAATTTAATTACTTCGTCTACAGGTAATTGATTGATGATAGCGATCAGCTGCTCATATCCTATGTTCAATTTGATTTCCATTTTTTTAACGTTGAATCACCTTTCATTGTCTGAATGAACGTATTTTATTATTGAAGGGGTACTTAATTTGCTTCGTTTGTTTGGTCGAATATACGTTAAAAAGTTAACTGTTACAATGTGAGAAAACCCGTAACTTTTGAGGATATCAGCAATTTGCTTTATTAATAAATGCCGAACAACAACGGTTTGGATTGCTCTGACGAATTGATCCCTTTAAATCCTTCGGTTCCTACAGAACCTGATGGCGTAGTAAATAACCCAGCTTACAGAAGTATTTTTACTCAATTGGGAGGCCTGATTATCACACAGAAAAACATCCTTTGATGCCATTTTGTCCTATATCGCCGTAGCTCCATGGGCACTTATGCCATTGCTGGCCTATTTGCAGATAACGCAGCTTATAGAGGCCTTATTCACCAACGGTGATTTCCTGATCATCACCTTCTTTTTTTTCCGGAACATGATCGAAGTAGAAAGGACCTGGAAACCTTGGATTTGATACAGACCAAAGATGAGGATGAGATATTTATCATCCGATGTGAGAAATTGGGGCTCACCAAAAGGGGAATCGAGATCTGTAAACTAGTAAGGGACGGCCGGGTCTACAAAGAGATCGGCGAGACCCTGTTTATCTCAGAAAGGACCGTAAACAAGCACATGCAGAACATCTTCAAAAAAGCAAAGAGCAACAATAAGTTTGACCTGCTGAACAAAATCACTAGGGGGGCGAGGTCGGCGTGAAAGGTAACTCACGCAGTAGTTTTCTCTTCCTCCTAGCCGGCAAAACAGTCTTAAGTCTCCAACAGAATCAAATTTTTCCTTTGCATCTTCTGTTTACTGTTTAAATGGTTGAAAATAAAATCGCAATCATAGGCAAATAAACCAAAATTTAAATCTATTTTCGTGATGTTTAGCAAGGGGTAAGTTGTTAGGATTTTTCACCGCATCTACCTGTGCAAAAAACGGTTACGGGCATAGTTTTTTAAAATTGTTTTGTGATATTATGAATGCTAAGCAGCTATTTTTCCTAGCCGTACTAGCTGTAATTGGGATACACGGGTGTGTTTTTCAGCCTCATGAGGAATTTGTAAAAACCATAACTCCTCCCGAAGCAATTACGGTCACATTAGAATTAAACAGCCCAGTTTTTAATCATCCCTATTATCTGATTGAACGCACCAATTTCCATATAAAGCTTCAAGACACTGGCTACCCCTTAATCGCAAGTGAAGTGGTTGTGGGTGGTTCGTTAATTCAATCCCAAGTGGAAAACAATAGGGATTTGTATTTTTTATTGGACCCCTATCAACATCGAGTCGGCAACCATACCGTTTCAATAAGGTGTTATTTAGATACGAAGTCGGGTAGTTTGGCCAACATTGTGGGGATGGAGAATTACGTTGTTGACCAGTCCTTTGAAATTCGGATAGATTCCACTCCGCCTGTTTTTGATTCATTTCAGGCTGAAATTGAGAACGGTTATCTAACCTTTAATTGGAAGAATCAGTCAAACCTTCAAAACTTTGTCTATACCATTCAGAGAAAAAATCATCCCTATTTACCTATTCCCGACACGGTAATTTTTGACCCCAAGATAAATCGGTTTATTGACTATGGCTTTATAGGTGGAAATTTAGACTACAAGATAATTGCAAAAGGGTTTGGTTTTGAAACAGTGCTGGGAGAGGGTTCAATTTATCATAAAGCCGCTGATTTTACCATCACCCGTGAACCGGCCGGGCAAACTAGGTTGTCATGGACAAACAGGCAATTTGCGGGAGCAAACCAGGAGTTGCACATTAAGCCCCAGTATTATTTTAGTGGGGAAATAAAGGTGCCATTTACCTCTTCCGGACAAGTTGAACTTGGTTATTACCATTTTGCTCAGCTATTAATGCTCAATGTGGAGTTTTACAGCCTCAACAACAATAGCAGGAAACATGTTGAACTCGTTGAATACATTCCCATACCATCCCTTAAACCTTTCACTTTCTTCAGACTTCTTGGTAAATCCAACAAATTATTGATAGGAAACGCGGAAATGCTGTATCGGTATAACTTGGAGGAAACCATACATGTGGAGGATAGTCTTAGGTTTTCGGATTTGGGATTAACATGGACAAATAATGCAGCAGTCGTATGTCCCGATGAATCCAGAATTTATATTTCTGGAAAATGGGAGAATATTCACGAAAGCAAATTTTTAAGTTTGGACCCCCATAATTTTGACGACATTCAACCCCAAGTGATGAATAGCATATTAAGTTCGATTAATTTTCCCATTGGGGATAGTTATCCTTTGGTGCTGGAGAATGTATCCAACAATGGATTGATTACCATGGGGGTGGCAGGAAACTCATTGCTGTATGACATTTATGAAGAAAAGGTGATTTGGCATACCTCACAAAACATGAATTATCTGCCGGCTGTTTCCGCAGACGGGAAGTTTTTGACCGTAAATACATTTGAATCATGGGTTTACGAAATTAGAGAAGGAAAGGCACATAAATATGGGAGGATAGATCCTGGATACCTGATTTTTCTTAATAACGGGACTGAAATCATGACTGCCCCACATCCTATTAATAGATGGGGGACAGATGCCACCCACCTTACGGTATTTGATCTTTCCAATCCACCTGTAAATCCGGACTCCTACCTTACCCGTCTGAGAAGTGACGATATGCCCAGCCTTCTTGACTTGTATGGTGTAAATTACGAACCTGTAAGTGGGTACCTTGCTTTTTCCTATAGCGATCAACTCAAACTATATAATGTTACTTCCATGAGTTTTGAAAAGACCTATCCGGGATACTTTCTTTATGTAGACAAGTACTTGTTATATAACGAAGGGTTTATTTTATGGGCTCCATGAAATCGAGCCTTTCCATACGGCAGTCAGGGCATGACGAAAACGTCACACAGTGGGATAGCTATCGGGGAGATGCGAGATTCCCCCGAAGCAAGTTCCCCGAAACAAGTTCGGGACAGGTAATGACCGCTGAAAAACAAATTATAAACAGATGAAATTATTTGCGTTAATCATTCTCCAGTTTGTCATTATTTTCAGCGCAAATGCGCAGGAAAAATCCACTTTGGTTTTCCGTGTGGGCATGGGCAGTTACTCCATGAAATCGCAAAGACTGTTTCAGAACGATTTTTCAAAGCAATTGCGCATCCCCTTTAGAAAGGTACACGAATTTCCCAATTTCCCCACTTTTGGCGGAGCCTTGGGCTTTAGGATTTCAGATGTCGCATCAATGGGGTTATGGGGTGAATTTTCTTCCACGGGCGGCAGGTTACATTATAGCGATTATTCCGGCCACGCATTGTTGGATCAGGTGTTGACCTCCTTTCAGGGAGGCCCCTTCGCCCAATACCGAATCAATAAATCGGAAGTGTGGCCTTTGTATGTTACGGCCCACGGATCTATTGTGGCAGTGACGGAAAATATAAGGTCTGAATTTAATATCGGGCTTCAATCTCAGATAGAGCAAATCAAATTAAAGGCGACCAATTTTGGAATCCGCCCTGGACTGATGCTTGGCCACTCTGTTGGTGTTTTGAATTTTCAGTTTGGCGTAGGGGCCGAAATCCAGTCGACTGGTAAATTACAGGATAATAAGGATGCGGTATTGATGACGTCCGACAGAAAGGAATTATCAGCACAATGGAGCGGATGGCGAATGACCCTGGGAGTAGGGTTTGTGCTTTAGTCACATGGCAACGCCTCCTGCGCCATGATACAATTCTTGTTTTTAATCTATAAATCTTATAGAATGGTAGATTTTTTTCGTCTTTTTCTTTTCCAAAAAAGCCCCATTCAAACTGGACCTTAGGGCAATTTCAGTTAAATGGAAAAAGAATCGTTAACTATGATTTGTACAATAATGTCCTTCATGGGGATGTACCTAAGCGTTAATCCATACCATACGAACGAATATATCCTAAGCCTAGGCCGATCTGTTCCATCTACGGGGTGAGCTGGGGTTATAGCGTATTTTTTTTTCCATATCATCCGTGGGCACAACAATTAAATCTCCGCCACCACCTCTACTAATGCATCTCCATTTTTAAACAGCTCCGGGCGGATCTCGGCACCCAGACCCGGGGCATCTGGTGCCTGTACATAGCCATTTTCGGGCACTGGTACGTTATTTAAAAAGTAAGGGTACTGATGCATGTATTTCCAGTAATTACTTTCCATGATCATAAAGTTGGGCAAAGAAGTACATAACTGAATAGATGCCAACCACAGCAATGGCCCTCCTGCGGTATGCGGGGAGGTGGGAATCAAATAGGTATCGGCCATGTCTGATATTTTCTTTGCTTCTGTAATTCCCCCACACCAACTGAGGTCATACATGACCACATCGCATGCGTTCCGTTCAAAGAACTCCCTATATTCATACCTGGTGGCCAAGGTTTCACTGTGGCAAATGGGAACCGAGGTTTCCTGGGTTAATGCCTCATAAGCCCTGGCATTATTCATCAGCATCACATCTTCCATGTACAAGATATCGTAAGGATCCAATGCTTTGGCAATACGTTTAGCACTGGCAAGGTCAAACCTTCCCCAGCAATCCACACATATATCCATTTCAAGCCCAGCAGTATCCCGGATAGTCTCTATCCATTCCAGGCCTTTCTTGATTTCCGGGTTGGTGATATAGGTCCCCCCACCATGATCAAATGGGTAGATTTTCATTCCCTTTATCCCTCTATCCAGCAAAAAGTTTACAATATCCGAAGCCTGGGAGTCCATCCTCATGTTATTGATCGCCCAATAGTTCGTCACCGTGTTATAGACTTTCACCTTCTCCCTGGTTTTGCCACCAAGCAGTCGGTAAAGCGGTTGTCCTGTAGCTTTGCCAAGTATATCCATTTGAGCCATATTGATCGCACTCAGAATCCTCATATCTGCCCCACCGGCGTTTCTCATCGCCATATCGTGGTAAAATCTTCGCCATATTCCATCTATGTCACGTGGATCTTTACCTATCAACAACCTGGCATAATCCTTCAAGGCCCCATATTCCCCATTGGAAAATGGATAGGTCTCACCAATACCTGTAATCCCTGCATCAGTATGCAAACGCACCCAAAAAAACTCTGCACCATCTGCACCCCCTGAGCCGCCACCGATCTTAATATCTTTCTTAAATCGAATACCCTCAATTTTGGTGATTTTCATGATATCGGTACCTTCTATTGCCGCAAGGGTATCAAGGGGAAGAAATGCCCCACCTATAGAGCCCACAGCTGCCATGCTGGAATTCTTCATAAAGGATCTTCTGTTCATGGTTTTTTGGGATTATTTAGCTCAGTGATTGTTTTGAAAATAATGTAACTTAAAGATAATCAATCGGGGAATTCACCAACTTACCATTGAAATAAAATGTGCTTCCATTAACTTTTGAATTAAGGGTAAAACCGATGTGATTTTACCTATTTTTGGGCTGTGGTGGAGACCAAATGACCCTAACCAAATTATATGATACTGCTAAGCGAGTTGAATTTTGCGCTGCCATTGGAAAACCCCGTGCTCCGGTTTTCCATCATACTTTTTATCATTTTATTTGCCCCGTTAGTCTTGAACAAAATACGGGTCCCACAGCTGATAGGGTTGATTTTGGCGGGTGCTTTGATTGGCCCAAATGGGTTTCACCTCTTAGAGCGGGACAGCAGTATTGTCCTTTTTGGCACAGTGGGGCTACTCTATATCATGTTCCTTGCCGGATTGGAGATCGATCTGGGTGATTTCAAAAAGAACAAAGACAAAAGCATTGTATTTGGGTTTTTTACTTTTTCTATTCCTATGCTGTTAGGGTCCTCAGTGGGAGTCTATTTAATGGGTTTTTCATGGATGACTGCCATTTTATTGGCCAGCATGTTTGCTTCCCATACACTGATCGCCTATCCTTTGGTGAGCAAATTAGGTGTGGCCAAAAATAAAGCCGTAAACATCACAGTGGGGGGCACAATGATCACGGATACCTTGGCATTGTTGGTATTGGCCGTAATTGCAGGAATGGCGGTGGGTGACATTACACCTGATTTTTGGTTCCGCTTAGGTGTCTCTTTGATGATTTTTGGAGCCATCGTATTTTTATTGTTTCCTTGGGTAGGCACCTGGTTTTTTAAAAGATATGAAGACAATATAAGCCAATATATCTTCGTGCTGGGGCTGGTGTTTTTAGGGGCTTTTTTAGCGGAAGCCGCGGGTGTGGAGGCCATTATTGGGGCATTTATGGCAGGATTGGCACTTAATAGGCTGATCCCCCGTACCTCTCCCTTAATGAACCGTATTGAATTTGTGGGCAATGCCCTGTTCATCCCCTTCTTCCTTATAGGAGTGGGCATGCTGATCAATGTCAAAGTGTTCTTCCTAGACCTGGAAACAATCTCGGTGGCCGTGATGATGACGGTGGTAGCTACCGTTTCTAAATACTTGGCCGCATGGATTACCCAAAAAACTTATGGTTTTTCAAAGGCACAAAGACAGGTAATATTCGGGTTGAGCAATGCACAGGCAGCTGCCACCCTGGCTGCAGTTACCGTAGGTTATAATATCATTCTTGGGGAAGCCCCAGATGGGCAACCTGTCCGTTTGCTCAATGAGGCCATTTTAAATGGAACCATCCTTATGATCCTGGTAACCTGTACCATGGCTAGTTTTGTGGCACAAAAAGGTGCCTCCCAGATTGCCTTAGAGGATATGGATGAGGAACATGAAGGAGGAGCAGACCGGTCTGCCGATGAAAAGATTTTGATCCCCATTAATTATCCTGAGAATATTGAAGAACTGGTGAACCTCGCCATTTCCGTAAAGTCAGAAAAGTCTAAAAATGCATTATTAGCCCTTAACATCATACCTACGGAATCCAATGATGTAAAACTGGAAAAAGAGGCCAAGAAGCTTTTGGAAAAAGCCAGTATTGCCGCTTCAGCTACCGATGATACCATCAGGGAGCTTGTAAGGTATGATGCCAATATCATTAATGGGATCACCAATGTGGTAAAGGAACACAAGGTATCTGACCTTATCCTCGGGTTGCACAAGCAGCGTGGGATTTCCGGATCCTTCCTCGGTAACCTCACTGAAGGTGTACTTAGCCGCTGCAATGTAACCACCTTGATTTATCGATTTACCCAACCCATCAACACCGTAAACAGGTACCACATCATTGCCCCACTAGGGGCTGAAAAGGAAATCGGTTTTCCGTTTTGGCTGTTTAGAATTTGGAACCTTGGAAAGAATACAGGTGCGAAACTGATTTTCTACGGCAATAAGTCATTTTTAAGATTTATTAAGGATTTGCATAAGAGTCATGCCACTGAGGTGGAATTGAGGGAGTTTTCCGAGTGGGAGGATTTTTTGATCATTTCCAGAGAAATGAAGGAAAACGACGCCTTGTTCATCATCATGAGTAGAAAGAATGAAATCTCCTATTCTCCCGTAATGAAACATATTCCAAAATACCTGAACAAGTATTTTCAAGCGTTCAATTATGTATTAGTATATCCCATACAACGGGGATTGTCAGACTACAAGGCAGGCAATATCTTTAGCCCCTTCGTAAGCAATTTTGAAAGCCTGGAGGATATCAGCAAAACCATTTCCACCCTCTTTAAAAAGAACCGCTAAATCCCTTTTCCAAGAGCTATTACGAACCCAAAATCTACAAATTCCTATGCCAAGGAAAGTTTTACTTTAAAGCAAGCCCCTTCTTCCTCGCCCGAAATCAACGCCACGCTACCATGATGCAGTTCAAGAATTCGTTTAACCAATGCCAGCCCAATACCATTACCACTGGCAGCCAGTCGGTTTTTTCCTCTAAAAAAAGGCTCGAATATTGCCTCTCTTTCCTCCAGGGGGATGCCGGGCCCTTGATCTTGAAAAAAGAGCTCCACTTGATCCGAAAGACCCACAATTTTAATCGAGCAGGTCTGATCAGGGCTGAACTTACAGGCATTATCTATCAGGTTGGTAAAAGCCGTGCTTAGCAAGTAACTATTACCCATCACATTCATTTCGGTCATTTCCATTTCTCCGGATTCGGCAAAACTCATCTTGATCTTATAGGCAGGGTTTGCCCTCTTTATTTGTTGGGTGGCATCCAAAAGCGCTTCATCCACTCTTATTACTTTGAAATTAATCTCGGACCTATCAAAAGAGGCTTTTGCAAAGTCGAGTAGATTCGTGCTTAATTTTGCCAGATTGCGGGCATCATTCAGCACCTGACCTATTGCGTTCTGTTTGTCTTTTTTGCTCCTCCCCTCATTCAAGGCCCATTCCAGTTCTGAAATGATACTTGACAATGGCGTTCTGAGTTCATGTGCCATATAAAAGGCAAATTGTTTTTGGGCTTCAAAGGACTTTTCCAGGCGTTCCAACATCCTGTTAAAGGTACTTGCCAGCTGCCATAATTCATCCTTGTTCATGCCTTCCTTCAATCTTAGGTCCAGATTGTAAACAGAGATATTTTCTGCTTCCTTCACCATTTCCCCCACCGGCAGCAGCGCTTTTTTTGCAAAATACCTGCTGGAGAGATAAATGATGAGCATGCCCGATGAAAATACAAGAAGAAGTGTGTTTCCCAGGCTCCTAAGTTTGTTGTATCCATAATCATCATAGGCCGCAGCAGTGACCAAGTATTGATTATCCCCCTTTTGCAAGGCTATGCCCACCACCTGCCAATCCCCTTCAAAAAAGGCTATTTTACCTTTTTCCAAAATATTTTGCAGCATCTGAGGAGTTTCCTTTACCACATCAATCTCCACAGCATCGTGGTACACCAAATTAGCTCTTCCATCATAGATGGCCACTTCCACTTCATGGATGATTTCCCGGTTTTGCCGGTAAATGGTTTGCAAGGTCTCAGCGTCAAGTTGAGTGTCCAACAAAAGATTGGCTTTCGTAAGCGCCTCTTTTTCCAGTAAAGCATAAAACTCATTGGTTCTGTTATTGGTTGCCGAAAAATAGATGATAAGGGAAAATAAGAGAAAAAAGGCCCCTACCAGGACTGTAAATAACAAAGAAAGCCTATTTTGAATCTTCATGAGGATTGACTTAATATGAAGCCCATTCCGGTGCGGGTGTGTATCAATTTTTTTGCAAAAGGCTTATCCACCTTTTTTCTGAGGTAGTTAATGTATACATCGATGAAATTTGTGCCCGTATCGAAACTCATGTTCCATACTTCCTTGGCAATTTCCTCCCTACTAAGGATTTTCTCGGGATTCCTCAGGAGGTAATTGAGCAGATTGAATTCCTTAGGCGTCAAGTTGATTTCTACACCCTGCCTGTAAACTCTGGCGGTGTCCATAAACATTTCAAGATCTGCATATTTTAATTGGTTACCGGTCAATTCATCTGGCCTGTACCGCTTTAATAAGGATTTAATCCTGGCATATAACTCCCTGAAATCAATGGGCTTAACCAAATAGTCATCCGCCCCTGCATCAAAGCCTTCCACTTTATCATCTGTGGTGCCTAGGGCCGTAAGCATGATAATGGGAATATGGGTATTCTTTTTCCTGATTTCCTTGCATAGAGTGACACCATCCATATCCGGCATCATCAAATCGGTGATGACCAAGTCAAAAGTCCTGTCCCCGAATAAACCTAGCGCCTGCTTTCCATTCCTGGCCACTTCTATGCTGAAACCTTTTTCCTCAAGGTCTCTGGACAGAAGCGCGGAAAGTCTTTTGTCGTCCTCCACTAATAGCAGGTGATCTTTGCTCATGATGATTGGAATTGCCTTAGGTTACCCAGATTTTCAGTGATGGCCTATCGATTTTTAAGGGATTTAATTACCTTCGTT
The DNA here is from genome assembly GCA_003565295.1 of Cyclobacteriaceae bacterium. GTDB lineage: Bacteria > Bacteroidota > Bacteroidia > Cytophagales > Cyclobacteriaceae > Pleomorphovibrio. The sequence goes on from PXCO01000184.1 coordinate 93,785, forward strand.
CAAAAATAGAAAAAATACTTGGCATGGAAATAAAAGGAAAAATAGTAAACGTATTAGACGAGGTTTCGGGTAATGGGAGAAACGGCCCTTGGAGAAAGCGTGAATACATATTGGAAACGGAGGGCAATTTCCCCAAAAAGGTCTGCCTTACCGTATGGGGGGATAAAATTGACCAATTTGGCATGCAAGAGGGCGAGGAAGTCGTCGCAAGCATAGAAATAGAAAGCCGGGAATACAACAACCGCTGGTATACTGATGTGAAAGCCTGGAAAGTGGAAAAAGCATCAGGTGGCGGACAAACCTCTCCCCCTCAGGGAGAGCAGCCCGATGTCAGCACATTTAATGATGAAAGTGGGGAAGATACCTTGCCTTTCTGATGGTTCAGGTGACAGCTAATTTGAACCCGAGGAATATAACGCCTTCCAGTTCCTGAAAACCTGGAAGGTGTTTTCATTTAAGGATCATGCGTTTACATATCATCGAGCATGAATCGAGCGTCACACACAGATAATTATCATAGGGAGACAATCCTGGATCAGGCTAGTGTTAAGCAATCTGCCTGACGGTTTACCTACGGAAGATTAACAGCAAGGGGGAATGGCAGTCAGGGGTAACCGATGAAATCGAGCCTGTCCTGACGGCAGTCAGGGCATGACGCAAGCGACACACAGAGGGATGATTATCAAAGCGAGATTCCATCTGCCCACTAAAAATAAATTATAAACAGATGAAATGAGGATTTAAAGCAGTTTTAATAAACATTCTCCAATGAGCATCAATAGCTACGATTTTATTGCACCCTTCTATGATCCGCTTTCTTCACTTTTGTTAGGGAATTCTTATCGACAAAGTAAACATACCTTTTTTGAATGCATCACACCCAACATGAACATCTGGTGCCTAGGTGGGGGTACAGGTAATATGCTCCCCACTTTATTATCAATGAATGCACCCAATGGCAAGGTCATCTATACTGAATCTTCTCAAAAGATGCTGGAATTGGCAAAAAAGAGGGTGCCTGAACAGCAAACTAGGAGGGTAATATTCCATTATAATGACACCTTTGATTGGCCCATCAGCGCAAGAGCAGATATGATCATCTGCCAATACTTCTTGGATGTACTCACTGATTTTCAATTGAATGCCTTATTTTCAAAGTTAGGGACGGTCACCCACCCTGCCACTCGCATGTTGTTTGTGGATTTTTATCCTTTGCCATCTAAATCGCTATTGCTTTACACCATGATCCATACTTTTGGTTGGGCCACAGGCCATCCGAGAAAGGACCTTCCTGACTATGCATATTATTTTACAAAGTACGGCTGGGTCACCGATGAGGAGAGAAACTTTGAAAACGGTTTTATCAAAGCAAAATGTTTGGTAAGGGAGATTTAAGGTTTCCTAGATGAATGAAGATTTACCTTTTGCAATCCTTTTACCACAAGCTCATGTTGATACGCGCCATTGTAGGGACCAAAAAAATTCATGTCCCAGGTTTCATACCACCTCTCCCCATAATATTTATCTGGAGTGATGTAGCCAATATACCCTCCGTTAAATGAGGTAAAAAGCAAGTTGATGCCGTAAGATGAAGCCAATTTGTCCCAACCCTCATAAAAAACCCCCGATACCTCACCACTGCTGGACAAAAACACCACTTGGCCAATCTGAAGGATATCCATGTGAGCAGGGCTTTCTCCATAGACGCTTTCAAACACCCAGGGCCTCAAACGAAGGTTATCCGCTATACGAAAATGGGGGCTCCTCAATCCCACTTCAACCCTTGCCGAATATAAGGAAGTAAAGCCTGTGGTGTCCGGCATGGATAAATCAGTCCTTATGGCTTCATACAATGCATTCGCATAGGCTTTCACTGAATCCGGATCACGACCTTGAGTGCCATCCGGCCTGTGACTCCCCACTGTACCAGCGGCAAAAATGCTGAAGGAAAGCTCCTCTTCTGCGAATTGCATAAAATAAAAAGGATAATCACCTGAAAGACCCATAAAGCTGCTTTCCAGTAAGGTGGGATGCGCACTATATGTGGCAAACAGGCAAGTTTCTCCATCCAGCTTTTCTAAATAAAGCTGCCGAATATAGGGGTCTACGGGATCATCCGGTACTAATCTATTGGTAACCAATCGTTCAGCTGAGGTTTTTTTAAATGATAGCTTCACCGTATCCCTTTTAAAATAAGCATTGCTTACACACTGTGCCGTCTGATAGGCCAAAAAATCAACAAAGTCTTCATCTAAGCCACCCATGGTCCATTTACCCACCAATCCCGGGGTAAACCCCCCCATCCCACTATGCGTATGGGTAGTAGTGAAATAAACATGATCAATGGGAAGATCAGTGGCATATAAGGCATCCTCCACTTTTTGGGCTAGAAATGGATGCACAAACAACAACTCGAAATTTACCAATGCCACAGTATGTAGGTCGTTGCTGATCACCAGACTTTTTACAAAACTACTGTCGAGGACAAATTCATAGTTTCCCCGGGGTTTATAAGGAATAAGGGGCTGTGGAGAATCGGGAGTGAAATTTTGCTTGGACCAACCCGCCAGTAAATAACCATTGTCGGCACCCTTTAGTTGAAGTGCTTCCATACGGTCCATGGTTTCCTTAAAATAGGCCATTTCTTCCTTGGGTGTCCAGTCCACAGTGGTAATTAAGGTTATACCCAGCAGCAACAGGATAACAAAAAAACCTGCCAAATAGCGAAAAATAAGTTTCACCGGGTATCCCTTTTAAGCTGTATAATCAAAATTTCCATAGGGGGACTGGATGGTGACGCGCCTTCCTTCACCATCTTGCACCCTACCGATGATTTGGGCATCTACTCCGTGAAATTCAGCGATATCTATTACTTCTTCTGCATACTTCTCTTCCAGGTACACCTCCATCCTATGGCCCATATTGAAAACCTTGTACATTTCCTTCCAATCTGTACCGCTTTCTTCCTGAATGATGGAAAATAAGGGTGGGGTATCAAAAAGATTGTCCTTAATCACATGAAGGTTATCAATAAAGTGAAGGACTTTGGTCTGAGCCCCTCCACTGCAATGTACCAGGCCGTGGACATGCGGCTTTAGGTATTTTAGCACCTCTACCATTATCGGTGCATAAGTTCTGGTAGGGGAAAGCACTAACCTGCCCATATCCAAAGGGGTACCGGGTGCCGCATCAGTCAATCTATATTTCCCGCTGTAAACCAAATCTTCGGGAACCATGGGGTCAAAACTTTCGGGGTATTTGGTTTTCAGCAGTTTGGAGAAAACATCATGCCTGGCCGAGGTAAGGCCATTACTTCCCATACCGCCATTATAGCCTTTTTCATAATTCGCCTGACCAAAGGAGGCCAAACCTACAATGACATCCCCACTTTGTATTTTGTCGTTACTTATTACTTCGTCCCGCCTCATCCTACAGGTAACGGTACTGTCTACGATTACCGTTCTTACTAAGTCCCCCACATCCGCAGTCTCACCTCCGGTTAATACAGCATTTACACCATTTTCCCTCAACATCTCGAGCACTTCCTCTGTACCATTGATAATAGCGGCTATGACCTCCCCCGGGATAAGGTTTTTATTTCTCCCAATAGTGGATGAAACCAAGATGTTGTTGATGGCACCCACGCAAAGGAGGTCGTCCACATTCATGATGAGGGCATCTTGTGCTATCCCCTTCCACACATTCAGGTCTCCGGTTTCCCTCCAGTAGAGGTAGGCTAAAGATGATTTAGTCCCCGCTCCATCGGCATGCATCACATTGCAATATGCGGGATCATTGCCCAGAACATCTTCCACAACTTTGCAAAAAGCTTTAGGAAACAGCCCTTTGTCCAAATTGGATATCGCCTGATGCACATCTTCTTTGGAGGCACTTACCCCCCTTTGCATATATCTTTCGTTCATACCTTTTCAGCAGTGGGTTCAGGTACAAAGGTAAGGATTTAGTCGGTGATTTCTATTACCTTAAATTCCGTACGTCGGTTGACCTGGTGTTCCTCCTCGGTTTGGGCATCTTCAATGATCAACTGCCGTTTTCCATAACCCTTTGCCTCCAATCTGTCCGCATCTATACCTTGGGAAACGATGTATTCCACGGCAGACTCTGCCCTTTGCTGGGACAATCGGTCATTGTAAGCGTCAGAGGCACGGGCATCGGTATGAGAACTGAGTTCTATACGAATCTGTGGATTGTCCTTCAGGATTTGTACCAGCTTATCCAGTTCCTCCGCTGCATCGGGCCGGATGTCCGCCTTATCCAGGTCATAATAGATGTTCTCCAAAACAATGGCCTTCTCCAATTCCAATTTTTCCAACACTATTGTGGTATCCAGCACCACATTGGTGACATCCTGGATCAATTCTTCCTGGGATGGGGTTTTGCCTTTCGTACTGTAGGGAATACTCTTGGAAAAATAGCCATTTTTGGAAGCGATCAAAGTAAAGGTTTCATCGGCTTCCAACTGAAACCTCAACCTTCCGTTTTGATTGGAGAAGTTTCCATCTATGGTTTGATTGTTTTCATCATAAAGTGCCACCCTGGTCTGAGGCAGTGGCTCCTCATCGCCGTCCTCCGTTCTTCCCTTTGTGGTAACGTTCAGGAATACATTCAATACCTTAGGCTTGGGGGTAAAGTCTTGGAAGAAATAAATGTCGTCGTCCCCTTTGCCGCCTTCCCTATTGGAAGTTATAAAGCCTTCTTTTGGGTAATCTGTGAAAAATATGCCAAAATCATCCGCCACGGAGTTGATGTTTGGCCCCAGGTTTTTCACCACGGTTTTACCATTCTCCTCTTTGGCCACAAAGATATCCAATTTGCCATAGCCCGGATGCCCGTCTGAGGCAAAGTAAAACTCCCCATTGGACATTGGACGGGGAAACATCTCATTTCCGGCAGTGTTGATTTCCGGCCCCAGGTTTTGCACATTTCCAAAATCACCATTGGCTAATTTAGTGGCCTTATACAGGTCAATGCCCCCATAACCTCCAGGGCGGTTGGATGCAAAATACAAGGTTTCACCATCAGGGCTGAACGCAGGGGTAGAATTCCAATAGTTTGGTTCCTCATTGGCAGCCATATAAATGGGCTCGGTGAATCCCCCTCCCCTAAAATAGGAGGCAAAAAGGCTCACTTCAGGCAAATCTTTTCTGGAAGCTGTATTCCCCCTCGCGTATACGATGGTGTTTCCATCGGGGCTTATGGCGATGGCGCCCTGGTTAAGTCCCGGTTCATTCCTGAATTCAGGCAGAGGTTGTACGTTTTGTACATCCACCTTGATGCCCTCAGCACGGGCCCTGTATATCTGTGTGTATCCCTGACCGGTAGCAGGATATACTCCCCCGGCACCCCGGGAGCTGGTAAAATACAGGTAATTTTCGTTCATTACCGGGGCATAGTCTATGCCAGAGGTATTCAGCAACTCATAGTTTTCCAGTTTATGGTTTGGCCAGACAGGTTCTATATCTTCTAAAACCTGCAGATTGTTGATCTCCTTGTCTGCCAAACGGTGCAACTGATCGTCATTTGTCCATTTCTTAGATTCCGAAAAGGCCGTTTTCGCCTCCTCGTATTTTCCCTGGTCTTTCAGGCTTTTTCCTTTATAATAATAGTTTTCGAAGGTCTCCTCATGCTCTAAGAGCTGCTCATAGTATGGGGCTGCTTTTTCTACCCTGTTAGAAAGCCTGTAGCTCTCTGCAACATAGAAATTAGCCTCACGGTTTTCAGGCTCCTTTTCCAATACTTGAGAAAAGGTGGATATCGCCAGTTGATATTCCCCTGCACTGAATTGATTTTGTCCCCTTTGCAATAAACTGGTACACGATGCAAAAAGCACAGCGATTACCAATGAAAAGCAGCTACGCTTCATAACTAGATCCTCCTATGGATTACTGGGTGATTTTTTGTTTTTGAAAATACCTGCTCAGCCAACTCTCCTTTGCCGGTATATGCCATTTCTCCTCAAGTTCGCCCTTTCTACTTACGCTTGGATTAAAGACGGGGGTGTCTGGCTTCAGTTTTCCCTCTTGAATCACCGAACCTACCTGATGAAGTTTCACCACTTCTACACGGCCTTCCGATAAAAAGGCTACCTTTCCCGCATCCAGGATTTCCACATTCAGATGTTGCTCAATCTCTCTCAACACCCTTACCGAACTGTCAATGGAGCAACCACTGGCTCCCATTTTGGACTCATCCACCAATAAAAGGATGAACTGGTCATATTGAATATCAAATGAGGTGGGCATCAGCGAACCATGTGTGTTCCATTGATTGCAAAATGCCACTAACTTTGAGATAATCCAGGTTTTTTCTTCCTCGCTAAAAGACCTGCTGGCACAATAAACCCATACCCTGGAATGATTGGCCATTTGTTCGAAAGGAATATACATAATTCTTATTGCCTTTTTTTATGTTTGAAATCATTAATTATTGATTGCCTCTTCTAAACGACAATCACTTGATTTTGGTACACTTCATTGCCTTCATGATTTAATACAGCCCCATATCAGGGACAGTCAAGTTCAGGATAGGTTTAAATCCTTAGCGATCAGCTCAGCTATATCCATCACCTTCACCTCTTGTTCCTTTTCTTTGTTTTTCACACCATCTGTCATCATGGTAAGGCAGAAAGGGCAGCCCACCGCAATGGTTTCGGCCCCTGTACCCAGGGCTTCTTCCGTCCTTTCAATGTTTATGTCCTTCCTACCGGGCTCAGGTTCCTTAAACATTTGGGCACCTCCGGCACCACAGCAAAGGCCCTTTGACTTGCACCTTTTCATTTCAACCAACTCCATGTCCAAGGCCCGTATCACATTCCTGGGTGCTTCATATACCCCATTGGCCCTGCCTAGGAAACAGGAATCATGAAAGGTAATTTTTTTTCCCCGGTAAGTACCTCCTCCCTTCAAAACAATACGTCCCTCGTTGATCAGTTGTTGCAGAAATTGCGAATGATGAAGGACCTCGTAATTACCACCCAAGGCAGGATATTCATTTTTGATCGTATTGAAGCAGTGGGGGCAGGCGGTCACAATTTTCTTTATTTCATACCCATTCAGCACCTGTATATTGCTAACTGCCTGCATTTGAAACAAGAATTCGTTTCCAGCCCTACGGGCGGGGTCACCTGTGCAGGTCTCTTCCTCTCCCAAAACGGCGAAATTGACCCCTATCACATTCAGAATTTTCACAAATGCCTGGGTCACGGCCTTATACCTATCATCAAAAGAACCTGCACAGCCCACCCAAAACAATATCTCTGGTGTTTCTCCGCTGCCGGCCTTTTCCGCCATAGTTGGGACTTTATAATTGCTTTCACTCATTCGCCGAATTATTTA
>PXCO01000204.1 GCA_003565295.1 Cyclobacteriaceae bacterium
ACAATCTATACCGGGCCATGGCCTATTTTGTGGATGCAAGAAGTACTGCCGTCAGGGAAGGGAATGCCAATTTGGCCGCAGTGTCCCTGATCATGAAGGCCTTTACTGCACACCAGGTCTCAGATATGTGGGGGGACATTCCTTATTCAGAGGCATTTAGGCTGGAAGAAGAGGATATATTAAACCCCAGGTTTGATACTCACAAAGAGGTATATAATAGGATACTTACTGAGTTGGAAGAGGCTCAGAGTATGCTTGATCCCTCTGGGCCTCCCCTTGGTGAAGGTGATTTTCTCTACAGGGGAAACCTAGATAAATGGAGAAAATTTGCCAATTCCATACGATTAAGAGTTGCTATGCGCATGTCTTTGGTAGAGCCGGCTGAGGCCTCTCAAGTCTTAAGTCAAATATTGAATAACCCTGCCACTTATCCGGTTTTTGAAACCAACGAGGACAATGCGTATTTGTGGTGGCCCGGTATCAGCACCAACAATATTGAGCCTTGGAGGGCAAGATTGGGTGTGCCCACCAACAAGATGGACCAATACCGGACCAATCACGATTTGATAGAACCCATGTTGAACTTGAATGACCCACGCCTGCCGGTATATGCCGACCCGAATTTGAATGGGTTTTTCAATGGCTATAGAATGGGTATTGGACAAACAGGATTCCCTCTGAACACCCAACAAAATGTATCCCATATCGGGGACAGGTTTGGTTATGATGATAGGGGCTTTTCACCTTTTATGCATGCAGCCCAGGTATGGTTCATCAAGGCCGAAGCCTATGAGAGAGGGTTAGTACCGGGAGGAGATCCTAGGGCAGCCTATGAAATGGGGATTTCTATTTCTATGGAAGAGAATGGTATTGAAGAAGGGGAAATTCTTGCTTACCTTGAAAGTCCGGAAGTGGCCTGGGATTCAGGAACCCCAAGCAATCTGGCAAAAATCAGATTTCAAAATTGGTTAAGTTTGTATAAACAAAGTGTAGAGGCCTGGGCAGAGGTAAGAAGAACCGATGTGCCAAAACTAGAGAACGTCTCTAACGATTACGCCATGAGTCATAACCGGCCTCCTTTTAAAATGGCCTATCCCGCCAACGAAATTGCCAACAATGAAAATTTCCCTGACAATGTGGTAGAAGTGGACATTTTCTATGGCAAGCAGCTTTGGTGGGATACAAGGGAGGGTGTGTATTAAATGCGGTCTTAGGATTTGTAGGAGATGGGTTTTAGGATTTGCACTGAAACCCATCTATTTCTATATTTATTGAATAACTAATCTATGCTTTATTTCCCAAAATACATTTTAATTCTTTCGGCACTTTTGATAACCGTTTTATTGTCCACTGCCTGGTTGCCGGATAGGGACGGGAGCAGATCGGATTACTTTCCGGAAGTAATCAAGGGAGGAAATGGCTTACATGGTTACATTGGGTATAGTACGCCCCGTCGGCCGGACGGGTATGGTGCGGGGATCGGATTTTACACAGCGGTGTGGCCTTTGGTTGAAAAGCCTTTGGCCGGATTCCAGATTGGGCTACCTGGTAATTGGATCACACCGGATAATCCGGATAATAAGGATATTCCTTGTTGCCCAGAAGGGACCATTGCCCGGAATTGGGCTCCCAGGGGACCAACCTGGGCCAGCGTATTTCAGACCCAGGAAGGGGGCTTGGGATACTGGCGTGGCAACAGGTACCATTACGGCCCCCCGAAATTCAGTATGAATGGTGTTCCTGATTGCTATAATTCCGAAATCGCTTCTCCGGGATGGCCTTTTTTTTATCGAGCAGAAGCTTTGCCTGAAGATCAACTTGGAATCGCCCAGCTAAGTAGCAGAATTCTGGTCCCCCCCGATGGGATAACCTTTGAAGGGGATCTGCAAGGTAGATTTCTGGGATATACCCATATGGCACTTCCGCTTACTGAGGAAAGACCAGGCCCCCCTGCGACAGGAAACCACAGTTGGACCTTGTTTTTGAATGCGGAAAATTTCAAAGGACCTGTAGCATTTTATATCCCTGAGATGTGGAGCCGCTTATCTAAAGAATATCCTATTATAGAAGGGATGGGCCTAGATGCCAGAGAGGGTATTATGGGAGGGGGCGGAGCTATGGAAATCAATACTGTTCCTTCCTTTGAATGGGAGGACGACCAGGGCGATATTTATGTAAAAATTCCCAAATTACAGTTCCCCCTTGACGAAAATGGTCTATCCGTTTTGGTCCAGGATGTAACGTATTATTCTAAAGGAGCCTTGTTTAATCATTTATTGGAATGGAAGAAGTCAGGAAAAACCTATTCAGGAAAATTTGACGAAACCCAGGCATGGAAACCGGAACTAAGCCCCAGGGAAATAAAATTAGATCAGCGGGATGGGAAAAAAAACGAGCAGAAAGAGCTTACTCTTCTGGGTGGAGTGTTTGGAACCATTACCACCGATTCCAATGGTTTTGGCTTGGAATGGAAGGAAAATCCCTATGCCGAACCCGGGTATTTCCCTCAGTATTTCAAGCAGGAAGGTGAAAAACGAGTGCCAGTAGCCCTAGATAATGTACCAAAAGCACTAGTTCAAAGAGAATTTCCTGGTGCGGAAGCAGAAGCCCAGTACGTAAACTGGAGAAACGGTAATGAGATTGTGGAGGGAGATTATATCATTGATAAGCAAGCTCCTTATTCCACACCAAACAGTGGTGCCTGGATTAATCCCGGCCCCTCTTCCGATGCATTCAAGACACGCTTAAAGGATGGCTCCACCGTAACCTATAAATGGTATCGGTTCGTGGACCAGCCCTCTTTTCAACATTTGGAATGGAGCGATGAGGAAAAAGCAAGGCTGCAGGCATTTGTGGAGCAACTTCACAGTTACTGGGGAGTGGATCAGGAATATATGGCGCCACCTACCACCGGCAGCTTGGTTGCCATAGATCCTGCCTTGATGGTCACACCCCCAAAGGGGATGGAGGTTGGTTATGTGCCCATCGTAACCCGGCAGGAAAAATTAGACAGATAATTTAAACTTCTATCAATATAAAGTATAGAATAAGTATTGCAAAGGTTATGGCTTGATATCCGGGATGAGGGCCCATGATGGGGAGAATTTCAAATTGAAATGTGTGATTTTCAAGCTTTAAAAGTGCCTATTGTAGTAATAAAATTTGATTTAAAACTGACCCAAAATGATTCATATTCGACCGTGTTTATATTTGGTGTTTTCAGCAACCTTGTTAATTGCTGCATGTGGCACCAAAGAAGAGAAGGGTGAGGAAAATGGAGACACATCAACCGAATTCATCCTTAATGCCGATGACCTCGCTGATTATGAGGCTAATATCGACCATAAGGGCTTGTTAGAGGCACTCGTTAACAGAAAGGAGGAATCTCTAAGGGTAGGTGAGCATATTTACAGCAACAACTGTTTTAACTGCCATGGTGACCCCGATCAGGAGGGTTCCATACCAAATTCTTTTAAGTTTTGGAGCGAGACCTTTAAGGTGGGAATAGACCCCTATTCCATCTACCAAACCCTGACAAGGGGTTATGGATCCATGCCACCACAACCCCATTTGACTCCGGTAGAAAAATACGATATCATACACTATATAAGAGAACGATTCATCAAGGAGGATAACCCCGATCAATTCGTGGAGATTGATGATGCCTACCTGGCAACACTTCCGGAAGGCAATACTACAGGTCCCATACCCGGTGACTTTCATCCCTGGGCAGATATGGACTACGGTAATTTCTTGATCAACACCTACGAACTGGCGGGATTGGATGCTCCGGAACGGCCCAGATCCACTGGGCCTGTCCAACCCTTGCCCGACGAGGATTTCTCCTATGCGAATTTTGCCTACAAAGGCATTGCGGTTCGGCTGGATAAGGGCAGCGGAGGGGTCGCTGCTGGTAAAGCATGGTTGGTATTTGATCATGACCTTTTGCGGGTGGCCGGTGCATGGACAGGAGAAGGATTCATCGATTGGGAAGGGATTTTGTTCA
>PXCO01000394.1 GCA_003565295.1 Cyclobacteriaceae bacterium
AAAGCCAAATTGATAGGACACATTTAGCCAGTCCGTAATATCGTATCCAAGTTTAAGGTTGCCAAAATACCGATCTACGTGGCTGTCATTATAGGTGTTATTCGCCACCCACCTGGGATGATTTACGGTTCGGTAATACATGGCGCCACCATCCTCTTCTCTTTGAAAGGGATAACCATCTGCATTAAAGCTGGTAGGCATCCACTGCACAAGTTGGGCTGCAGACTGTCCCCCAAAGTTCCCACTGCTCAGGGCAGGGTTTTTCTGGACTGTATTCACATAATTCAGGCCTGCACTGATCCTCAATCCATTCTCCAGCTTGGCGTTACCCCCTATGTTTCCGCTGATTCTGTTGACGGAGGAATTGGGGATAATTCCGGTATTGTCCATCCAGGATAGTCCTGCCGAGAGGGAGGCATTTTGGTCACCTGTTTGGAGTGAGATAGCATGTTCCTGCAATCGCCCTGTATTGTAAAAGTTCCTGTATTTATCCACATGGGGTTCATAGGGCACATCGTCCCCCCGGGTGGCAACGGCCCGAAATGAAGGCATATTTAAAAATGGCCCAAGGGCAGGGTTGGTATAAGGGTGGGGCACCGTTTCGTAGGCAGAATAGGGTGCACCGAAAGAGCCAAAATAATTCTCAATGTAGACATTCCCGTTTCCTCCTTGCCCATACTCTGTTTGATAAACAGGTAATTTCGCCACATCCTCTGTTCCGAAAGATGCCCGGTAATTAACTTCCATCCCTTTTGAGGAAAGTGTCCTGCCGTTTTTTGTGGTGATGATGATCACCCCATTTTGAGCCCGGGATCCGTAGAGTGCTGCGGCTGCGGCACCCTTAAGGACGGTTACCGATTCAACTATATTGGGGTCTATATCAAAGGCGCGGTTGGTAACGGTATTTCCATCCCGGTCAGAGTGGCCCTGTATGGAGTTGTCAAAAGGGATACCGTCTACAACAAATAGAGGCTGATTGTTGCCCGTTAGCGAGGAACTCCCCCGGATGGTGATATTGGTGTTTCCCCCGGTCACCCCACCGCTTCCCTGGATAAGCACCCCGGCCACTTTCCCGGTTAGGGAGCGGATAAGGTCAGGTTCCGACCTTTGGGTGATGTCTCTATCCCCTAGTTCCGATACGGCATAACCCAGTCCTTTTTTTTCCCGCTCAATACCGATTGCAGTGACCACAACCTCGCTAAGGCTGCTTACATCAGGCTGCATGACCACGTCCACAATGCTTCTGCCTTCTACATCCACCTCCTTCCTGCTCATCCCGATAAAGGAGAATACCAGGGTAGTGGTCCCACTGGGTAAATCAAGCGCATACTGCCCTTCCATATCGGTTACTGTCCCTGTGTTGGTACCTTTCACGATGACACTTACCCCCGGTATAGGTGCCTGATCCTCCGTAGAAATTACGTTTCCACGTACGTTGATTGTTTGACTTATAGAAAATTCTGTAAAAGCAAACAATAATAGAATAACTAATAAATGTTTCATCATATTGTTAGTGGTTAATTTTAATATAAATTACTATGGATCATGAAAAATCTAACATCATTCCTGAAAAATTTGATGAGTCAATTTAATTAAATGCGTATTTAGCTGATAATTAATTATTTATGAAAAATAATGAATGAGTGTAATGATATGATTCTTTGAAAAATTGAAAGGCTAACCAGGCCTCAATGCCACTTTACTTTTAATCATGAATGATTTTGGGGCTAAATTTTTCCAGAATTAAAAAAAATTAAATTTTGAGTATTTATTTATTATCAAAAAATTAAGTGAACAGATAATAAATGAAAAATACGTAAAAAATACTGATAAAAATAGTAAAAACATACTAAAATAGATTAAATATTACGTAAAATGTAAATTTAAAATAAGTATTTTTTTCATCCAAAAATTGATAAAATATTAGTTTATTTGGTTTAACAGGGTTAATTAAGAGCTAAAAAAATCAATATTAATGCTTATTAGTACGATTGTGGGTATATTTTGTTCCGTGTTGGGTACTTGCCTTGTTCTGGTTTGGCACAGCGTTTTTTTTCTGAAAGGTGGGTGGAGAGGGCAGGTCCTGTTCTTTTAGAATCTAGAGGATATCGTCGCAGCCCTGGAAAGGATGCAATTATCAATCCCGGACATATCGTTCCTGATAATGAGTCGCATTTAAATATAATCGTTGATTTGGAAAAAGAATTGAATTATGAATTTTATCAGTAACCCAATCAAGTATTAAGCGCCAGGTTTAGGAAATTTTAGAATAGCAAATGCCTGTGCGAATATAATGGAATTGCAAACAGCACCGACGAAAAGATAAAGCTCACAAACCGATATTTTGTTCCATCTACCCAATAAAGTCGATTGGATTGGAAGAATCATTTAATACATAATTATAATTTATTTTTTTTCACACAAGAGAATTTATTAAAAAAATGAATACATTTAAGGGGTTTATAGGGGTAAACCAAATTAGGGTTTTACATAAAATTATCGTTTAACCTTTCTAATTCATTTCGAACATCAGCTTGATTCAGAGCAATTCCGTGGTCGTTCAAAAGATGACCAAATAAGGTGTTAATGTTTAAATAACTGATATTCAATACAATAAAATTATTTTTTGTGTCATATAAGAGTGTGTTAAAATCCGGATTGGAAAGTTCCTATGGCAAACTACTAGACCGTAATAGCAATATTGGGGTGTTAAGCATGGGCGTCCTGACGCATACCAGTGCCAAATTGACCCTTTGGTCAAATGAGCAGATCGATAAGGTGATATCTGTGTTTTACAAGGAAGTGCGGTTTATCCAGATACGGTATGGTATGATCAGGCTTTCTGTTGAAGAAGGCAGGTGGATGTTGACTAATGATGAAGCGGTTGCTGAAAAGTTTGACGTCCATGACCTTGGTTCCAATCCAAAAAAGCGATACCTGAAAATAAAAAAACTATTTTAAATCAAAGATATGCCAATTTTGGCCTTAATTAAGCAACATTGAAAAATCACATGTCTTTCATCCAAATAGTGAAAACCTTATTGTTTTCAACTATTTTCTTTTCAGCTAGCTTTTATGTATTTGGTCAGGAACCTACGATCCCTGCCTCAAATCTCAATATTACCAATATTGATGGAGACAGATTTTATGTTAATTTCACTAGGGGCGATGGGGCAAAAAGGATCATTGTGGTGAGCACTGGACCTGTAACTGCCATACCTGAAAATGGTGTAGACTACCTTGCCGGGAATTTTGGTCTTGGCAATGAGATATCTCCAGGACAATTTGTAGTATTTAATGGAACATCAAATCAGACCTGGATAGCGGGACTCGACCATTCTACCACCTACCATTTAAAGATATTTGAATACAACGGGTCAAATTTCACTACAGAATACCTTACCACTGAATTTTTGGAAGGAAGCATGTCGACCCTATCCTATCCGACTGAACAAGTAAGCGGGATTACATTCAGTAATGTACTCGGTTCAGGGATGACAGTCAACTGGGTCAATGGAAACGGTAATGGACGCATATTAATCGCAAGAGCTGATGAACCGGTTAACGTGGAGCCTCAAGACCTTATAAATTATAATTTTTCTGCTAACTACGGTGCAAGGCAAATAGGGGAAGGAAACTATGTATTGTATGTGGGAACGGCTTCAAGTCGCAATATAAGTAACCTTGATCCGAATAGAACTTACCACTTTGCGGTTTTCGAATACAATGGGAACAATGGAAAGGTTTACTTACGGCCAGGTGCCAGAGGTAGTCAACTTACAGCATCAAAACCTACCGTAGCTGCCACTTCCTTCCAAACCAGTAACCTTGACGGGGATAGGTTTTATTATTTTTTCACCAGGGGCAATGGGGAAAGAAGGGTTGTGATTGCCAAAAAAGGAAGTCCAGTGACCGCTGTTCCGGTAGATGGGGAGTCATATTCTCACAGCACGACTTTTGGATCGGGCACAGAAATAAAAGAGGGGGAATTCGTGGTTTATGA
>PXCO01000147.1 GCA_003565295.1 Cyclobacteriaceae bacterium
GGCAGTCAGGGCATGAGGAGAACCTCACACAGAGGGATGATTATCAAAGCGAGATTCCACCCCGACCTGCGGTACGGGGCAGGTTATGACCGCTGAAAAACAAATTATAAACAGATGAAAAAAAATCGAAGGGGCTTTTTAAAAAGTGCAGGTTGGATGGGGTTGGGTGCCTCCAGTTTAAGCTACCTACAGGGTTGCAATCCCGAGAGAAAAGAAGAAGTGAAAGCCCCTATAAGTAAGGAATGGACTTCTGACCCGGAATGGCTGAAAGTCAGGTATGGAGCATGGAGTGGTCCCGGGGTACCGTTGGGACCAGGTCCTATGGATGATGTACTTTTAAAAGATTATGCCCCCAGGTCCTCTTTAGTCACCGAAGAGACCTATATCCCAAAAGCCAAATTACCCGTTATCGATGTACATCTACACCATTATCCTGCACGAATACAGGGCAAAAGGCCTAGGAAAGCATTGGAAGAATGGTTGAAAACCATGGATGAGGTAGGCATTGAGAAATCCATCATTTTAACAGTGGCCACCGGATCACTTTTTGACACCATGGTGGATTTTTACCTCAACTCCTACCCTGACCGGTTTCAGCTTTTTTGTGGAATTGAAAAGAGTGATATAGATAAACCGGAGTACCCGGAAAAAGCGGTAAAGGAACTGCAACGTTGCTTTGAAATGGGCGCAAGGGGTGTAGGGGAGGTGACTGATAAAGGTTATGGGATTACCGGGGATCCACGGCTTTCACCCGATGAAAGGCTACATATAGATGATGCCAGGATAGATCCCTTTTGGAGGAAATGTGCGGAACTGAAAATCCCCGTCAACCTCCATCTGGCCGACCATCCTTCTTCCTGGCAGCCACCGGATGTTTTTCAGGAAAGGACACCAATTTTCCAACAGTTTAACCAATACGGAAATGACGGATTAGGTTATGACGAATTGCTGGCTTTTCTACCAAGGCTTTTATCCAAGCATCCAAATACCACATTCATTGCCTGCCACCTAGCCAATCTTGGGAATGACCTTGGAAGGCTGGGGCAAACATTGGAAAACCACCCCAACCTATACCTTGATATTTCGGCCCGTGACTATGAAATAGGAAGGCAACCCAGGGCTGCCGCAAGATTTCTTTCGCAATACAGTGACCGGGTTTTATTTGGAACAGATATGGGTATGGACAAGGGGATGTACCAAGGCTGGTGGCGCCTTCTGGAAAGTGCCGATGAGCACATGCCGGGAAGATCATGGTGGAAGTATTACGGATTGGAGCTTCCGGATTCGGTACTTGAAAAGTTATACCGGAACAACGCATTAGAAATCCTGAATTGGACCTAATTAAAATTTTCAGCAGTTACTTTCAAGGGGTATTTATGAAGAATGGTGTTTTAATGGGGATTGGGATGTTATGTGTCCTTTTACTAACTTGCTCCGAAGCGGTCAATCTGAAAAACAATTTTGGAACTCCTCATCAATTTAATAGATTACCGGATGTTCGCCATGAATTTGACAGAGCAGGAAAATTGTTAAACCAAGCGGGACAATCCATTTTCCAATTTTGATACGGAAAAACCCTAAGAAAGACATAAAACGACAGCAACATGGAAACCCTAAATCGCAGGAAATTTATCCAAAACACGGGATTATTGGCAGCCTCATCCTTTTTATCCCCACTGGCAGCTTATGGGTTCCACCAAGCTAAAAAAAGGCTGGCTTTAGTGGGGACTGGTAGCAGGGGGATAGGCATGTGGGGGTCTTCGGTACAGGAGGCTTACCATGACATCATTGAATTTGTCGGTCTTTGTGACATTAACCCTGGGAGGGTGGCGTATGCAAAGGAACAAATGAAGGTTTCTTGCCCAGTTTATACGGATTTTGACAAAATGATCAAGGAAACCAAGCCGGACACGCTGATCGTCACCACCACGGACTCCACCCACCATGAATTCATCATCAAAGGATTGGAAGCTGGCCTGACTGTGATTTCCGAAAAACCCATGACCACTGACGAGCAAAAATGCCAGGCCATTTTTGATGCCGAGGAAAGGACAGGAAACAAAGTGATTGTCACTTTCAACATGCGCTATACCCCTTATGTGCAGCAAATTTGGGAATTGCTCCGCAACGGTGAGATTGGGGACATCAAATCCGTGAACCTGAACTGGTACCTGGACACCAGTCATGGGGCGAGTTATTTTAGAAGGTGGCATGGGGAAAAAGAATTCGGGGGCACGCTCTTGGTGCATAAAGCCACGCATCATTTCGATACCCTTAATTATTGGATGGATTCGGAACCGGAAGAGGTTTATGCTTATGGTTCACTTGATTTTTACGGGCTAAAAAACAGTTCCATCAACCATTCTCACTGTAGGACTTGTCCCCATCAATCGAATTGTGATTTCTATTGGGATATTACCAAGGATAGGCGGGCAATGGAGCTCTATGTGGACCATGAAAACCATGATGGCTACCTACGCGATGGGTGTGTGTTCCGCAAAGAAATTGATATTTATGATACCATGGCGGTTCAATACCGATATGCAAACGGGGTACCTGTGAGTTACTCCCTTACTGCCTTCTCTCCCTATGAAGGATTTAGGGTTGCCATAAACGGGACCAAGGGCAGGTTGGACGCCTGGATTAAGTCCTCTATGCCGACAGGTGTACCGCCCTATCAGGAAATCACGATTACCAATCTTTTCGGAAACGTGAATACCATACAGGTGATCCCTCAATCAGGAGGGCATGGGGGTTCGGACCCAAGGCTGAAGGATAAAATCTTCAGGAACC
This sequence comes from Cyclobacteriaceae bacterium, assembly GCA_003565295.1. Lineage (GTDB taxonomy): Bacteria > Bacteroidota > Bacteroidia > Cytophagales > Cyclobacteriaceae > Pleomorphovibrio. The sequence goes on from PXCO01000147.1 coordinate 2,794, forward strand.
CCGACGGTCCGGACCTTTACAAACAATCTGCAGGTTCCAGGGATGGAGCCATGTCGGCCTTGATAGGAATTGCCGCCAGGAACAGCATAGAAACCGGGAAAATCATTAAAATCGCAGATTTGACCTCCCTTAAGCCTATGGCCAAGAAGGCCTGAACTTAAATCTGGTAATAGCCATGATTGATAGTTCAACTCATCATTAAAACCCATCAGGGGTTAAGATCCAGCGTTGAGCGCATTTCTATCATTTTCCCTCGATGCAAACAGGTTGTAAAAACCTTGGTGATCTTGGAGAAGATTTTTTCTCGCATTTACACCCCTTCCACCAAAATCATTTTGGTGACAGCCGTCCTTTGCCTTATTTCCTTTGCCTGGGCATATTCGGGGGAACCCCACCAGGCTTTGGCTTTTTGAATGGAGGGGAATTCAAGCACCACTACCCGCTCAGGCTTCCACTCCCCTTCCAAGGTCTCGCTTTGCCCCCCTCTTACGATAAACCTGCCCCCAAAATTGGCCAAGGTGCCGGTGGTGAGCTTTTTATAGGTATCATATTCCTTGGGTTCGTTTACTTTGATATCCGCGATGATGTATGCTGACATGATCTTAATGATAAATTTGAGGTTTCTTGAATGGTTATGATATGAAATTCATGACTTAATAATAATAGATGCAGCATTAAATTTTTTAGGTATGCCGGAATAATTTGTGATCAATATATCTTTAGGAATTAAAAGCAACATGTCTTTAAACTTAAGAATTTAAAAAGTCCAAATAAAACTTTCTGAAAATGAAGCTATAGGAAATGGTTGGGATGAAAAAATGAGTAGTTCTATTGATCAAATGAAAATAAGCAGTAGATTTGCAATCCTATTTTATAGTCAAAATATAGAAAGATTATAAATCGGAAATTTAGCTCAGTTGGTTCAGAGCCCCCCGACTTACACGTCGGGGGGGTCGGGGGTTCAACTTGAGGATTTAGAAAAGGGAATTTAGCTCAGTTGGTTCAGAGCACCCCGACTTAAACGTCGGGGGGGCCGGGGGTTCAACTTGAGGATTTAGAAAAGGGAATTTAGCTCAGTTGATTCAGAGCACCCCGACTTACATGTCGGGGGCCCGGGGGTTCAACTTGAGGATTTAGAAAAGGGAATTTAGCTCAGTTGGTTCAGAGCACCCCGACTTAAACGTCGGGGGGGCCGGGGGTTCAA
>PXCO01000383.1 GCA_003565295.1 Cyclobacteriaceae bacterium
ATTCCCCAAAAACATCATCCAATTCCAGCTCAAAGCCCGGAACGGCCTGGGAACTTACCCTATCCCCTAAGGTGAACAATCGAGAGGAACGGTATTTGCCCCCATCCAGGGTATAAATAAGTAACGTACGCTCATCAGGATGGATAACCCAGTACTCCTTCACTCCCGACGCCTCATATACTTCATATTTTAATTGAAGCTCTTTTTTATTGTTTCCCGGAGAGAGGATTTCTACTATCAAATCCGGCGCACCTACACAACCCAACTCATCCAGCTTTTCCTTGTCACAGACCACGCAAAGATCCGGCTGCACGACAGTGTCAATATCCTCATGCCTTCTCGACGCTACCGGAAGCCGCACATCGAAGGGTGGTGGATAAACTTTACAAGGTTTCCCTTTTAAAAATTCATAGAACCTGTTCGCCAAAATCATCGTGACTTCCTGATGAATACGTCTCGGCGCAGCGGCCGCCTGTCTAAACACTTTTCCCCGGATCAACTCCACCATTTCATCTATTTGCCAGCTAAGGTAATCTGCATAGGTATAGGTGCCATAATCCGTGAAGGGCTCTTTTACCTGTTCTTTATCCTTGTTTTTTTCCATAGGTTGAACCGTTGATTATCAATGTATAAAGATAAGGAAACTACCTCGATTTAAGTACGGCAATACGAAAAACCGTAATTAAGAGGTCTCCATATTTACCAACGTGAAAAAAGATTATAACCCAACAAATACACTATCCAACTCCAATTCAAACCCCGGTACAGCTTGCGAACTTACTCTATCACCCAGGGTATACAAACGGGACGCACGGAATTGTCCCTGGTCCAAAAAATAGATTAAAAGCGTTCGCTCATCGGGATGGATGACCCAGTATTCCCTTACCCCGGAAGCCTCATATACCTCGTATTTCAATTTTAGATCCTTTTTATTGTTGCCGGGAGAAAGTATTTCTACAATTAAGTCCGGCGCACCCATGCAGCCCAATTCGTCCAACTTTTCAGGATCACATACCACACAAAGGTCAGGTTGAACAACGGTGTCAATGTCCTCATGCCGCTTAGAAGCCACGGGTAGGCGAACGTCAAAGGGTGCAGCGAATACTTCACATGGCTTACCCTCCAGGAAATTGTACAAGGAATTGAAAATTTTCCCGGAAATCCGCTGATGGATCACACGGGGTGCGGCAGCCTGTCGAAATACCTTTCCGCGGATCAGTTCTACCATTTCATCTATCTCCCAAGAAAGGTAATCTGCATAGGTGTAGGAGCCGTAAGCAAAGTCAGGTTCTTTGACCATGTTTTTATCTGGTTGCTCTTCCATAAGGATTACAAGATAGTTGAAGGAGTTATAAAGATAATAAAAACCAGTCACTTACACTAGTATTACTTAAGGGTTGAACATGGGCATCCTAAGGGCTTACTGATTTATACTTGGAATCACTCGCGGTAAACTCCTACCAATACCTGACCCTGTTGAGTGCAGATAAATCAGGTTGCCCTACGGATCAAAAATCCAGCACCAAAAACCCAAGTTCATCCGAAAAATTCTGATACACCCAAAGCTTCCCATCCATGGCAAAGTACCTGACAGACTCAGATTCCAGTTCAGGGATTACAGCCTCCGCAACTAAGTTGAATTCGGCATCAAATACAGACAGGTACACAGTAACTTCGCGAACTTCAGGCAGATTTGAGCCTTCCTCCCTTTGCTCGGAGAAAATTCTTTTTGCTGATAAACGAAGGTACCGTTGCTTGTCACTGTCCCACACCGGAGGTCCAAACCTTACCTGTTCCAAAAGCTGTCGATACTCATTTTGAATCTGCTCATTGGAGCTAAAATTCATTCCTCCCAGGTCTTTGGCCCGCTTAGGGGTCATTTTAGGTTCATAATGGATGGTTTGTTCAAATTCCCCCTCGGAATTAAACAGGAAAACCTCATTGGAATATTGATGGCTGATCAATATTAGATTGTTTTCACGGGTCATATAAACATAGGGATCCATAAAGGTACGGGCCTGCGGATCCTCAAGGGCTAAAACGAATTTCTGATAGGATTTTTGGGTATCAATATCGTGTCGTTTTACCCTATTTTCCGCTACCGACAAGACATCCAGAAAAACTTCCTTGTTCTCATTATTATAGTGTAACCCAAACACCTTCAAATCACCTGAATCAACGGCCAACTCGTTCTGCGGTATATCTCCGTATCGAAGGCCTTTTGCGTCAACGGCATTTCTCCAGTCAACCTGTTTGACCAACCCCCCATTTTCTCGAAACAAGGCGGATTGACCAAATGATTTAATAAAAATTGAATCCCCTTTTAATTTATGGATAAAATTAACATGCTGACCTGTACCATCGGGCCCTTCCGTTTCAAAAGGGAGCTTTTCCTCCAGCCGCAATTCATCCAAATTTATTTTCTCAATGGTATGGTCGTCTAAATTATAATTTAACAAGTATTTCCCGTCACTACTTATGTCCGCACCAGCTAGCCGATATCTCAAAAAAAGAATTTCATCACCTGTTTCAATCATCACTGTATCTACCGCATACGCTAAATCAGGACTATCAACCTCTGTAGGTTCCCTTTGGCAGGAGATGAAAGTTAAAATAACTACTAAAATTGTTAAACCCCTCATCATTTCGTTTGATCCCTTAGGATAAAATAAATTTTTATAAACCTATTCCATATTGAGGAATATACCACCTCGTGGCAGACAGGTTTAACCATTTTTAACCCTCCTGGCAAGATCAGTCAAATGGAAATAGAACATGGATACTTTACCGAAAATTATTGTTTTTCATCTCTAACCGAACAAAACCCATTTCATCTTCTAAATTTTCATAAATCCAGATTTTCCCATTCTTGGCAAAATGTTTTGCTGGTTTTTTAGTCAATTGTGGGACTAAGGTTTCTCCAATTTGGTTTAATCCTTCGTCATAAGCCGTTAAATATACATCTGTTCTGCTTTCATTTTCAATATAGGAAAACCGGAGAAACATTTGACCGTCCCGATCCCAAAACGGCGGCATGAAATTAATCTCCTGTTTATACTTCGCATATTCAAGCCCATATTCCTCAGGAGTTTCATGTACTTTTTTATACTTTTTCTCTTTTTGGTTGGCTGTTAGTTGGCTCGTATATGATTTCATAAAAAGGGAGTCCATCTCCGTATCGTATCCCATCAGGGCACTCGTGATCTCATTAGACAAAATGACTTTTTTACCAAACTTTTTTATACCCACTTTTGGTGATTGGCTCATAAAAACTGTGGCCTTTCCTGAGATCGTGTATTCGAAGCTATAATCAGACAATCTCTCAAAGCTTTTCAATTCAATTCTAGAAATTTCAAACTCGTCCAAATAAAGGATTCCTAAAACCATACTTTTATCCTCGTATCCTTGGATCAATCCGTATATTCGGTTAGAGTCGGGATCCAATAACACCCTATCTCCCGCTAATAGATCTCCCCCATTATGCCATTCCGCCAAAGAGAAGTTTTCATAATAGACAGTCCTTAACTTTTCTCCTTCCATAGAGAATAATGAGCTCTGATACATACCCGTAATGGAAACATGGTTTTCATCGACAATTCCCATCACTCCAATCCCGGGCCCGGTCCCGTTGGGTCCTTCCTTTTCAAAAGGGAATTTTTCCTCCAAGCGCAACTCATCTAGATTAATTTTTTCAAGGGTATGGTCATCACCATTAAAATTATAAAAGTACCTACCGTCCGTGCCCATGTCCGAATTCAATAGTTGGTGTTTTAAAAAGATAATTTCATCACCCGGATCGATGATCACGGTATCTACCGAAAATTGCAGGTTGGTAAAATAATCCGATCCAGTTTTTTCAATATTTCCTTTACAGGAAATAATCATCAAAAGCATTAGGTAAGATAAATTTCGCATACTAGTCTTCTATTTTCAATCCCACCCTAAACAGCCGAAAATAATCCTGCTCCACTTCTTCGTCGGGC
>PXCO01000337.1 GCA_003565295.1 Cyclobacteriaceae bacterium
AATGGCATCCAATTCCTCTGCCGCCTGCTTGGCAATATCCAAGGGCTGACCCAGCTCTGAATTTTTGCTAACCTTCTCATCCTCGATCAGGCCTATATCCAAAGAATCCTTTTTGGCAGCGATCTGATCCCGGGTAAACACCTGCCATCGGGGATCTTGAATGGCCTGGCGCTTGGCATCATCCACCGTTCCATCGTAGTTGTCCTTCACTTCCTCCAAACCCAAGCCTCCTGTATAGGCCTTTACAAAATCCGCAAATGCCTTACGGGTAAAGGGGGTTCGCTTCCCATAGCTTGGGGCATTAGTCCGCATATCGTAAAACCATACCCGCTGGGTATTGCCGGTTTCTTTTTTGCCCCGGGTAAAGAACAGCACATTGGTCTTCACACCGGCCGCATAGAAAATACCCGTAGGCAAACGCAGCACGGTATGCAGGTCACATTTGTCCATCAGGTCACGGCGTATCTTTTGCCCGTCATTGTCTTCGAAAAGTACATTATCAGGAAGCACCACCGCAGCCCTCGCCGTACCCGTATCCCTTCTTAGGGATCGGTAGATATGCATCAGGAAATTCAGCTGCTTGTTGGAGGTCTTAATGGTAAAGTCATCCCGGGTAGGCCGCTCTCCTCCCTGCTTGGTACCGAATGGGGGATTGGCCAGCACGCCATCGTAGTTTTTGAAACTCTTTCCTAGTTCGGTCAGCGTATCTCCCAGGACAATGGGGCTTTCCAAGCCATGCAACTTGGCATTCATCAAAGCCAGCCTATGGGCATCTTGCACCAATTCGCATCCTGAAAAGGCTTCATGGATCTGAAAGTTCCGCTCTGCCTGACTCAAGGCATAGTAATCGTCATACTTGCGCTTCAGGTATTCATCCGCCGAGATCATAAAGCCGAAAGTCCCCGCCGCCGGGTCATTCCATCTTTCTCCGACCTTGGGAGCCAACAGTCCTACCATCACATTGATCAGGGGTCTTGGGGTAAAGTACTGCCCGGCACCGCTCTTTTTCTCCCCGGCATTCTTTTCCAGTAGTTCTTCATAGATACTGGCGATCTTGTCCTGCTCCTCGTCCTCAAACCAGTCGATCTGATCGATATTGGTGATCAGGGTACGCAGGTTGACTGGCTTCCTCAGCGTGGTGGAGGCATTGGTGTAGATTTCAGTGATGGTGGCGTTGGTGGACATTGTGCCAAGGTTGGCCAAAAGGTCACGGTAAGTATCAAACAGCTCTTTGTTGTCCTTGATGGCTTTGATCTTGGACCAGCGATATTGTTCAGGGATATCCTGATCAAATTTCTTCACCTCGGACAATCTCAAAAAAAGGATATAGGTCAGTTCATTCAAATACTGGTGATAGGTCACTCCGTCATCACGAAGCAAATTACATAGTTCCCAAAGTTTCTTTGCTATCTGTTCTGCACTCATGGTACTTGTTTAGGCGTATAAATTCTTGTTGATCTTAGCAATCACTTCCTCCAATTGCTCCTCAAAAATCTTATTCAAGCGATCAAACCCACCATCTTTATTAAATGGATCCTCGTTGAGGTCTTCTTTTCTAAGAACCGTTTCTTTGAGCAGTTGCTTTTCAAAGCGGTCTATCCATTTGAGTTGGGTTTTGTTCCAATCCTTGAGCTGACGGATGCTGTCCACGGCTTTTTTGACCCTCTCTTGATGGCTGATCAGTGAACTTCCCAAAGATAGCGTTCGGATATAGGAAATGATATCGGCTGCAATATCTTCATTTTTGGCTGCTTTCCATGCAGCATTGAGGGTAGGGGTATTGTACCCTTCTTGATCCAGTGCCAACATCAATTTCTTCAAGGCCTTACGATCCAGTTCAGTAGGTCGGCTACAGACGATTTTCAGGGCTTCGATTTTATTTTGGTTTTCCTGGATAAATTGGGCAAAGCTATCCAGATAGTCCTCCGGCTTTTTGGCCTTACCATAGCCACGTTCGGTTCCCAAATATTTATCCTGATGATCTGAAACCAAAGGCAAAGCCACCTCAGGCCTAAGTTCATCGAGGAATTTCCAAAGTCCTGAAAGCTGCATGATTTTCTCCACAGCGGCAGGGGTATCCAGGTTTTTCAGGTCTTCCAGAAATTCATCCGGATGGGCACCTTTGGCATTATATATAAACTTCTCTTCTTGATCGTCTTCCAGGTATTGCTTTTTCCGCTGTATTTTGGCGACCAACTGTTCCACCTGTCTTTTGGCACGATCCCCCTGATCAATTACCTTGAGTTCTTCCACCAATTGCTGGAAACTGACTTTGGGATTGGCAACCACCGGTTTCATTTGGGTAAAATCCTCCAAGGTCTCGTAAATCTTTACGGCATCATAAATCCGAAAAACCTCCTTGCCAATTTCATCACAGCGACGTGTGGCCCTGCCCAGCATTTGTTCATAGAGAATTCTGGACTTGATCCGGCGCATAAAAACCAGGTTGCTGATGGAAGGCACATCAATTCCCGTGGTCAGCAGGTCCACTGTCACGGCTATATTGGGGTGTTTTTCATTTTTGAATCGGTTCAGCTGTTCTTGGGGATTGTAGGATTTCCCGGTGATTTTCTGGATCGCATCATCGGCCACCTCCACCCCAATCGCTTCAAATTCCTCTTTCAGGTATTGCACCACCATGTCCGCATGCTCGTCAGTAGCGGCAAAGACCAAAGTCTTGTCCTCCCCGTCAGGATCCAGTTCCTTGACCAATTGCTGAATAACAGTTCGGTTAAAACTCGGGGTAATTACCTTTCTGTTGAATCCTGCGATTTCGATTTTCAGTTCATCTTCCAGCTTTTCCAGTTCCACAATTTGATTAGTCTCCCTATCCAATGCCTTGGGCTGTGCTCCCTTTTCCCAGACAATGCCTTCTTCAGCCAATTGGGTTTTGATGATATAGGGCGGTTCATGGTCTATCAGGTAGCCATCGATCACCGCTTCCCGGTAGGAATAGGTATAGACCGCCGGCCCAAAAATCTCCGTGGTATGCAGCGCGGGAGTAGCTGTCAACCCAACTGCAAAAGCATCAAAATAATCCAACACCATGCGGTATTTGCTCACATAATCCCGCTGATCTTTGAAATCCAGCTCATCCTCATCCATCTCACGGTCCATCAGATATCCTCGGTGTGCTTCATCGATGATGATGCAGTCGTATTGGTCCACAGGTGGGACTTCGCTTTCTTCACTGTAAAAAACCCGCTTGACCATACCCTGAACTGTCGCAAAATGCAGACGGGTATCCAGTTCGGGTATTTTCTCCCCCAGCTCCTTGACCCCATAAATCTCCGAGAAGGTATTGAGGCCAACGATCTTATTGTCCTTGAATGCATTGATGGCTTGGGTAGCGAGGAGCGTTCTGTCCACCAAAAAAAGAATCCGATGGAAACGGTTGGATTGGATTAGTCGGTAACAAAGACCGATGATCGTTCTGGTTTTTCCGGTACCCGTCGCCATGGTAATCAAGGCCCTGGACCGGTTAGGATCTCCCAACAGGACTTTTTCCAATTCCTCAATGGCATGCAATTGGTATTTTCTTAATCCAAGCCCCAATGGACTTTCAAGGAAATCTACCGTTTCGCTCTTCAGTTTCTCCTCAGAGGCATGTATATCTTTTTCAAGCAATTTGATCAAACCATCCGGACTGTACCAGCCCTTAAGGGCCTTGGAGCGCCCATGGTTGTTTCTTACATCCAAAAACCAAACCCCACTTTTAGTCTTGATCTGCTCCAGATAGGGTCGCCCATTGGTAGAAAACAGAAAGGGTGCTTTGTACCCCTGCCATTCGCCCAAGAGTGCTGCTTCATATTTGGGTTCGAGTAGTTCCGCATAAATTTTGGATTGACTCAAGTCCGTGGAAATATCGGAAGCATATTTTTTCGCTTCCACCATGGCATACAAATCAAATCCGATAAAAAGTGCATAGTCCGCCCATTTGCTTCCGCAGGGCCA
>PXCO01000063.1 GCA_003565295.1 Cyclobacteriaceae bacterium
ACTTGTATTTTTAAAAGTCAGGTTAAATTCCTACCTTTTAAGGCATTCTACCCCCAACTGGACAAGCAAGAACTTAACGTGAGTGCGTTAAAGGCTGTGAGCATTGAGTTGAAAACTTGAATTTTCAATTCTCAATTTTCAATTCCCTTAACTGATTTATTTACTTTATCAAAAATAGCCCAAAACAATAAGCCCCAAAATAACCTTATATGATCCTGATTGAGAATTACACCCTTGCCATTTTAGCATTCATCACATGTATGATCTGCTGGGGCTCATGGGCCAACACCCAAAAAATGGCCAGTAACTACCGGTTTGAACTCTATTACTGGGATTTGATTATCGGTATCTTGATCACCGCCTTCATCGCTGCCATCACCCTGGGCTCCATGGGTACAGAGGGACGGACGTTCTGGGAAGATCTTTCGCAGGCAGAAACCCGCAGTATAATGATGGCCCTGCTGGGAGGAATCGTATGGAACCTGGGCAATCTCCTATTGGTGGCGGGCATTGCCCTAACAGGCCTTGCGGTGGCCTTTCCCATAGGCGGGGGACTGGCCTGGGTACTGGGAATTGGGTATAATTTCCTTTTGGAATACATGGACAAAGGCTCCACCGAGGGTTCACCATTGTTATTATTAGTGGGGGTGCTGTTCATCATCGTTGCGATTTTCTTTTCCGGTAAATCCTATAAAAAATTGGAGGGGGAAGATAGCAAGGCATCCACCAAGGGCATAGTGGTTGCCGTGATCGCTGGAGTTCTCATTGCCTTCTTCTATGGTTTTGTGGTGCAATCCATGGACAATGCCTATGTGGCCGGGGGATCCGGAAACCTGACCCCCTTCACAGCGGTCTTCTTCTTTTCTATAGGCACCCTAATCTGCACCCTTATCGCCAATCCCATCTTTATGAGGTATCCGGTGCACGGGAGTCCCGTGTCCATGAAGGGCTATAAGGCGGCCACGATCAAGGAGCACGCCGCCGGCTGGGCGGGGGGATTGATATGGATGGGGGGAATGGTCCTTAGCTTTATGGCCGTGGGGGCGGGAAGCCCCGCTATTTCCTATGCCCTCAGCAATGCTGCACCGGTGGTGGCGGCCATCTGGGGGGTATTTATCTGGAAGGAATTTGCAGGATCCGACCGAAAAACCGGTCGCCTATTGGCAGGGATGTTTATTTGCTACCTGATTGGCCTGGTGATCATAGTAGTTTCCAAACTGGTGTAAAACGACAAGAATTATAAACACATGAAATCGAGCCTGTCCTGACGGCAGTCAGGGCATGACGAGCACGTCACACAGGGGGATGATTATTCGTAGCGAGATTCCACCCCGACCTGCGGTACGGGGCAAGTTCCCGAAACAAGTTCGGGACAGGTAATGACCGCTGGAAAACAATTATAAACACATGAAATTAGGCATTAGCTCATATACGTATACGTGGTCCATAGGGGTAGGCAAACAAAAACCTTCCGCCCCCATTGGACCTTTAGGGTTATTGCTTAAAGCAAAAGAATTAGGCGTAAATCTTGTACAACTAGCCGACAATATCCCCTTGTATCAGTGGACTGAGGAGGAATTGAGGGAGTTTAAGCACAGGGCTCAAGAAATGGGTATCGGACTGGAGGTGGGGGCCAGAGGATTGACCCCTGAACGCTTGACCCGGTATATCCATATCGCAAAAATCCTGGAATCCCCCTTTCTCCGCTTTGTCATCGATGAGCAGGGTTATGAACCCGACCACGAAACCATAGAAACATCATACGGGAGGGACTCACCTCCCTAGGAGAGGCAGGACTTCCCCTTGCTATAGAGAATCACGACCGTTTTCTTAGCAAGGAACTTGTACAATTCATTCATCAGACCAGCCCATTGCAGGTGGGCATCTGCCTGGACTCGGTCAATTCCTTGGGGGCAGGGGAAGGCATTCATGAGGTGCTGGATCAGCTAATCCCCCATACCATCAACTTTCACATCAAGGATTTTAGCATCAAACGAAAAGACCATCAAATGGGATTTGAAGTGTTTGGCACCCCTGCTGGTGAAGGGTTTTTGGATATACCGGATATTGTTGAAAAGCTGAAAAACTTCAGAAGATGCCAGTCATGCACCTTGGAACTTTGGACGCCTCCAGAGCAAAACATAGAAGAAACAGTGAAAATAGAGCAAGAATGGGCAAAGAAAAGCATAGCCTATCTTCAGTCTTTAGGTTTTTTTGAATAAAAAAGTGGATCATGGAAAACACATTGAAATTTGCGGTTTTTGGTGCCGGCTTCTGGGCCAATTATCAAATAAGTGCCTGGAAACAGGTGGGAGGGGTGGAATTAATGGCCATCTGCGACCCCGATGAACAAAAAGCCAAAAAAATGGCCGAAAAGCACGGCATACCCAGGGTATATACCAATGCAGACAGCCTTTTTGAACAAGAGGAATTGGATTTCGTGGACATCATTTCCAGCATCCCCTCCCATGCCCCACTGGTGAAAACGGCTGCCAAAGCCGGGGTGCATGTGATCTGTCAAAAACCCATGGCCGAAGACTACGCCACTTGCCAGTCCATGGTAGAGGCCTGTGAGGCAGCCGGAGTAAAGTATTTTATCCATGAGAACTTCCGCTTCCAGACCCCCATCAGAGCATGCAAGCAACTGATGAAGGAAGGGAAAATCGGTAAACCTTTCAAAGCCCGAATGACATTTTGCTCCGGATTTCCGGTTTTTGACAACCAGCCAGCCCTGGCGGAATTGGACAGGTTCATCATTATGGACTTAGGCGTACATATCTTAGACATGAGCCGCTTTTTGTTCGGGGACGTGGAAAAACTCTATTGCCAGACACAAAAAATCAACCCAAGCATAAAAGGAGAAGATGTGGCCAATACCCTTTTGACCATGAAAAGTGGGGTAAACTGCTTTGTGGAGGTTTCCTATGCGTCCCAATTGGAGCAGGAAACCTTTCCTCAGACCCTTATCCTCATTGAAGGTGATCAGGGCTCCATACGTTTAGATTATGATCATCACATTACTCTGACCCAGAAGGGAAAGGGAAGTGAAAAGATGAAAGCCGATCCCCCGCACTATGATTGGGCAGACCCTGATTATGCCCTTATCCACTCCTCTGTGGTCACCTGCAACCAGAGTATTTTGAATGCCCTTAGAGGAAAGGATCCCGCCGAAACCAGTGGGCAAGACAACCTTAAAACCATGGAATTGGTGTTTCTTAGTTACGAATCTTCTGATACGAATAAAGTTTTATATACTCAATGAGCGATAGATTAAGTGCCAGCTACCTAATAGAAACCTCACAGTCCCTGGACAAGGCCGTCCATACCATGGCCGGGGAGCAATCCACCGGCACCTTTGTGAAAATCCCCGGGGAGACAGGGGAATTGATGGAAAAGTATTCCGCAAAAATTGAAGCACTGGAGGAACTGGAAAATGTGGATGAGCCCTCCTTGCCCCATGCCAAAAAAGGCAGCCCCATTAGAAGGGCAAGGGTAAAGTTAAGCTGGCCTGTGGAAAACATTGGCCCTAACCTTCCCAACCTTATGGCTACCATTGCCGGAAACCTTTTTGAGCTAGCCCCTTTTTCGGGCCTCAAGCTACTGGACATAAGTTTGCCGGAAAGCTATAAAAGTGTGTATCCCGGGCCTGGATTCGGTATAGAGGGCACCTATGAGAAAATTGGCATAAGCGGAAGGCCTGTCATAGGCACCATCATTAAGCCCAGTGTAGGCCTGGATGCAGCATTGACCGCCAATCAGGTGAATACCCTGATCAACGCCGGGCTGGATTTTATCAAGGACGATGAACTGATGGGCGACCCCACCTATAACCGGTTTACGGACAGGGTAGATGCCTGCATGAAGGTGATCAACGAGTATGCCGATAAGCACGGCAAGAAGCCCATGTATGCCTTTAACCTAAGTGGGACCATAGATGAAATGAAGAAAAG
>PXCO01000265.1 GCA_003565295.1 Cyclobacteriaceae bacterium
CCGAAAGTGGTCTGAAATATGTAGTCGGTCTGTCGTGAAGGTTGAAACGGCTGGTTGTCGTAGTTTAACGTTACCCCTGACTTGATATAAAAATCCAGTGGAAGGTCGTACTTTAAATCCATCCGGTAATCCACCCTGAGCCTGTTCCTCTCGGTGATGCTTGGATAAACAAAGAGGTTGGTCAGAAGACTGAAGTCCCCGATATCAAACAGGTTCAGTTCGGAGGCCACCCAAAATTCCCCACTTCGTCGATCCATCGTTTCACCCACATAATCCTCATTGTTGAAGGCCAATCCACCGAACACCCGCCAATAAAGCGCATTGGATTTGAAAAAATCCCTGCCAACGCCAAGCATAGTGTTGACCCGTAAGTCAAGAAGTTGTTCGGTGTTGTATAAGTACTCCATACGGGCTACTGAAAGCCAATCCTTACCCGAAAAATAAATGGCGGTAAGGTTTCCATCTCCCCTTACGATATCCTCGACCTCATCTTGTGTGGTTACCAACTTATTAAAGGCAGCATTGAATGACCACCTTCGGGAGAGGTAGCCAATGTGGCTCCGAGTAGTTAGCTGTCGTTGGTTTCTGGCCCTGGTCAAGGTAAAACCAAAGTCAATTCCAGCGCTAACCCTGTCCAAAAAGCCCTTTTCCATGGGCCTTATATAAAGAATGTCCTCCACCGGATAGGAAAACTCATCCCCTGTGGTGGAAACGATTTTCAGTATCCCAGTCTCTGGACTGCTGATTTTTCCGTAAAGCCTGTTGCTGGATTTTGTGGAGGTGATAAACATGGACTCAGCATAGATGGCTTGAATCTCACCCCACTTCACTTTGAAGTTTTCCTTACTGTATGCGGTCTTAATTACCGCCACCCCCCGTTCCATGGATTTGATTTCTCCTATCAGAATTTGGTTGTTTTTCATGACCACGGAATCTGACTGACCATAGGTTTGATAGAACGTAAGGATCATCACGATGCAAAAATACGGTAAAAGTGAACTCTTCATATTGAGTGGGTTTATGGTTTCCTCACTACTGACACTTGCTTAATCGCTAAAAGAAGACCCTTCCACCCGGCGGTAAATGGGCAGTGAAAGTAAAGCTTGATTCTTAGAATGACTCTGTACTCCAATTGATAAAATCAACGGTTAAAGTACAGGGGGAATTATCCCCCCCCCTTTACCCCATTAATCATTCGCCAAGCCTATTTTTGTAGATCACCCCATCCTTCATGATGAGTAGAAAATTGGTTTCAGGATATTCTATTAAGTTTATATTTTTCCCTTTGTAATGGTCGTCCTCGCACTTCTGTCAGTGGGTATGGGGTCTGCCGAAATAGTTGTGATCAATCTCCCTTCGATCAAAATGTTGGCTTTTTCTAGTTGCTCATCCTTACCATTAAAAACATGAACATCTTTGATAAGTATCTGGTGTTTGGGTTGTTGGGCTTGCCCATTTGCCCAAAAAGACAGCAACAAGAAAAGCGACTTAAACAAATATGTGGTTATCATAATGTCTAGGTTTTGGGTTAAAATTCAAAATATCACTTTAACACACTTTACCCATCTATTGTTTTTTGATCTGTTTCCAAATCCATTTATTTTAGGCCTAAAGGACTGTCTCAATACCCATCTACCTTGTTTCGCCATCGTTTTGAAAAAGAAAATGGCTATATAAACGCTGAGACTGTCGGAGCATTGCAAGGTTTAAAATGGATCCGAGGTAATAAATACATCGATTATTCGCCGTTTTCCTTTCCAGAATGCCTGCGAACTATCAAAAGCACAAAAAAATTGAGACTGTTGGCAAATTTTTAATAGTTTGCTAATCCAAATCAAATCCGTTATCCACCACTAACATCACCTATGAGAATCGTTATTGTTTTATTTCTATCAGTGCTGGTTTCCTTTCAGCTTTTCTCCCAAGAGTACCCAAGGCTTGACGAAAAGGCTTGGCCAGAGAAGGATACTAGCCAACTCTTCTACACCGTAAAAGGGGAACGGCACGGAATCTCTTTTTTTAAAAAGCATCAATTCCCCGAAGTGGAATATGAACCGGGAGAAACCCTAACCTTTGACATTTACCACACCCCTGAGGTGATGTATCACTGGTACCAAAAGTGGTCGGAGCAATACCCCGAAATCGTGGACCTGTACCAAGTAGCCACCTCCTATGAAGGAAGGCCCATCCTGCAGATGACACTTACCAATAAATCCACCGGAAAACACACGGACAAACCGGCGGCATATTTCGAGGGAGGAAGGCACGGGGGAGAAGTGACGGCCAGCGAAGCAGTGCTCTGGCTCACCAAACACCTGTTGGAAAATTATGGCAAAGACCCTGAAATCACGGCACTTATTGACACCAAAACCATCTACCTCAGGCCCCAAAACAACCCGGACGGCAGTACCATGTACCTCTACACCGCACAACGAAACAGAAGTACAGTACGGCCCTATGACGTTGACCAGGATGGATTATTGGATGAAGATCCGGAGGAGGACTTAAATGGCGACGGCATCATTCACCAGATGCGCAAAAAAGCCGTAACGGAGGAGGAAAAAGAAAAGGCAAACTACATCCTTGATCCCAGAGACCAATCTGGAAGATTGATGAAAAGGGTATTGGATGGCAAGGGCGACTACCTGGTATACACGGAGGGCATAGACAATGATGGCGACGGCAACTACAATGAGGATGGCATTGGAGGCCTTGACCTGCACCGCAACTATCCCGAAAACTGGAGACCAGACCAAGGGGGTGACGCTACGGGCAGGGGATTCACCCAATTTGGAGCAGGGGAGTACCCCTTGAGCGAAGTGGAAACCCGGTCAACGGTGCTTTGGCTACTTGCCCATCCCAATATTTCAGTGGTAAACTCCTTGGATACCCGGGTTCCCATGCACCTACGGCCACCCTCCACTTCTACCTCTGAAGAATCCATGTTTGAAAAAGACAGGTTGCTGTATGAACACTACGACAGCCTGGGGCAAAGCATCACGGGATACCCATGGGCAGGGGATGTGTACGAAACCTATATGACCCGCTACAAAATCAACCGCATCACCGGAGATCCCCTTAAGCCCATGCCCCTCTTTGGGCACGGCCCGGACTTTGGCTATTTTTACTATGGGGCCATCTGGTATGGGGATGAGCTCTGGAACAACGGAGCCATGAAGGATTATGATGGTGATGGTATCTACGACGACTACGATGCGTTGAGATGGGACGACGAAGAAAATAACAGCGAAGGTTTCAAGGATTGGGAAAAGTTTGACCATCCCCAATTGGGAGAAGTGGAAATCGGGGGATTTCATCCCAAGTTTTTCTCCCAGAATGGCCCTCCCTGGCAACTTGAGCGATGGATCCGAAACCAGTCCCTTTTTAATTTGGCCATGGCCATGGACCTGCCCCAAGTCGAACTCCTGGATGTGCAACATGAAAAGGAAGGGGAGTTGCACCGTTTAAAAATTCAATGGACAAATTCAGGAAAACTACCCGTTGCTTTGGAACAGGCCAAGCGGGTGAAAATCGTGCAAGAAGACCGCGTGATGCTGGAAATTGACAAGGAGCTCACCAAGGGCCATGAAGACGCCAAGGTGAAAATTGTAACCCCTGAACTGCATGACAAAACCATATTTGCCGGATACACGGAGCCAGGGGAGGTCAAAGAGGCATTATTTGAGCTTCAGGTAAATTCCAATGATCCTGTGGAGGTGAAAGTAAAGTTGCTTTCTACCAGAGGGGGGTATAAGGAAAAAACCATTACGCTGGAATAAATACGGCTGAATGAGGGGGAATTGCCATTCCTTAGTTTCCCTGTCTTTTGGATAAGAGAATAGCTTTGGGGTTTAATTTCTACAATCATGACTTCAGTCTTTTGCAAAAGCCTAGATCCTTTTCCAAAGTTTATAGCCTTTGCTCTCGCATTTTGCTTGGAAATTGAGAA
>PXCO01000103.1 GCA_003565295.1 Cyclobacteriaceae bacterium
TACCGAAGATATTCGCAAAGGACTCCGCAATTCACAGGTTACTCTGCGGGAATCCGACCGTCAATTTATTCCTAACATGACACTAGAGAGGGAGCAATATTTAAAAATGGGTTAGGGGAGAAAGTTGAAATGCCACAGATGCACAGATAAGGGAGGGTATGGCTAAAATAAATGTGCCAAAGCAACAAATCTTTACACCTTTATAAACCGCAATACCCAAGTTTGAAGCCATACCCAAACATCTGCCCCTCCTCAGCAAGCGGCTTGTGGCTAACAGCTACCCAATTCAAGCCACCCAATCTCTATAATGCCATACCCAACCATTCGGTACCCAGCTTGAAGCTAAAAGCGAATAGTTAAATGCTCGCAGCAAAAAGGCCAACATGCCCTATATCACCATTCCTGCTGCTAAAGTTTCGTTGGTACCGGGATCGATGAGAATGATGCTACCGGTTTGTCTATTTCTCCTGTAGGCATCAAAAAACAAAGGTTGAGCCGCACGTATGCTTACCCTGGCGATGTCATTCATCCCTATCTGTTCCACGCCCTCCTCACGGTGTAGGGTATTTACATTCACCCTATATAGAATTTCCTTGACCATGACCTGACATTCCTTGGTGGTATGCCTGAGCAAGAGTTTTGATCTTCCCAACAAGGGCTTCTGGTTCATCCAACATAGCATCACGTCCAAGTCTTGTCCTACCTGAGGCACATTGTTAGGCCTTACCAGCATATCCCCTCTACTGATATCCAGCTCATCTTCTAGGGTCATGGTTACGGACATGGGGGAAAAGGCCTCCTCTATCTGTTCTCCGTTCAGTTCAATTGATTTGATTTTGGAAGTAAATCCGGATGGAAGCACTTTCACATCATCACCAGGCTTAAAGACCCCGCCTTCCACCCGGCCAGCATAGCCCCTGAAGTCCTGGTGCTCATGCGTATGAGGGCGGATCACCATTTGCACAGGAAACCGGCAATCGATATGGTTGAGATCGGAGGCAATGTGCACGTTTTCCAAAAGATAAAGCAAAGTGGGCCCCTCATACCATTTCATATTCGAGGACCTTTCCACCACATTATCACCTTTTAAAGCTGAGATGGGTACGAAATGCACGTCCTTAATGTCCATTTTGCTGGAGAAAGCCTTGTAATCTTTCACGATCCGTTCGAAAGTGTCCTGATCATAATCCACAAGGTCCATTTTATTCACACACACGATTACATGGGGGATTTTGAGCAGACTGGCGATAAAAGAATGCCTGAAAGTTTGTTCCAATAACCCTTTCCTTGCATCTATCAGGATGATGGCCAAATTGGCAGTGGATGCACCGGTCACCATATTCCGGGTGTATTGGATATGCCCTGGGGTGTCGGCAATGATAAACTTTCGCTTAGGAGTGGCAAAATACCTATAGGCGACATCTATGGTGATGCCCTGTTCCCTTTCAGACTTGAGCCCATCGGTGAGCAGGGACAGATCCACGTAATCAAAGCCTTTCTTTTGGCTACTCGTTTTTACAGCCTCTATTTGATCTTCAAAAATGGATTTAGAATCATATAAAAGTCGGCCGATCAGTGTGCTTTTTCCATCATCCACAGACCCTGCAGTGGTAAAGCGTAAGAGTTGATTAGTTTCTTGTATGCTCATTTTATTATCTTCGTTTCAATTATTTTCTTCTATTGTATTTGGTTATAAATGCTTTTTAGCCTCAGGTCACTTTCCTTAGGAAAGGAAAAAGGCCGAAAACCACACTGCATTTCTTTATTCCCATATCATTCCATCACAGGATCACTCCATCACCTGATACCCTAATACTAAAAATACCCACTTTTCTTCCTATCTTCCATGGCAGTTTCGCCTCTCTTGTCATCGGCCCGGGTACCTCTTTCTGTCGTTCGGGTAGTGGCCACCTCGGCAATGATCTTTTCCAGATTGTCCGCCTCAGATTCCACCGCACCGGTAATGGGCATATCCCCACAGGTCCTGTATCTCACGGTCATGGTCTTGATTTCCTCCTCAGGCTTGAGGTTGATAAAGTCGGACTTGGCCAGGATCACCCCGTCACGGACCACACATTCCCTTTGATGAGAGAAGTAAAGTGAGGGCAATGCGATGTTCTGGTGTTGAATGTATTGCCATACGTCCATTTCCGTCCAATTGGATATAGGGAATACCCTGAAATGCTCTCCCATGTGTTTTTTGCCATTGAAGAGATTCCATAGCTCAGGCCTTTGGTTTTTGGGATCCCATTGCCCAAACTCGTCCCTGTGGGAGAAAAACCTTTCTTTGGCTCGGGCCTTTTCCTCATCTCTTCTGGCACCCCCCATTGCTGCATCAATTTTATGCTGTTCCAGGGTGTCGAGTAAGGTGACGGTCTGCAGGGCGTTCCGGCTGGCATTGGCGCCTGTTTCCTCCCTTACCCTTCCTTTGTCTATGCTCTCTTGTACGGAGCCCACGATGAGCTGTACCCCGAGCCGCTCCACCAGGTCATCACGAAAGGCGATGGTTTCGGGGAAATTGTGCCCCGTATCTATATGGATCAGAGGGAAAGGGATCCTGGAAGGATAAAAGGCTTTTTTGGCCAGGTGGGAAAGCACAATACTGTCTTTTCCCCCTGAAAACAGCAGGGCAGGGTTTTCAAATTGGGAAACCACCTCCCTGATCACAAAAATGGCCTCAGCCTCAAGTTCTTCTAAATGTGATAAATAATATTGTCCCATTTTATCGATTTAATTTTGGCACTAATGCATCCACTATATATTGTATGGCCTCTTCCTGAGGCGTTTCGGCACTTTTTATGGTTAGGAAAGGATCTTCAGGGGCTTCATAGGGGGAGTCTATTCCGGTAAAGTCCTTGATGAGTCCTTTTCGGGCTTTTTGATATAGGCCTTTTACATCCCGCTGTTCACACACCTTTAGTGGGCAGTCCACGTAAATTTCCAGAAAACTGTCATCGCCCACAAGGCTTCGGATCATTTCCCGGTCCGAGCGAAAGGGGGAGATAAAGGCAGAGAGCACAATCAGTCCTGCATCCACCATCAGGCTGCCCACCTCTGCAATCCTGCGAATATTCTCCACACGGTCGGTCTTGGTGAAGGTGAGGTCTTTGCATAACCCTGTGCGCACATTATCCCCATCCAATAGATAGGTATGAAAGCCCAACTTGGTCAGGGCCTGTTCGGTGCCATTGGCCAGGGTGGACTTGCCAGAGCCGGATAGCCCGGTAAACCAGATCAGGGCAGGTCTTTGTCCTAGTGCCTTGCTTCTGGACTCTTTATTGATTTTAAACACCGTGGGATGTATGTTTTCCGTCATAGCCGTAAGTCAAACCTAGTTGAAGTCATAATACCAAGTAATAAAACATAGTACTGTAGCCGCATAGATCAAGGTAAGGGGAAAGCCAATCTTGAAGTAATCCCCAAACTTGTAATTTCCAGGGCCCATCACCATAAGGTTGGTTTGATACCCTATGGGAGTCATAAAATCACCGGATGCCGCAAACGCTATCCCCACGAAAAACGGAGTTAAGGGTTGCCCCAATTGAGTTCCGAGTTCCAGTGCTATGGGAAACATGATTGAAACAGCAGCGGCATTGGTGACCAGGCTTGTGAGTACCAAGGTAAATACAAAGAGCAAGATCAGGGCCAGTACTGGACTTTCGTTGCTGGATAGCATTCTCAATCCCTCTGCAATTAAATTGGCTGCACCGGAGTTCTTTAATGCCACTCCTATTGCTAAGGACGAGACGAGAATAAAGAGCAAGTCCAAATCCAGCGTTTTCCTTAAGGTGGGCAAATTTAGCACATTAAAACTATATAACGTAATGATGCCGGCAAAAGCCGCCAAAAACAAATCCACATACCCAACAATACCAGCAAGAAGAAAGCAGATGGCTATTAAGGAGGGCAATCGCTTAAATGACCTTTTTTCGGGGGCAATTTCGCCTTGCAAGGTTACTATGATAAGGTCTCTAAGATACTCGCTCCTTTCGTAATTTCTACCTGTAAGCATAAGGAACAAATCCCCGGCCTGGACCTTTGTCTCACCAATATTCCCTTTCAGTTTTACCCCTTTTCGGTGGATGGAAATGATGGAGGCATTATAGCGGTTCCTGAAATCGCTATCTTTTATTCTTTCACCAATAAGGGAACTGGTGGAAGGCACCACCGCTTCCGTCAATTGGAAAAGCCCTAACTTCGACACATGGGACTCTTCGGGTAACACTAGCCCATTTTGTTCCTGAATCAAGGACAGGATGGCTTTGGTATTGCCGGTAAAAAATAGCCGATCCCCTTCCTGAAGTACTTCTTTTGGGGAAACCGGTGAGATTTCCTGATCCCCTCTGGCAATTTCCGCAAGGAAAATCTCCTTTAAATTCCTAAGGCCTGCATCCTTTACGGACTTGCCGATCATAGTCGAATGCTCACTCACCAAGGTCTCTACCAAATATTCATTGAGGTGTTCTATGATTTTATCCTGGTTTTCCTCTCTTTTTGGCAACAGAAAATTGGAGGCAAAGGTCAAATAGGTTATTCCTATCAAAGAAACGAGCATCCCCAAATAGAAAAAATCCTCGAATTGCAGCAAGGGATAATCATACTTGCTGATTAGTCCATTCAACACTAAATTGGTGGAGGTCCCCACCACGGTAACCATCCCGCCCAATATGGTGCTGTAGGAAAGGGGGATCAAAAATTTTGAGGCAGGATACCCATTGGCCCTGGCCCAATCCTTTACATAGGGGATCATGAATGCCACCACAGGGGTGTTGTTGAGAAATGCGGATAACCCACCCACCAAGGCCATCATGCGAAAGCGGAATTGTGCCGGAGGTAGTTTCTGACTGAACAACTTGAAGAAAAAGCCTGAACCAATATTTTTTTGTATTCCCGCAGTCAAGCCGATGAGAAGGAAAATCACAATAATTTGCTTGTTCGAAAGCCCGTTTAACAATTCCTCAGGTGTGATGATTTGACAAATGAGGAATAAAAAAGCCGTTCCAAGGAAGGCAAATGAAGCCCTTAGCCAACCCTTGTAAAGCGTGACAACTAAGGCAATAATTGATAAAATGGCGAAAATCGACTTGAGTTCCATATCCTATAATATGCCATCAACCGGCATAACCCCACATACCATACCGTTTTAATAGGGAAAAAGTCCGTAAAAACAACTTCTTTCTCAGTTTATGCGCTTCAAGCATGGAAAACTACGTTTAATTGGGAAATGATAGGAACAATGAATGCACAAAATTAGCCAGAGTATTGGGATTATCAAACCCCTTGAACAAATACTTTACCCCTGCTTCTGCGTAAAAGATGTTGTTTTTTATATATAAGGTGTTTATTATTTTTCCTTGCCCATTCAATTAAAGCAAATTAATTTTAGTTTTGCCAAATTTTGTATTTATTTGCGCTTTAATTAAAAAGATGCAAACCCAGGTAATCTGGAATCTAAATACAAGTGTCGGTATCTACTTCTTTTCAGTTAATGCCATTGAATTTACGGGCCTAAGGCCAATTCCTGCTCAGAAAAATGAGATTATTCCATCTTAGCTGTATGTTGGCCATCGTGGCTTCTAGTGCATGCGTTCCTAACAAAAAATTAATTTATCTTCAAAACCTGGAAGGAAAGGAACCCATATATGAGGATTCGCTTATCAGGTATGAGACAACTGAGTACAGGGTGCAGTACAATGATATTTTGGAAATCCAAATCCAGACCACAGACAGTGATATGAATGAGCTGTTCAATGTTAAACCCACCATGACCATGCCCCCTCAACAAATGGCTGCGAGCTCCGGGGGCGACATCTTTTACATGACGGGGTACGCTGTGGATAACGAGGGGATGGTAGACCTTCCCTTGCTTGGTTATATCAGGGTGCAAGATATGAACATTAAAGAAATCAAAAAAGCTATTGGTGAAGAGCTTAAAAAATACATTACTAACGATGAATTTTTCGTTAGAGTAAAGTTAGGGGGAATCAGGTTTAGTTCTATCGGGGAATTTAGAAAGCCTGGCAAATATGTAGTCCTCCAGGATAGAATGACGATCTTGGAAGCAGTCGCTCATAGTGGTGATTTAAAGGTTTCTGCAAAGAGGGACGAAATCATGCTGATTCGTCAATATCCAGATGGCACAAAATTACACAGAGTAAACCTTAATGATAGAAACCTGGTCAACAGCCCATTCTATTTCATTCAGCCCAATGACCAGATTTATGCCGAACCTCTTAGAATCAGAGAAATTGGATCGGGAGAAAACTTCGCCCAATCCCTGCAGCTTATCGTAACCTCTGTCACTGCTGCGGCACTGATTCTTAATTTAATTTTTAATTAATACGCATATGGAACGTGGTTCCCAAACTCAAGCTCAACTTCCGCAGGAAGAAGAGATAGATCTGAAAGAAATACTGTTCAGGTATTTGACCCACTGGAAGTTTATCGGTGCTTTCATTGTGGGAGGGATTGTTTTGGCATTTCTTTTCAATAAATTATCCACCCCAATTTATCGGATTGAGGCCACGCTTCTCATTAAGGATGAGGATAAGGGAATGCTGGGGGGAGACCTTTTTGAAAAGGCAGGGCTAAATATGTCCAAATCCAATGTGGAAAACGAAATGGGCATACTTAAAAGTTATACCCTATTGTCAGAAACCCTGCAGAACCTGAATTTTAACGTCACCTATTTTGAAAGTAGGTTGCTGAAAAACCAAAGTCTTTATAAAACCTCCCCTATATATGTGGAGGTGGATTGGAACCACCCACAAAACACGGGAGGAATGCTTGGAGTGGAGAAGGTATCGGATTCGGAATTTCGACTCAGCATTGAAAAAGATAAATTTTACCTATATAATCCCATAGACCCCAACTTTAAGACGGAAATTGAAAATGTGGAAATTGAAGAAGGCAATTTTTCCTTTGGTGAAGAGTTGTCCGGGGCAACCTTCAAATTTTCCATTTCAGACTTGGGTTTGGAAGAAGGCCAAAAGATATTGTTCCAAATAAGGGATACCCCTTCCCTTGTGGCAGAATACAGGGAATTGCTGGAAGTGGCACCAAGTAATAAATCCTCCACGCTGCTGAACCTAAGCTTAAATTTGGACAACCGGAAAAAAGGGGAGGACTTTCTGAATACCCTAATGACGGTCTATTTGGAGCGGGAACTAAACGAAAAAAACAGGTCAGCTTCCAACACCATTAACTTTATCGAAAGCCAACTTTCAGGCATTACTGATTCCCTTTCCTTTATAGAAGACCGATTGGAATCATTTAGGAGTTCTCACAATGTATTTAACCTGAATGAAGAAGGCGCTCTTATTTTTCATCGCCTCGAAGAGCTTGAGGAGGAGAAGTCCAAAATTGAACTTTCGCTTTCCTACTATAAGTCGATGGAAGAATATCTCAATGAAGATCAATTGGGAGATTTAATTTCCCCTTCATTTATAGGTATACAGGACCCCTTGTTGAATGCGCTGGTGATATCTCTAGCGGAACTTCAGGGGGAAAAGGTTCGGCTTACTGCTACCTTTTCAGACCAAACCCCTGCCGTCAGAGAGGTGAATTCGAAAATCAGAAACACCCAAAAAGCATTGGCGGAAAACCTTAGAAATGCCATTAAGAATGCCGAATCCTCCCTCAAAGAGTTAAATAACAGGATTGCCAGAACAGAGCGCGAAGTCAACCGGCTACCGGCCACGGAGAGAAATCTGCTCAGTATCCAACGGCAGTTCTCCATAAATGAAAACATTTATATATATCTTTTGGAAAAACGGGCAGAGGCTGAAATCACCCGGGCATCCAATAACCCAACCCATACTATCCTTGATCCCGGAAGGTCCCATTATAAGCCGGTGTTTCCCAAACCCTTAATCAGCTATCTCGTTGGCATGTTTTTGGGCACCCTTTTACCTATAGGATGGATTACGGCCAGGGACATTTTCAATACCAAAATTCAAGACCCTCAATGGGTGGAGCGGAAACTTTCAGTACCCCTCGCCGGATTTATTGGTCTTAGTAAATTCCCTAGCAATTTGATAGTGTTCAAGAAGCCCCGTTCCATTCATGCAGAATCATTTAGAAACCTCAGGGCAAACATGGGATATTTGTCTCCGAAACAAGATAGCTTGGTGATCGCACTATCTTCGGCCATTTCTGGAGAAGGGAAAACCTTTTGTTCCATTAACCTGGCTTCGATTTATGCCATATCCGGTAAGAAATGTATACTTGTAGGCCTTGACTTGAGAAAACCCAGGATTGCCGAGGACTTTTCTCTAACCAACGATAAAGGGGTAAGCACCTATTTGAGCAAAAGGGTGGATTGGAAGAAATTGATTAAACCTTCAGGGCATGAAAATTTGGATATATTGTTATCTGGACCAATTCCCCCAAACCCTGCTGAATTGATAATTCAACCAAAATTCGACAAGCTAATCGAAGAATTGAAAAATCAATATGACATCGTAATCCTTGATTGTCCCCCAGTGGGTTTAGTATCGGAAACATTGGAGATTTTTAAGAAGGCAGACATTAATCTCATGGTGTTGAGGCACAATTATTCAGAAAAAAGTGCTTGTGAGTACATAAATTCACTTCCAACTCAAAATGGGGTTCAAAAACTCTACGTTATACTCAATGGACTATCCACTAAAGCCAATATAGGAGGATACGGAAAATATGGGTATGGTACAGGATATGGGTATAGCAGTAACGGATATGGGTATCACGAAGAAGATAAAAAAGACTCTTTATGGGAAAAGGCCAAAAAAACCATTTCAGTAAAAGATTTTTCAGAATCATGAAAGTCCATAACCTTGGTCCCAGTTTATTATTTCTCGGCAGCGTCCTTATCCTTGCCCAAGCTTGCCAACAACACAAGCCAATACAGGACAGGGATCCCCAAAACCCAGCGGCAGATGTGCAGGCCATCACGGAGATGAGCAATGCACGGGCCAAAGCCTTTAATGAGGGGGATGCCAAGGAAATTGCCAGGTATTTCAGCGATGACGCCTATCTGATGGCCCCGGATGGCGCCACCAAAAGAGGGCCTGAGGCAGTGGCTGCTTATTACCAATCCATTTTTGATGAATACGAAACCGAGTTGGAAAGCGGTTATGAAGAAGTAAAGGTGGACGGAGACCTGGCCTATGGAAGAGGCTTTGCTAAGGTAACCCTACACCCCAAAGATGGAGGGGAAACCATACATGGGGAATCCAAATACCTGAATATTTTGGAAAAACAGGCAGATGGTACCTGGATCACCACCCATGACATCTGGAACGACAATTAGGCGCCAGCTAGTTTTTCGAATGGCGCAGAAACCTGCCAGGTTTAATTTCAAGCAGGTAGAGTTTTATTCATACCGCTGCTGAAAATCCTTCTTATAGGCCATCGGGGTCATTCCCGTGACTGTCCTAAATTGTCGGTTAAAGTTGGACAAGGTGTTAAACCCACAGGCAAACCCCACCTCACTCACATTCATCAGCTCCTCATGCAGCAACTTACAGGCATGCCCTATTCGAACCTCGGTGAGGAATTCGGAAAAAGAGCGGTTCATCCGGGATTTGAAATAGCGGCTAAAGGAACTTTCGGTCATGTTACAAAGACCTGCCATCTCTGCCAAGCCGATCCTTTGCTTGAAATTATCCATTACATAGGCATAGACACGGCTCATCCTGTCCTCTTCCGATTCCTTGTTGGGATTGGTATAGCCGGCCTGGGTAATGGGATGGCAATCCTTGGAGGACGCAAGGAAATGAAGGATCTGAAAGAGTAAAGAAATACTCTCCAACCCAGAGGTATGCACCAGCTGCTTCATCAATGGCCGCAGGGAGGCATTGGTTTGCCCACCTATTTCCAGCCCTCTATGGGACTTTGCCAAAAAAAGTTTGAGGTTTTCAAACTCCTCCTTTTCCAGCAGGTTTGCTCCTATGAAACTTTCCGGGAAATACACCACTATGCCATGGGTAAGCAGGTCGCTGTCCTTTGCAAAATAGATCGGATCATTACGCCAGAGATGGGGAAGGTTGGGTCCTGTAAACACCAGATCAAACTCCCGAAAGGGCTTCATAATGTCTCCCACAAACCGGGTGCCCCTACCCTTCAGTACCAAAAACAACTGATACTCGGGATGAAAATGCCAATTAGTGTCAAAATAGGGTGCGATCAACTCTTTTGCCACGAAGGCACGGTTGTCGGGAATTCTGGTTTTTGGGAAGGCTTTCTTCATTATTTTAGCAATTTATGCCAGTTTTAGGGGATGAGCAAATGAAAAAAGACAAAATACAGTCAGAAATAGATAAAAAAGTGGGAGAAAACTACCATAAAATTCTCCATCTTCGTTCCTTATTCGGCATAACTATATTACCCAAATGCACACATTCAAAAAATCTTATTGCTTAATCGTCTGTTTTGCCCTCCTGCTCCTTAGCTGTGGGGAACAAGGCAAGACCTCCTTTCTAAGTGACGGCCCACGCAGAATAGAATTGTTGTTTCTGGGCCATGAAAGTCAACATCACGATTCCGAAAAACTGATGCCCCTCCTTGCAAGACCACTTTTCCAGCAGGGCATCAACCTCACCTATACCGCAGATCCCAATGAGCTTAATGCGGACAACCTTCGTAATTATGACGGGGTGATGATTTATGCCAATCATGATGAAATCAGTTCATCCCAGGAGAAGGCATTGAAATCCTTTGTGGAGGGCGGTGGAGCATTGATCCCCCTACACAGTGCCTCATTTTGTTTCAGAAATTCAGATTGGTTTGTGGAGGCAGTAGGTGGACAATTCAAGTCACACGAAACCGGGGATTTCACGGCTACCATTATAGATCCTGACCACCCTGTAATGGAAGGGGTTTCCGAATTTGAAACCTGGGACGAGACTTATGTGCATAGCCAATTAAACCCTGACATGACCGTACTGATGGAAAGGGTGGAAGGCGGGCACCGTGAACCCTGGACCTGGGTACGTACACAGGGCAAAGGTAGGGTGTTTTACACTGCCTATGGACATGACGAAAGGACCTGGAACCAACCCATGTTCCATAAGCTGGTAGCCAACGGGGTGTTTTGGGCAGTAGGGGAAGAGAAAACCCGAAACGTGGCGGAATATGGTATTCCCACACCGGTGTTTGAGGATGCCGATATCCCGAATTACGAAAGAAGGGATCCTCCCCCGCAATATCAACTACCCTTGTCTCCTGAAGAGTCCATGAAATTGGTGCAGATCCCCGTGGGTTTTGAGCTTCAACTTTTCGCGGCAGAGCCCGATATCATCAACCCCATGGCGCTAGCCTGGGATGATGAGGGTAAGCTCTATGTGATAGAAACAGAAGATTACCCCAACGAGGTAAGAGAAGAAGGAGGCAAGGACCGCATCAAGGTATTTGAGGATACCAATGGAGATGGCAAGGCCGATAAAATTACCGTCTTCGCAGAAGATCTTAACATACCTACCAGTATGGTATGGGTGAATGGGGGGCTGTTGGTTTCCATGGCGCCCGATTTTGTGTTTTTCAAAGACACCAATGGTGACGGTAAGGCAGATCATAGGGAAACCATCCTTACTGGCTGGGGCAAAAGCGATACCCATGCCGGACCATCCAATCTCCGCTATGGCTTTGACAACAAAGTCTGGGGGGTATTGGGCTATTCGGGCTTTAATGGGGAAATCGACGGGAAGCCCTTTAATTTTAGCCAGGGGGTTTACCGCTTCAGGCCTGACGGGAAAGACTTTGAATTCCTTGGAAACACCTCTAACAATACCTGGGGCCTTGGCTTCACTGAAGAAAACAACGTATTTATCTCCACAGCCAATGGGCAACATAGTGCCTACCTGGCTTTCCCCAGCAAATATGTACGTCGGCCAGTGCGCGGTGGGTCCACACTTGCCGTACATGGGATAGACAGCCACTATGATATGCCACACCTTACTCCGTTTCTAAGACAGGTGGATTGGCACGGGGGGTACACTGCAGCGGCAGGGCATCATTTTTATACCGCCAGGCAGTTTCCTAAATCTTATTGGAACAAAGTGGCCTTTGTGGCCGAACCAACGGGTAGGGTATTGCATAATGCCATAATTGAAAAGGAGGGCAGCGGGTTTGTGGAGAAAAATGGCTTTAATATTCTGGCGAGTTCGGATGAGTGGTTTTCCCCCGTTCATGCAGAAGTAGGACCCGACGGAGCCCTTTGGATCGCCGATTGGTACAATTTTATCATACAGCACAACCCCACTCCCAAGGGCTTTGAAAACGGTGCAGGCAATGCCTATATCAACCCCCTTCGGGATACTCAGCACGGACGTATTTACCGGATGGTGTACAAGGGGAACAAGGAAGGGCAGCCCATGCGTATAGATAAAGGCAAAAAAGGCGACCTGATCAAAGGCCTGAAAAGTGACAACATGTTTTGGAGGATGACGGCTCAGCGCCTGATCGTGGAAACGCAAAACCAGGAAATCATCAATGACCTGCTTAAGCTGGTAGATGATACCTCCGTTGACGAAATTGGCCTGAACAGCCCCTCGGTGCATGCGCTGTGGGCATTGCATGGCCTGGGTGCTGTCGATGGTAGCAAGGAGGACGTGATGAGGGTGGTGTATAAAGCCCTTAAACATCCTGCTGCAGGGGTAAGGAAAAACGCCTTGTTGGTGTTGCCTTCGAATGAGGCCTCCCTTCAAGCCATTTTGGATACAGACCTTCTCAGGGATCCGGATTTAAATACCAGAAAAACGGCTTTCCTTACGCTTTCCGAAATGCCTAGTTCGGCGGCTGCTGGTAAACTGATCAAGGATGCGAGTATGAGGGAGGAAAATGGCGGAGATGGATACTTGTCCCAAGCGGTCTTTGCCGCTGTATTAACCCATCCCCAGGCCTTTGCAGACGAAACCAGGAGCATCCATGCAGTCAACAAACCCGACAGCCTGCTCACCCTTCCTGAAAAAATTGCCAAAAGCCTGGTAGAAGAACAATATAACCTGGACAGGAGGGCTGGCATTCCATTTCCGCCCTCTGTAAAAGGAAAGGAAATCCACATACAAGCTACCCTGAGCAAAGCTGATGAACCCCTGGAAGGGGTGATCGTAGCCCATGGGGACGCACAAAACGGCTATAGCCTGTATTTGCGAAACAACTCCCTGAATTGGGTGGTGCGGCAGGAGGGCAAGGCATACACCGTGCGTACAGGTAATCTACCCCAAGAGCAGTTTGTGGCGCAGGCTGCATTAACGGATGGAGAAATATCACTAGCCATCAACGACCAAGAGAGGGGCAGCAGCAGCCTACCCGGGCTCTTCAAAACAGAATTTTCCGAAAATAGGGTGCGTATCGCACAAGACAACAGGCCTTCCATCAGGGTGGGTGATCATCCGGACACCTTCTGGTTTCGGGGCAGGATGAACCCCAGGGCCTCTTATCTTAAGTTGGCAATACCCTCTAAGGGTGAAGACAGGGGAGCTATACCTGCTGAGGCCACAGAAGAGAGCAGTACTGGAAGCATCACTATCAAAATGGGGGTGATCCAGCATGAAATGAAATTCGACAAACCCAGTTTCACGGTAAAAGCCGGACAGCAGGTGACCATTGATTTCGACAATCAGGATTTTATGCAGCATAACCTGGTGATAGGTGCTAAGGGTTCACTGGAAAAAATCGGAGCAGCGGCGGATGAATTGGCCAGGGACTCCAGGGGCGCACAGTTGAATTTTGTACCACAGATTCCGGAGGTGCTTTCTGCTTCCCGTCTGGTGGATCCCGAGACCAGTGAAACCATCGTGTTTAAGGCTCCCACCGAACCCGGGGAATACCCCTATATTTGTACCGTTCCCGGTCACTGGCGCATCATGAACGGCGTGATGATTGTGGAGTAAGTTGAAAAAACCTATAAGGTCTTTTCAGACCTCAAAGGTTTCGTATACCCGACCTTTGGGGTTTTCCGGAACCCCGAAGGTCTTTCGAGGGGAAGGCCTACATATCGGATAGTCACGCCCATTCAGTGGACGTTGAAAAACCATCGAGGTCCCAAAAAAGACCTCAAAGGTTTCAGGAAATAATTAAATTATAACCAATGGCATTAAACGTAAGTTTTGGGGTAAGTACATGGCTGTGGACTTCCCCCTTTGACGCAAAAACCACAGCCCTTTTTCCAAAAATCAAAGAAATGGGTTACGATGTGGTGGAAATACCCGTGGAAGATCCTTCCCTGATCGAGGTAAAGGCATTGGGGATGGCACTGAAAGACCATGGGCTACGCCCGGTAATCTGTGGTGCCTTCGGCCCCACCCGCGACCTCACGCACGAGGATCCCAGTTACCATAAAACCAGTTTTGACTATATACAGCAGTGCTTTGACATCAGTTCGGAATTGGGTGCAGGTTTTGTGGCAGGCCCCATGTATTCGGCAGTAGGCAAGGCAAGGCTTTTGCCCCCGGATCAGAAAAAAGCCGAGTGGGAACTTGCCGTGACCAACCTCCGCAAAGTTTGTGAAATGGCCCAGGCAAGTGGGCAACGCATTGCCCTGGAAGCCTTAAACCGCTTTGAAACAGACCTGATCAACACCAGTGAAGAACTGATGCAGCTGATCCGGGACATCAACCATCCCGCTGCAGGGGTGCTGCTAGATGGGTTTCACATGAGCATAGAAGAACCTGACCTGGAGAAAGCCATCACTCAAGTAGGGGATAAACTCCTTCATGTGCAGGTATCTGAGAATTACCGGGGAACTCCCGGCACCGGCCAAACCAACTGGGAAGCTTTCAGAACAGGGCTTGAAAAGGTGGATTATAAGGGAGTGGTTTCCATAGAGAGCTTTACCCCGGAGATCAAGGAACTTGCCGGTGCGGTTTGCATATGGAAACCTTTAGCCAAAAGCCAGGATGAGTTTGCCCGGCAGGGTTTGACATTCCTGAAAAAATGGGCCTGTTAACCAATTTTAGCATTTAAAAATCCCAAACCATAATAATAAACCATGAGTGACAAAAAAATAAATATAGCCATTATAGGCTTAGGCTTCGGGGCAGAATTTATCCCCATCTATCAAAAGCATCCCAATGCCAACATGTACGCCATCTGCCAAAGGAATGTGCAAAAGCTCAATGAAATTGGGGATGTCTTTGGGGTGGAAAAAAGATACACCGATTACGACGAACTGCTGAAGGACCCCAAGGTTGATGCAGTACATATCAACACCCCCATTCAGGCCCATGCAGAGCAGTCTCTCAAGGCCCTGCGTGCGGGCAAACATGTGGCCTGTACGGTGCCCATGGCCACTACGGTGGAAGAATGCCGTCAAATTGTGGAGGCCACCGAGGAAACAGGCCTTACCTATATGATGATGGAGACAGTGGTCTATAGCCGGGAATTCCTGTTTGTAAAAGAAATGTATGAAAAGGGGGAAATGGGCCGTTTACAATTCTTAAGGGCCAGTCACCAGCAGGAGATGGCCGGATGGCCCGGCTACTGGGAAGGGCTGCCTCCCATGCACTATGCCACTCACTGCGTAGGGCCTGTATTGGCACTTCCCAAAGCTCAGGCAGAGTATGTCTCCTGCCTGGGTTCGGGCAAGATAGATGATAATCTGATCCAAAAATACGGTTCTCCATTCGCCATAGAAACCTGTCACATCAAAATGAAAGATTCAGACCTTTCGGCAGAGGTGACCAGGTCCCTATTTAATACGGCCCGGCAGTACAGGGAAAGTTTTGATGCTTATGGCTCAGAAAAATCCTTTGAATGGACCCTGATCGAACATGAGGATCCCGTTATCCATACCGGAGAAAGCCCGGAGAGGGTAAAGGTGCCGGACTATGCACATCTTTTACCTGATGAAATCGCCCCATTTACCACCGCCGGGGTGTATGATTCAGACGATAATCAGCACCTTTCCTTTATTCAAGGGGCCGGGCATGGTGGTTCCCACCCGCATTTGGTGCATGAGTTCCTCACGGCTCTGCTGGAAGAAAGAGCTCCTTACCCGGATGCCAGGGAATCCGCAAATATCACCTGCGTGGGCATATTGGCACATGAGTCGGCCATGAACGGTGGGGAAATTAAGTATTTGCCTGAATTCACCCTCAAAAAATAATTACCTGAGATCAATTGATATTTCATCTAAGACCAAAATAGTGGTCAAACACCAATAACCCCCGGGTTCACGAGACGGGGTGCGGAAACGCAATAGGGAATTATCAACCCCGGCAGGGGTTGAACTCCCGTGTCCGATGAATCGGACGGGGGATAAAATTTGGAAACGGGGATTGATTGGTTTCGAAAGGATCAAACAGGAAATGATGTTTCCCCACACCTTTTTGTGCCCTGGAGTTCAACCACTCGTAGTTGTGGAGGAGGATGGGACGCAAATGACCACCGGGCTGTCGCCCGGGGCTAATGGTGTTTGACCACTGCCGTGGTCCTTTGTGCGATAAAATTGAGGTTGATTTTCTCCCAAAATAAAGAAAGCGGTATGTATCATCAATGGAACCTGGTAACCCCCAATCTGATCTCGGTTTACCTGGATGTTTCACCTACAACGTCATCAGGATAAACAAAGAAACCCTACAGGGTTTCAACCCCATTAGCCCCGGGTCCA
>PXCO01000242.1 GCA_003565295.1 Cyclobacteriaceae bacterium
CAATGGCTGAACCTGCATTTCCTCCAATTTGGAAAATAGATTGCGCCAGCCCCCTTCTGGCCCCCGCCGCAAAATAAGCTACCCTGGCAGACTCTGGGTGAAAGACAGAGCTTCCCATGCCCACCAAACCCACAGCAATAAGCACCCCAAGGTATCCCTGTGTCTGTGCCAATAGCAGTAGGCCGATCAGGGAAAAACCCATTCCAATGGCCAGGGAGAAGGGTTGTGGACGCTTATCGGTGATGGTTCCTACCACAGGTTGAAGCAGGGATGCCGTACATTGAAAAGTTAGGGTAATAAGGCCAATTTGTGTAAAGGTAAGGCTGAAATTTTCCCTCAACAATGGGTATACTGCCGGAATGACAGATTGGACCATGTCGTTGAGCAGGTGGGCAAAGCTGATAGTGAACAGGATAGGGTAGACGGTGGCCTGCCTTTCAAAGCTGAGGGGAGTGGCTTTGGTTTGACTCATCTAGCAGTTTAGTTTTTGCACACCTTCCATTAAGCCGCGCATATAACCTATGGCAAATAGGGTACCAATGGTACTATAGCCGGGTTTTTCGTTGCTGTCCCCTGCCATGGTGGGTACATGGTCGGGCCGTATGGGCCCCTTGAAGCCAATTTCATGATAACACCGCATCGCTTCAAACATATCTGTTTTCCCATCATCATGAAAAGTCTCCTCAAAGTTGGTGCTGTGCCCTCTTACATCACGAAAATGGACAAAATGAATGGTCTCTCTTTTCCCGAAATACCTAATGGCAGCGGGTATATCCACCCCTTTACCTTCTTTTCCCATGGACGCAAAGCTACCCTGGCAAAAGGTGATGCCATTGCTGGGGCTGGGATAAAGATCGATTAATTTTTCGAAAGCTTCCACGGAATTCATAATTCTCGGGATTCCCCGTATGCTATCAATCGGGGGGTCATCGGGATGCAGGGCGAGTTTGATGCCGTATTTTTCTGCTGAGGGGATCACTGCTTCAAGAAAATAGCGAAGGTTTTCCCACATTTTATCGTGAGAGAGTTCCCCATACTCTCTGATTTCTTCTTGGCCTTGTATATCCTCTATGTCAAAGGCGCTCACCAAGGCACCTCCTCTGCTGGGCCTATCCATGGTAGTCCTTGCCCAATTGATTACAGGCATCCAATTGTAACAAATCACTTTTATTCCCTCTTCGGAAAGATGCTTCATCAAGGTGATAAAGTTATCGATCTCCTCATCTCTGCCATCCAGGCCCAATTTGGTAAGGGTGCCCAAACTAGGAGGCCCCTCCACCACTTTGAAGGTTAGCCCTTCTTTTTCCCAGGCAGCCTTTACCCCTTTGATCACCTCTTTCGTCCAAGGTTTAGAATCCCTGAGACCTGCCATCGCCGGGTTTATTCCTCCCACCGACCCCAATACATCCATTTGCCGGGCCAAGGCCGTTTTCCGGGACTCTATCCCCCAAAAATAGGCCAGGCACATGTCCATGCCCAGGTCCTTTTCCAATTTCCGGGCCTGATTTGCCTCTAGGGGCCGTGAAAGCGCAAGGTTAGACCCTGCCAAAGAGAATGCTGCCAAAGAAGCACTTTTTTTGATAAATCTCCTTCTTTGATTTTCCTTCATGGTTTTCTTTGGTAAAGTTGATCTGCAAAATCCATAAAACGTTCCCAATCATAGAGGGTAAGGTTGTGTTTACCCTCCCTGATGTGATGGCCTATCTGAGATAGGTGAATGGGGCTACCTACCTTAGGCAATCGGTCTGGCAGGCTTGAGGGGATATGGTAAATTTCCTCATGAACCCTGCTGCCCAACTTTAGGGAAAGAAATTCACCTTTGGGGTCAGCCCATTGGTCTTCGGAGGCGCTGGCCACATACACTCCCCTTGGGGCGATACTGGCGATCAGCAGATGCTGGTCTATTGGCAGGGCATCTTCATTATCATTAAAGGAGTTGAAATTATCGGTAAACCAATAGGGGAAATTGGTATTGATACGCTTGACCGTCTCCCCAAACTTTCGTCTGGACAGTGCGGCTCCCCCACAACCTGACTCGTTACTAATGGTTATGGCCCAACGGGTGTCCTGGGCCCCTGTCCATAGGCTGGCTTTGCCCCCTCTGGAGTGCCCCACCACTGCGGCTTTGGCGGCATCTATGTCCCCGTCACGCTCAAAATAATCCATGGCCCGCATAGCTCCCCATGCCCATGCGCCCAGACCCCGCATACCATCTTCCATTTGGAGTTGCTCAGGATACAAGGTATCCAATATATCTTCTGTAAATGTTTCCTTATTATCATCGGAAACATCCATCACGTGGAAGGCCGCAGCGGCATACCCTCTTGCCACAATCTCCTCTGCAGGCCAGAAATCAATTTTGGTTTGCCGGGTAGGGTCAATGTTTTCAGGGTCCCGGTGGGTGATCAGCAGAAAAACTGGGGCAGGTTTTTCAGGTTTTTTGGGGACGAAAAGGAGAAGGCGCATGGTTAGGGCGTTTCCGTTTCTTTCCACCTTGATGTCCACTTCCTTGAGATGGGCATTGCCGTCCATGGCTTGGGTATCCTCATTGACCAGAGAAAAGCTCATTTGGTCAAAATCCTTTGGGAGCTTGCCATAAACATGTTTTTCGAATAGTTTGACCAATTCAGGTCTCCTCAGGTGCTCCCATTGTTGGGGAGTGCGAATCAATTGGCCATTTTGGGCCACAAAGGGATCTGGGAGGGAGTAGGCAGGAACCTTAGATTCGTCATAATTGAATTCATCCTGTGCGTATAAGCCAAAAAGGGGGCTTAGGATCAGCATCAGCAATAGAAAGGAGGATTGGGCGATGTGGCTCATGTTAATTTTTCAGAAAGGTTATTTTGAATAAATCACTCCAAATGTAAAAATTTTTTCTCCAAGCATGGCCAAAGCGTTGGGGAATAAAGGTGGAGAAGATAATGGCTTTTGATAAGCGGTAGGCCGAAATATTAGGGGGAAGCCAAGGTCCGTTTTAAGCATATTATGTAGTCTTTCCTTTTATTTTCCCCCGGATTTAGTCCGTGGGTTCTTGGAAAGTTAGCTGTTCAGTCTCGGTTTTTGCGCTGGCAAACCCATTAATGGTCGCTCCAAATTGAATTTTATTTAATTTGATAATTCGATTTAATCCACAATCTTACTGGGCGGTATTTAATTTCTTATACTCAATTCCTGTTCTTTTTCGGACCAGCTTAGCCAAAGTGCATGGATCTCTGGGAAAGTTGGTTCTACTGCTGATGTCAGATAAAAATTGAATTTCATAACCAAAAATAAAATTTTCACTAGTTTTAGAATATTAATGATATAACCTTATGATCATCTTTAAATGGGCGTATATCTGGTTTTTGTCGGTTTTGCTCCTGGCTTGTGCTGGAGAGGATTCCCGACATTTTGTGGGTAGCTATTCCGAAATGGACTGGGGAAATGTGGGACATTACGATGCTATGTTTCATACGCATCCTGGACTGGGAAATGAACAATACGACCCCCACGAAACCATTGATCGTTATTTTGAGGAAGGGTATAAGATTTTGACCATTGCAGGCCACGATTACGATATCCCAACCGAAGTTATCCCCAGCATTTACCCTTGGACAAACCTTTCGGGTATCTATGAGAAAATCCGTGATGTACCCAACCCTACCGAAGATAATAAAACTTATGGAGAAATGGCCTCAGGCCCCTATCAGGATAGGGACCCCATAGATCTGGATATGATATCGGTGGAAGGTTGTGAGATTTCAGGTCCACACCATATGGTAAGCCTGTTCTGCTCCTTTTCAAATGGAGAGCCTACAGAAGCCCGAACGCTCCAAGAGATTACAAATAGGGAAGGTCTGGTTTATTTTGCCCATCCCGGCAGATATACTGATAGATGGGGCTTAACCGCGCATTGGTATGCGGATCTCTATCTCAGGTTTAATGTACTTATGGGACAGGCTGTCTTTAATGGGGAGGACAAATATCCACAAGACAGGCAATTTTTTGATGAGGTGGCCCATTTGTTAGGCGCTGATAGGCCAATTTGGATGTTTGCAGAAGATGATATGCATGTTGAAGATCAATTGGCTTGGAATCGAAATGTTGTTCTTTTACCTGAGTTTTCACCCGGTTCCCTGCACACGTCCGTACCGGACGGTTCGGCAGCTAACGTGAAGATGGCATTACAAAAGGGGTGGTTTTATATTTGGAAGCCCAGGCAGCAGTATCATCGCAGGGATTTTAACATTACACACATATCTATAGGTGAAAGGGAGATTAAGGTGTCAGTGGATCAAGAAGAGAAAGTGAATGCTTATAAATGGTTAACTTATGATCCCGAGATGGAATCCACACAAGTGATTGGAGCCAGCTCTTCCTTAAATGTATCCGATGTGCCTTCCAATGCAAAATTTGTTCGTCTGGAAATCAGTGGGGAAGAGGGAACCATTTACACCCAGCCATTTTATTTGCGGTAATCCCCGGACACTTTCTCTGCAAGCCACTGAATTGTATTTGTATTGGCTTTTTTTGTACCTTTGCACCTCGAAATTCAGGTCAAGATGGTACATGTTTGCAGAAAAGAGCATTTCAATGCCGCACATAAGTTATGGAACCCCAATTGGAGTGAGGAGAAGAACAGGGAGGTTTTCGGCCCTTGCGCGAATTCCAACTGGCATGGGCATAACTTTGAGCTTATTGTGACCGTGAAAGGCAAGCCTGATCCTGAAACAGGATTTGTGGTGGATCTCAAGGCTTTAAGCCGTGTGATCAAGCAGGAGGTCATCGAAAAGGTGGACCATAAAAACCTGAACATGGACGTGGATTTTATGCAGGGCAAAATGGCTAGTTGTGAGATTTTGATCATGGAGTTTTGGAAGATTCTTTCCCCAAAAGTGGATGACTTGGTGAAGGAGGGTGGGCTGTATAAGCTTACCCTTTACGAAACCCCCAGAAATTTTGTGGAATATTATGGGGAATAGGCATTTTTTCACCCATTATCCCCATGTCCCGTGAACTATTACCTGATAGCAGGGGAGAGGTCAGGGGACTTGCATGCGGCCAACCTTATCAGTGAGATCAAGCCCCAGGATCCCAATGCCTCCTTCAGGGGGATGGGAGGGGATTATATGGCAGAGGAAGGTTGCCACCTGGTAGCCCACTACAAAGAGATGTCCATGATGGGGTTTTGGGAGGTGCTGATGGGGTTTAGAAAAGTCTTGTTTCATCTGAATACAATTAAAAAAGACCTGCTAAGGAATGTTCCCGATGCCCTGATCCTGGTAGATTTTGGTGGGTTTAACATGAAAATGGCCGCTTTCGCCAAAAGCCACAATATCCCTGTGCATTATTACATTCCCCCCAAGGTATGGGCTTGGAATAGGGACAGGGCAAAAAAGTTGAGAAAATGGGTGGATGCGTGCTATACCATTCTGCCTTTCGAGCAGACATTTTTTGCCAGATACTCATGGGAGGTAGCCTATGTGGGTAATCCCATCAGGGATCAGATTGCCAAATTCAAGCCAGATCCTGATTTTAAGAAAAGGTGGGGCTTGGGGGAAAAGCCCATCATCGCTCTTCTGCCCGGCAGCCGGGAACAGGAAGTGAGGAAGATGCTGGGGGCAATGCTGGAAGTGAGCAGTCATTTTCCCGCTTATGATTTTGTGGTGGCAGCGGTAGGAAACCTTGATGAAAGTGTCTATCAGGAAGTCCGATCTCTGGGTATAAAAACAGTGCTGGAGGGTACCTATGATTTGTTGGTCTGTGCTGAGGCGGCCGTAGTTACCTCTGGGACTGCAACCTTAGAAACAGCCCTTTTTAATGTGCCACAGGTGGTGGTATATAAAACAAGTGCAATTACCTACAGCATAGGAAAGATGCTGGTGAAAGTGCCTTTTATTTCCCTGGTGAATTTGGTGGCGGGGTATAAGGTGGTGGAGGAACTTATCCAAAATGCCTACAACTCTGAAAACCTTGTTCGCCATATCCACAGCATCTTGAAGGGAGGAGAGGCAAGACAAGCTATCCTTAATGGGTACAGGGATGTGGATGTAAAAATTGGGCGAAAAAAAGCCTCGCAGGAAACCGCGAGGCTGATTGTGAAAAGCCTTCAGGAGGTGGTTGATTAAGCTACCTGAAGCTTTTTGAATTTCGATTTGTCAAATTGAGACTTGGCATAGTCTGCATCGATGATAAGCTCTTTAATGGTATCATCAGAGGGTAGCTCATACATGGCATCTGTAATGATGGCCTCACATATGGACCGCAGCCCTCTTGCCCCCAGGTTGAACTCCACTGCTTTTTCCACGATAAAGTCAATTCCATCTTCCTCAAAGACCAGTTTCACATTTTCCATTTCCAGCAACTTGACATATTGCTTCGTCAAGGCATTTTTGGGGGCTGTGAGGATTTTTCTCAGGGTGTCCTTGTCCAGTGGATCCAAGTGGGTAAGTACCGGGAGCCTTCCAATAAGTTCAGGGATCAGGCCAAAAGCTTTTAAATCCTGTGCAGTCACATATTGTAGAAGGTTATTCCTGTCCACAAGTTCAATTTCGGATTTCTTGTTGAAGCCGAGTGGCTGGGTGTTGAGCCTATTGGCAATATGACGGCTGATACCGTCAAAAGCTCCCCCACAAATAAAAAGGATGTTTTCCGTGTTCACGGAAATCATCTTTTGGTCGGGGTGCTTGCGTCCGCCCTGTGGAGGTACATTTACGGTGGTACCTTCCAATAATTTGAGCAGGGCCTGCTGTACGCCCTCCCCACTCACATCCCTGGTAATGGATGGATTGTCAGACTTTCGTGCAATTTTATCCAGCTCATCGATGTAAACGATCCCTCTTTCTGCGGCCTCCACGTTATAATCCGCTGCCTGAAGAAGCCGGGTCAGTATGCTCTCCACATCTTCGCCCACATAGCCTGCCTCGGTGAGAACGGTGGCGTCAGCGATACAAAAGGGCACCTCCAAAATCTTTGCGAGTGTCTTGGCAAGGTAGGTTTTACCTGTGCCAGTATCCCCCACCATGATGATATTGGATTTTTCAATGCGGATTTCATCCTCCACCTGATCCTTTTGTCCAAGCCGCTTGTAGTGGTTATAAACCGCTACGGTAAGCACTTTTTTAGCCTCCTGTTGGCCTATGACATATTGGTCCAGGTACTCGGTAAGCTCTTTTGGTTTCCTGAGTTTAAATTTAGGACGTTTGGATGACTTCTTGGTTTTGTCCTCTTCGCCCAGGATCTGATAGGCCTGTTCTATACAGAAATTGCAGATGTGGGCAGAAATGCCCGAAACCATCAGATCTACGTCTTTTTTATTCCTTCCACAAAAGGAGCAGGTAATTTGCGCCATTTTATTTTTTTATTCTTTTACTTTTTTTGTCAGCACCTCGTCAACAAGGCCATATTCCTTTGCAACATCCGCTCTCATCCAATAATCCCGGTCGGAGTCTTTTTCTATTTTATCTATAGACTGTCCGCTGTGCTTGGAGAGAATTTCATACAGCTCGTTCTTGAGTTCTAAAATCTGCTTCACGGTAATCTCCATATCGGAAGATTGACCTTGCATGCCGCCAGATGGCTGATGGATCATAATTCTAGAATGGGGCAGAGCCGCTCGCTTGCCATCTGCGCCCCCGGCTAGTAATACCGCCCCCATAGAAGCAGCCAAACCCGTGCAAATAGTTCCCACATCAGGTGAAATATACTGCATGGTATCATAAATTCCTAGGCCGGCATAAACTGATCCACCAGGGCTATTGATATAAAGAAGTATGTCTTTTTTGGAATCCACCGATTCCAGGAAAAGCAACTGAGCAGTGATGATATTTGCGATATGGTCGTCAACCCCAGTGCCCAGGAAAATAATCCTATCCATAATAAGGCGGGAGAAAACGTCAATTTCCCGGAAATTGGTAGGCCTTTCCTCTATGACCGACCGAGTCATATTTTCCACAAACTGCGTGTATTGATCAAAAGCGGTTCCATTTACTCCTCTGTGGCCTATGGCATATTTTCTGAATTCGTTCTTATCTAGCATGTTTTAGGTTTTAGAATGGCACAAAAATAAAAAAAGCCCTTACAAAAGGACTTTTTTTTAACAATAAATTATTGGGATTAGTTTTCCAACAGCTTTTTAAACTCCTCAGTACTGATTGTTTCTTCTGTCACTTTTGCTTTTTCCATCACAAAGGCCAGTACTTTATCGCTTTGCACAGAGGTAAGCA
The DNA here is from genome assembly GCA_003565295.1 of Cyclobacteriaceae bacterium. Classification (GTDB taxonomy): domain Bacteria; phylum Bacteroidota; class Bacteroidia; order Cytophagales; family Cyclobacteriaceae; genus Pleomorphovibrio. The sequence goes on from PXCO01000242.1 coordinate 8,205, forward strand.
TCTGCATGTAGTTCTGACCATCTTTACCTTGTAGGTAATTGTTCACAAACATATCCATATTATCTTCCATTTGCCCCATCATACCGGATGAAGCGAGGTTTTCCCGGATCATTTGTTTGGTCTTTTCCACAACTTCCTCATGCTCTGCCTTGATTTCATTTTCCTCCGCGATTTTATTGGAAATAAGGGCCCAGCTCAGATGTCTTGCATAGGCGGGGTATTCCTTTTGAACTTCTTCCTCGGTAATTTTTTCTTCATTGGTACGGGTCAACCACTCTTTCAGAAATTCCTCGGGCAACTGAACATCGGCTTTTTCCAAAAGGGCTTTCTTCACTTCCTCCTGATTATATACCTCCGCTTCCTTATTGTAATTTTCACCGATAATTTCCTTGATTTTTGTCAGGAATTCTTCCTCAGAACTGACCTGTCCATCGCCAAGTACTTTATCGAACAATTCTTGGTCCAAGGTGGCTTCTTCCGTTCTATTGATATTCTTCACGGTAAAAACATGATCCCCTTTAATGGCCTCAGCTTCCTCTTTACTGATGTCAAGTAGGTCTGCCAGATCATCTGCTTTTAGCGCCTTACTTGGGTCGAAGGTGATTTCAGCATCTTTCGCTATACCTATGAACTTCTTTGCCGTTCTGCCGTCCATCTTTTCCAAAGGCAAAGAAAGTGATTTTTCTAATGAACCGTCCTTAGCCTTAAGGTCTCCATATAAGAAATCCCCTTCCTCGCTTAGTTCCGGGTTGGTCATTTTCCCGTATTGCTTCTTTATATTGGCTAAGGCTTCGTTTACTTCCTCATCACTCACCTCTATCTGGTATTTCTTCACCTTGAGGGTTTCGTCTATAGGAATGTTCAGCCCTTCCACAAAGCCAATCTTGTATTCAAACTCAAACTCCTTTTGCTTCTTCCAGTCAATATCCTCTGCACTCTCCTGCTTTGGAAGGGGGTCGCCCACTACCCTGAATTCTTGTTTTTTAAGGTAATCGTTAAGAGAAGAAGAAAGCATTTGATTGATTTCTTCCACCAAAACCGAGGTACCATACATGTTTTTTATCAAGGCAAAAGGAGCTTTTCCAGGCCTAAAACCCTTGATACTGGCCTTCTTTGCATATTCCTTTATTTTCGCATCAACTTTGGGTTGGTAATCTGCTTCGTTTAACTTAATTTTAATCGAAGCTTCGTTGATGGCATGCTTGTCTAGTGTGATTTCCAAGGGAAGTTCTGTTTAAAGTTATCCAATAACAAAAACCCTCCATCTCGACTTTCATCTAACGGATAGAGAAATCAAGATCGAGGGAGTTGAAATGTGCGGATGGAGGGACTCGAACCCCCATGCCTCGCGGCGCTAGATCCTAAGTCTAGTGCGTCTACCAATTTCGCCACATCCGCATGAATTCGAACAGTCTTCCCTGTTTCAAAAGCTCAATAGCTTAGGGAATCTGCGTTATAATTAGACGGTTAATAAATTGAAGCAAGCTGCCAATCAGAAGCCTGAATCATATGATCTCTCATAACCTCTGCCTAATGTGGATGCAAAGGTAAATAGTAAAATTTAAGATTCCATAGGTAGTGAAAAAAAAATGAGAAAATATTTAGAAACCTAGGCAAAAAGAACCTTACAATTGTGTTAATTTAGGGTATATGATTAGAGTCGACGTAGAGGAAGAACGAAAAGAAATACTCAAAAGATATAGGAGGCTACTTAGGGTGGCCAAGCCATTGCTGAAGAGCGGGGATGCGAAATTGATTAAGAGAGCCTTCAATGTTTCCAGTGAAGCACACAAGGAAATGAGAAGGAAATCGGGTGAGCCTTACATTTACCATCCCCTAGAGGTAGCCCTCATTTGCGTGGAGGAGATCGGTTTGGGCACCACGAGCATCATTGCGGCCCTTTTGCACGATGTGGTGGAAGATACTGACATGGAGCTTGAGGACATCGAGAGGGATTTCGGCCCAAAGGTGGCGCAGATTATTGATGGCTTGACCAAAATTTCCGGGGTATTTGAATATGGAAGTTCGCAGCAGGCAGAAAACTTCAGGAAAATGCTGATCACGCTGTCGGATGATGTAAGGGTGATTTTGATCAAGCTTGCCGACCGTCTGAACAATATGCGTACCCTGGAAAGCATGCCCAGGCATAAGCAGTTGAAAATCGCCTCTGAGACCAAATATCTTTATGCCCCCCTTGCCCATAGGCTTGGCCTTTACAGTTTTAAATCGGAACTTGAGGATTTGCACTTGAAATTCACCGATAAGGAGACCTATGAGTTTATCATCAATAAAATCGATGAGACAAAAGTTTCCAGGAATAAATTTATCAAGACTTTTATTGCACCCATTCAGGTAGAATTGGATGCGCAAAACTTTAAATTTAACATCAAGGGACGCCCCAAGTCCATTTTTTCTATCTACAGCAAAATGAAAAAACAAAATATACCTTTCGAGGAAGTATATGATCTTTTTGCCATACGGATAATCATAGACACCCCACTGGAGAATGAAAAGGCCGATTGCTGGCAGGTGTATTCAATAGTCACGGATTTTTATAGGCCTAATCCTGATCGGCTGAGGGATTGGATCAGTACCCCAAGGGCAAATGGATATGAGTCACTCCATACCACGGTAATGAGTCAGACAGGTCAATGGGTAGAGGTGCAGATCCGTACCCAGCGAATGGATGACATCGCGGAGAGAGGGTATGCGGCCCACTGGAAATATAAAGAAAAAGAGAACTCCCCCGAAAAAGCTGCTGGAGGGTTGGATGAGTGGATCACCCAGGTGAGGACCTTGCTGGAAAATAACGATGGATCCGCAATAGAGTTCATGGATGATTTCAGGGGGAACTTGTTTCAAGATGAAGTATTTGTCTTTACCCCAAAAGGGGACTTGAAAGTACTTCCATTCGGTGCCACTGCTTTGGACTTTGCATTTGAGATCCACTCTGAAGTGGGGGCTAATTGTATAGGTGCCAAGGTCAATCAGAAATTAGTACCCATAGGACACAAATTAAAAAATGGGGATCAGGTGGAAATCCTCACTTCCAAAAAACAAAAACCCTCGGAGGATTGGCTCAAGTCAGTGGTTACCTCCAGGGCACGGGCCAAAATCAAAGATGCCCTAAAGGAGGAGAAGAAGCAATATATTCTGGATGGAAAGGAAATCGTTCAGCGCAAGCTAAAGCAGATGAAGATGGAGTTTTCCTCTGTGGTGGTGGAGCAGCTCAGGGCTTTTTTTGAGACAAAGACCACCACAGAGTTTTATTACAAGGTCGGGAGGGGTATCATTGACCCTACCTCTATCAAAGGCTTTAAGGAATTCAAGCAACAGAAAAAGCTGAAGAAAAACACCATGATCCAGGTGACCGACGAGTCTTCATTTACCAAGGAGATCAAAAACCTTAAGGGACCCGAGCACGATCAGCTACTGATTGGCGAAGACATGGATGTGGTGGACTATATATTGGCCAAATGTTGTAACCCCATCCCGGGAGATGATGTATTTGGTTTCGTTACCGTAAACGAAGGAATAAAAATCCACAGGACCTCCTGCCCCAACGCCCTTGAGCTGCTTTCTAATCATGGCAATCGTGTAATCAAGGCACGCTGGACCAGTCAGCAAGAAATAGCCTTCCTCGCCGGGTTAAAAATAGTAGGAACAGATAGGGTGGGCCTGATCAGTGATTTGACAAAGGTGATTTCAAATGAACTGAAGGTAAACATGCGCTCGATCACGGTTGATTCTGATAGTGGAATCTTTGAGGGAACGATTAAGTTATATGTACATAGTACGAATCACTTGGACAATTTAATAGAAAATTTAAGTGAAGTTCAGGGGGTACTGAAAGTATCTAGGTTTGATTAGGGAAATTTGATGTCCTTTCTATCAACTAGAACCTTATATTTGCAAAAAAATCATTTACATGGCTTTGAACGAAAGCAATTATGAAAAGGTAAAAAAGATTTTTACCGCCTATTTGGAAAACAAAAAACTGAGGAAAACTCCTGAGAGGTATGCCATTCTGGAGGAAATTTACGGCAGGGGAGGGCATTTTGACGTGGAATCCCTCTATATTAGTATGAAAAACAAAAACTACCGCGTAAGCCGTGCCACTGTATATAATACCTTGGATTTGTTGGTGGAGTGCGATTTGGTCACCAAGCATCAATTTGGCAAAAACCTGGCCCAGTATGAAAAATCATATGGCTATAAACAACATGACCATCTCATTTGCACGGAATGTCATCAAGTAAAGGAATTTTGTGATCCCAGAATTCAAAACATCCAAAACACTGTGGGTGAGATCCTTAATTTTAATATCATTCACCATTCCTTAATTTTATATGGGAATTGCACAGACGAGGACTGTGAATACAAGACAAAAAACCTTACTAAATAATAATTTAACAAACCCCGACACCCAAGCATTAACTTTTAACCCATCGCAATGAAAGTAGCATATAATACTCAGCGTGTAGAAAACAGCTTTATTATCAAGTTAGAAGGAGACTTAATCGGTGATGAGGCAGGGCCAAAGCTGGTGGAAATTGTCTCCGACGCATTGAACAACGGGATCAAAACCACTATTATAGACCTTGGCCGTGTGAGGTATATAAGTTCCAGCGGCATTGGTGTGCTCATTACCATGCTCACTAAAATGCGTAATGCGGGAGGTGAGGTGGTACTCACCTCACCATCAGAACATGTGAAGAAACTGCTGATCATTACGAAACTTAACAATATATTTACCGTTTACGAGGACTTGTCCACTGCGCTGAAGAAGCACACCGGCGACAGTGCTAAGCAGTAAATTTTTGAAGGGAATAGTGGAATCCTGTTTTTTTTACCGTAATTGCAGGCTTGTTTTCGCATTTTAAAAAGAATTAAGAAATTTATCGGACATAAAATGAAAATGGATGTACTTTTAGGACTCCAGTGGGGGGATGAAGGTAAGGGCAAAGTAGTGGACTATTTGGCCCCGAAATATAACGTGGTAGCCAGATTTCAAGGAGGCCCAAATGCCGGACACACGCTGGAGTTTGACGGTATTAAACATGTATTGCATCAGATTCCCAGCGGAATATTCAGAAATAAACTGAAAAACATCATAGGTAATGGGGTAGTACTGGACCCTGTGGTGATGCAAAAGGAGATTGAAGGGCTTAAAAAGTTCAACATTGATTTTAAGAATAACCTATTCGTATCCAAAAAGGCGGCAATCATACTTCCCACACATAAATTGTTGGATGCGGCATACGAGAAGTCAAAAGGGGATAAAAAAATCGGTTCCACGCTAAAAGGCATTGGCCCCACCTATCAGGACAAAATTGGCAGGGTGGGCCTGCGAGTGGCGGATATTCTGGCAAAGGACTTTAAGGAAAGGTACGACAATCTGGTGGATAGGCATAAGTCCATCTTGGACTTTTACCAATACAATATCAGCGATTTGCCAAGTCTGGAAACAGTGTTTTTTGAGGCTATTGAATTTTTCAAAACGCTCAATTTGGTACAGTCTGAGTATGAGGTGAATGAGGCATTGGCAGAAGGTAAACATGTGCTTGCAGAAGGTGCTCAGGGGTCCTTGTTGGATATTGACTTTGGAAGTTACCCTTATGTCACCAGTAGTAACACGATGACGGCTGGCGCTTGTAATGGCCTTGGAGTGGCTCCATCCCGAATTGGTGAGGTATTTGGGATATTCAAAGCCTACTGCACCAGGGTGGGAGGAGGCCCTTTTCCCACCGAAATCTTCGATGAAGTTGGAGAGACCATGCGCAAGGAAGGAAATGAATTTGGCTCCACCACAGGAAGGCCCAGAAGGTGCGGATGGATAGACCTTCCCGCACTTAAATACAGTATTATGATCAATGGTGTATCTCAACTTTTCATGATGAAAGTGGATGTGCTTAATGTTTTTGAGGAGATCAAGGTCTGCACCCATTACCAGTTGCCGGATGGCACCAAAGTGGATCGATTCACCCTGGAGCAGGGCGACCAGGAGGTAGAACCGGTTTATCAGACCCTAAGGGGGTGGAATTCGAATCTTTTTGACGTGGAAAAATACGAGGATTTTCCTGACGAACTTAAAGCTTATGTTTCCTTTTTGGAAAATGAGTTAAAAACACCCATAAAAATGGTATCTGTGGGGCCGGATCGGCAACAAACGATATTGAGATAAATCAAATTTGTGAATAAAAATCAGGCTTTCTCTCTATTTGGGGGAAAGCCTTTTTTGTTTATTGGTACTTTTGGTTAATTTGTTGGTGGTTTTCTATACCGGAATAACCATGACAACGATTAATGTATTGGTGATTTACGTTAGGACAGTTTTCTTTACTTTTTTGATTGCTGGGGGGGCGCTTGTGCAGGGCTTTTCACAGGAAGGTTTCCCGTATTGCGAAAGTTTTCAGGGTGATGAGGTAAGTATGTTTGCCAATCTTGGAGGGCAGGCAAGGTTAGCCGGAGGAGCCTTACGGCTTACAGATGCAGTCGAAGATCAAAGCGGTTATGTTTATGTGGACTTACCCTTTCCTTCCCATTATGGAATCAAGGTGGTGTTTGAATATTTCTGCTATGGAGGCTCAGGAGCGGATGGATTTGCTTTTTTTCTATTTGACGGGGCAGAAGTAAGTTTTTCTCCAGGAGGATTTGGAGGGGCCTTAGGCTATGCGCAGCGGAATGAACTCCCAGGCCTTAGAGGAGCTTACATGGGGCTTGGTTTGGACACCTTTGGAAACTTTGGAAATAACTTGGAAGGAAAGAACGGCGGCTTTCCTGAAAACCCCTCTGCATTATATCCCAATGCAGTGGTTATTAGAGGGCCTGGTAATACCTTACAGGGATACCCTTTTGTAGCTGGAAGGTTGGTAAACCAGGGAGGAGTAAATGGTTTGCCAGAAAGTGCCCGATTTCCTATTTGCGGAGGCACTAATCGGGTGACTGAGGAACAGGAGCCAGGATATAGAAAGGTGTTTTTGGATTTGACACCAAATCCAGATGAGGAAGGTTTTTTGGTCAGTGTTGAGATGATGGTAACCACCCAAACCGGAAATCCAAGGATGGTCAGTATATTTGAAGATTTGCCTTTTGACTTTATTCCTCCATCAATGCTTAAGCTGGGTTTTTCGGCTTCAACCGGAGGCTTCACGAATATCCACGAGATTCGAAACCTGGAGGTGATGGTTTCTGATTCGGAAAGTTTGGAATCGCCTCAGGGTTTAGACCTTGAGCTGGCTGCGGCCTGTGTAGGACTCCAAAACACCTATGATCTGGAAGATGAAGGATTTACTTTCCCAAATGAGGGGAGCCAATTGCAATGTGTTAGGTTTTTCGCTGCCCCTGATGGATGGATGGAGATGGAGGAAGATTTTTGTCAAAGTGGGCATTGTGAACCGATTTCTACGGAATTAGTATTGGAGCAGGGTCAATTGACAGTGGGGGATTCTGGGTATGAGTTTTACTTTACGCCAAATGAAGGGTGGGAAGGAGAAATAGTCCGTGTCTACTATACGCTTACCGATAACTATGGGGCAGTATCTGAAGGTAATTGGATAGATATTCCCATCAGGGAGGACCCTGGTCAGGTTACCCTCCTAGTGGAAGGCGTTCCTATTGAGGAGTGGTATTTATGTCAGGGAGAATCTGTAGATTTGATGGTGGACGGACCGGAAGCTTTCCTGGTATTTAAATGGTTTAAAGACAGTGAGGAATTGGTAGGCCAAGATGCGGATGTGCTGTCCGTCACCCAAGAAGGCGTGTATAGGGTAGAAGCCTATAATGAGCAGGGATGCAAAACCTCTTCGCAGGAGTTTACTGTGATTGTTCCCGAACTTCCCGAAATGGGAATTGTCTCACCGGTAAGAGGCTGCAACCCTGAAGCCCCTATTTACATCACTCAGAAGATAGACCCGTATTTTCCCGATGAGTTTGATTATAAAATCACCAAGCCAGATGGAGCAGTCTTGATCAACAGTGAAATGGACACGGTGTACGTTTCTGGGGATTATGAACTCAGGGTTAAGCCTAAGGAGGTAGACTGTTGGTCAGAACCCCTTTCTTTTAGGATAAATGTATCAGATAGCCTTGTCGAAGCCTACTTTGATTACGGCATAGATGGCACTGAAAGAAAAACAGATGATGAGGGGGGTGTCTTCATAGAAGACCCTATATGGTTCTATGATGGATCTACTGGAAATCCGGTAGCATGGGAATGGGATTTCGGAAATGGTCAAACGAGTAGGGCCAGGAATCCGGTATTTGTGTTTGGGGAGACAGGGGTTTACATAGTTACGCTCA
>PXCO01000058.1 GCA_003565295.1 Cyclobacteriaceae bacterium
TGGATTTAAAGTACGACCTTCCACTGGATTTTTATATCAAGTCAGGGGTAACGTTAAACTACGACAACCAGCCGTTTCAACCTTCACGACAGACCGACTACATATTTCAGACCACTTTCGGGTGGAGTTGGTAATGGATTTTAGGGTGTCCATCCGCACGGACCTGCAGCGAAAACCAGTGCCGGAGGCCTATATGGGTTATGCACTGTATAGCCTGTCCCGATAAGCAAAGCGATCGGGAATGCGGACAGTATCCTCTACGATAGCGGAAAAATCCCACTGTCTAAAAAATCCCTGATTGCCAGATCGAGGAAGTTCATGATCATGTCTTTGGCCTCGCCCTCCATTTCCTGAATGAGCTCAACTTTTTGAACAGCTCCTTGTCGTTTAACCTGACCTGCCCGTTTTCAATTACCAAACACATCAGGCGGAACTATGAAATTTACCGCCCAAGAAAAACCAACTACTGAAATACCACCCGTTGGAACAAATCAAATTGTAATATGAAATCGTTAACTTTACGCAACATCAAGAAAAAACCAATGGACACAATTAAGATCAGGGAAGAAATAAATCAATACCTTCAACACGCAGATGAACGTATGTTAAAACTTATCCATGGGCTGATCAAAGCAGACCAAACATCTTTACCTGTTGGATATAAGCCGGATGACACAGCCATCACAAAGGAGGAATTGATAGCTAGGGCGGAAAGGTCTGAAAGGGACATCAGAGAAGGCCGCGTAAAAACTTCAGAAAAGATCAGGGAAGAAATGAAGAACTGGTAGAACATGAAGGTAAGGTTTGCTGTGTGGGCGGAAATTTGCCTGAAAGAGATTTACAATCATTATTCAGAAGATGCCGGTCCCGAAAAAGCTTCTGAGATCGTAAATAAAATTATTGACAGAGCGGAAACCCTTCGTAACTATTCGGATAGAGGGAGAGTAGAGGAAGACCTGATATCTCTTGGGAAAGGGTACCGATATTTACTTGAATATCACTACAAAATCATTTACAAGGTTGAAGGTGAAATCGTGACTGTCACGGATATTTTTAGTAGCTTTCAAAACCCTGCAATAAAACCGAAAAGGAATAAATAGTAACCGTTTAAGGCCACCCTTATACCAGTGGCCAGCACATAAGTTGGCAAGCCCTCCCCCCAAACCAAAGAAGAGCGAAGATAAGCGGACACCTACTACCGCCTGCCGTCAAATGGAGTGCTTTCTTTTATTGGCTTTTAGGGATTTTCATTTAAAGAAGGTCCTTTAGTACCCATTCTTTTTGTTTTCAATTGAAATTTTTTAACTGAAAGAGAAAAAACTATCTTTATGATTGTCCATATGGGGAAACGTTCTTTAGATTACCTGCCGTTAGGCACGGAAAAGCTTTAAATAGCTGAAAAGGTTGTGCAGGCACTTACCGTTATATGCGGCAAACCCAAATAACCCCCTTACTTCTATAATTGGGTAAAAATGGATACATCCAAAAACATGTACCGGAAACTTGACTTTGAAAGCTCGGTACACCAGAAGGTCAGCAGGCTTTTGGGGGTGATCGACACGTTCAAGGGCTCCTGGAAGGTGCTGGAACAGAATAAAGCGGTTACCGGAAAGAACTCCGTAGGATAGCCACGATCGAGAGCACCGGTTCGTCCACCCGGATAGAAGGGAGTAGTTGCAAACTACACCCAGCTCCCGCCGAAGGCATAAACTATACCCCAACTGGGTGTAGTATCCACTACATCCTAATATTCCTACGCTCCCTGGAAGTTGTAATCCTCTTTATGCCATTTGCAATGGTTTGCAAAAGAACCTTTTAGAAAACAATTGTCCAAAGTTTTGAACGCTGTCTGGCTGAGGTTTAAAAAAGGCATCCAAACCATCCATTCCTTTGTCTATTGATCTCCCTGTATTCATTTGTAATTTCTGTACGGATAAACTTTTTTTCGCTATGGAAGAGGCTTACCAAATCAGAGATCAGGAGATGCCTGTTTTTTTAACATTCAAAGTGGTTGGATGAACTTAAAGTTGGATAGTCCAGATTTCTGCCGGCTATAAATATCCAAGTACAACGAAAAAGTAAAAGCAAGCGAATGTAGAAGCCCTGAAATTGCCATGCCATCACCCTATCAGACAAAAATATACCTTTAGAATTTTAATCAGCGATTATGGGCAATCACTCGTACCAGAGGAAGTAATTACCAGTAAAATATATGTGGTAAGAGGCCACAAAGTAATGCTTGACAGAGACCTGGCAGAGCTTTACGGAGTAGAGACTAAACGGTTAAAGGAAGCGGTAAGGCGCAATATCAGCAGGTTCCCGGAAGATTTTATGTTTGAAATGACCAAGGAGGAACTCGAAAATTGGAGGACGCAATTTGCGTCCTCCAAAGGAGACCTTCAGGGGCTCCGCTATGTGCCATTTTGATTTACAGAGCAAGGGGTAACTATGTTATCCTGTGTATTGAACAGTGAAACCGCAATCCAGGTAAATATCCAGATCATCCGTGTGTTTACAAAAATACGCGAAATGCTCCAGAACAATAAAGACATATTATTAAAGCTTGAACAACTGGAAAAAAAACTGTTAAAGCAAGATCATCGTCAGGACAAACAAGAAGAAGACATACAGCTCATCTTCCAGTACCTAAAACAGCTTTTAAACCCTGCGGTAGAGCCCCGGGATCAAATAGGTTTTAAGCCCGGCAACAAGAAACAGTCTTGATGATATTGCACTATCTTGGAGGCTGTGTATTGGGAAACAAAAACGTTCTTTAAAGTTGTGAAGGAGGAACTCAGGGCCGCAGCGCAGAAATTTTATCTCTTGGGTTGAAAAACACATGTGAAACTTTAAAAAGAAACAAAAATGTTATCTTTGGAAAAAGGCAGTTTTATGGACATCCAGACAGAGAAATTACGGTTGATAGAATGGCTTGCGGGGCTAAATGACACCAAGATACTCAATGAGTTCATTACGTTGAAAAAAAGAAACGAAGTAGACTGGTGGGACGGGATCAGTGAGGAAGAGCGGACCGAAATAGAAGAGGGCCTTGCCCAGGCGGACAGGGGTGAGGTGGTCCCCCATAAGGAGGCCATGGAGAAATATAAGAAATGGCTCTAGAAATTGTTTGGACAAGGCGTGCCTAAACAGGTTACGCCAGGGTTATCGAGTACTTGGAAACCCATTTTACAGAAAAGGAAATCCGGGACTTTGTCCGTCAGTCCCATGAATTTTTTGAGTTGCTCGGTCAGTATCCCGAAATGCTGGCGGGCACAAAAAAGCAAAAACATGTCCACAGAGGGCCAATCAACAATCACACCATTTTAACCTACCGTATCAGGCCGCGAAAGGGGCAAATAGAACTGATCAACATCCGTTCTTCCAGGCAAAGGCCACTGAAACGGCAATAACTTTATAAATAATTCCTCAAGGATCAAAGGCTTCGGAACGAAGTCCGGGGGGCGATTTCGAAAGATGGTAGGGGGGCGACTGACCGACTACATATTTCAGACCACTTTCGGAAGGAGCTGGTAATGGATATTTACCGGTCCAATCACTTCTTCACTACATTCACATCCGTAAACCACAACACTTTTTCCCCCTCCTCATTTTTATGGTCCATGGCGATTTTGATCCCATCGAACTCCTTTTCATTTTCCCAGGTCATTGCCCTTCCCTCCGGACCGTCTCCTCGTCTAAACACCCACTCCTTAATCATATAGTCCTCATCGATATAGAGATCATAGGCATCCCCGGGGGTGTAGCCGTCTGATTCATTGTAGCGGATGATCAGTTTGGTGGTGGGAATCCCTTGAATGGGGCTGGATTGATCCGCAACCTCCTCGTAGCTATACCCTGTATCCCAAACCAACTGGAAAGGGAAGATCAACCAA
>PXCO01000357.1 GCA_003565295.1 Cyclobacteriaceae bacterium
CTATCATGTGGTCTGCGGTCATTTTTATGCTCTCCATTTTTGTTTTTGGTGTGTTCATCCTATATACCATCCGCTCCTTTGTTTCTGAAACCGTTCGGGAATATACGGAAAAGCAGCCACTGGGAGAGCTGGCAATCAAAAGAGGATTTATGACCAGGGATCAGGTTACAGCCTTGATCATGGAGCAGGAACGATCACTTTTGGAGAAGGAGGATGAAAAATGAATGAATTGATTCCACTCGTCATTCCATTTATCGCACTAATCTGTTTCATCAACATGGTGGAAAATTTTGTGGAGTGGGTTGACCGAATTTATCGCAAAATTAACAAAAAGGGGAAGCACATGGGCATTGTTGTCGCGTTTTTTATCATTGTGTCCCTGTCGTACCTCATTGCGATGTTGGGCAATTTCCGGTTTTTTAATTACCTGGATGTTTACTTCACCCCTCATTGGCTGGATTGGTTGATGAGCGCTGCGGTGATTGGATCTGGGACGGGCGCCATGGAGCGGAAATTTTCGTTAATGAAAAAAATTCCAAGTGTCGTTTCCGGCGTCAAATCGGCCTTTCGCCCCGGGGCAAGAGAAGAAACAGTTGCCGAGCAACCAACGAGTTACCTGGAACGTGTTACAATGGAAGAAGACATAGAAGAGATGAGCCAAAAAAAGAAACATATTTCTGATGAAATTCCAAGCAACAACCAGCCAACAATTTGAGAAAGAGGGGGTTTTGAATGAAGCTTTCAGCGCCGATGACACCATCATTTTTCAACAGGGAAAACATATCATCTCCCTTCGGTCCAAGAAACGGGAGAATGCACAAAGGCATAGATTTTTCTACGCCGGAAGGCGAGCCGATCTTTGCAATTGATGATGGCAAAGTGATTCTGGCAAGGGCTGATAGTAACGATCCGAATGCTTCCATTGGATATGGCTGGTATATTGTGCTGGAACATAGAGGAAGGCTGCAAAGTGTGTATGCGCACCTTCAAAAAAAACCATCGTTAAGACCAGGAGATGTAGTATCTGAAGGACAACAAATCGGGCTCTCCGGAAACACAGGGAGGTCTTCGGGTCCACACCTTCACTTTGAGATACGAGAAGGAAGCTCTATGGACGCTGTGGATCCGACGATGTTTTATCCGGAGTTACAGGGGAGGGGAAATATAGTGAAAGATCGAATTGTCTCAACAGCGGAATTACTGGAAATGATCCGCTCATTTCCGTGGCAGCGAAAGATAACGAAAATTCACCCGCATCATACGTACAAGCCGAACAAGGCAAATTACAACGGAGTTAACGGATTGGAACTTCATCAAAATATGCGAAATTATCATGTTAACACCAGGGGCTTTAATGACATCGCGCAGCACTTAACACTACTGCCGGATGCTAAGTGGGTTATTGGACGGGACTGGAACACCATCCCCGCTTCCATGCAAGGCAACAACACTGGCGCATTCATGGTGGAGATGGTGGGCGATTTTCACTCTGGTCACGAAAGGTTGGAAGGGCAGCAATTAGAAGCCATCGTTGCATGGTGCGCCTTCTGCCTGGAATTCTTTCAACTGGGGCTAAAAGCCATTCAGTTTCACCGCGAATACAACGCCACGTCATGCCCAGGATCGAGCATTGAGAAATCGTGGTTTGTCGGGTTGGTGGACGATAAACTTCATGAGCCGGGTGGTCGAAATCAGTATTTTAAGGACCTGCCCTCTGATTTTTATGCAGCAAAATACACAGACTCCCTTCACGAAAAGGGGATTCTCAACGGACGACCAGACGGAACTTTTGGACCGCATGACGACATCACCCGGGTCGAATTTATTACGCTGATGGCGAGGTCCATTCAATATCTGTTCACATACCACTTAAAGAAAAGGCGGGAGCTGGATGTGCCGCTGAACCTTCAGTTTCCGGATCTGCCAGACGAACACTGGGCTACGCCTTATGTGAGCCTACTGTCTCATTATAAAATTCTTTCTGGAGACGACAGGGGGAAGCTGAACCCGAACAATATCATCAACCGCGTCGAAGCAGCTACTGTCGCCGCTAAGTCCATCGGTTTTATGATGGGAGAAGTGCCGGAAGTTCAGAAACTTTTCTTCTCCGACGTACCACGTCAGCATTGGGGGTGTGGATTTGTCGGGTATCTCGCAGACAAGGGCATCGTCAGAGGAGCAGGCGACGGTCGGTTTATCCCGGAACGTACAATGAACCGCACAGAAGCGGCAATTGTCATTGCTAAAACAGTTGATTATGTGATTGATGAGCACCTATAAACAGAAAGGGGTGTCTTATGAAACGTTTTTTAGAGTTCCTGCAACAATTATTTGATTCAATTTTTCCTGCTCCCAAGAAAGAAACAGAGAAAAAAGAAGAAACGAAAAAACCTGAAAAACCAAAGAAGCCGGAAAGTGAATTCTTTACCGGGATGGTCCCCTCACCAGAAGACGACCGGGATTACAAATTCTTTACCTACAACAAACAAAAAGAGCTTCCGGGAAAATTCGAGCGGCGTGTACCACACTTGAAGGATCAAGGTAGCCTCGGCTCCTGTGTCGGATTTTCTTCCAGCTATGTAAAAGACGAGCAGGAGCGGCATAATCACCCTGGAAGAAATTACGAAACAAGCCCACTTTTCATTTATGCGGAGTGTAAAGAAATTGACGGGATTCCAGATCAACAGGGCACTTACCTTCGTACCGCCAACACCGTTGTAAGAAACTTGGGCGTATGCCTGGAACAAATCTTTCCCTACAGCGACGATGTTAATATTCGCCCCCGGCCACAGAAGGCGTATGAAAACGCTGAGGAGTTCAAAATTAAAATGTACACAAGGCTCGACAACTTGAAAGAGATCAAACAATCCATCGTCGATCATGGGTGCGTCAACGCCGGGGTGATGGTGTTATCAAATTTTCTGGATCCGGAAATAGACAAAGATACGAGAGAGGCCTTCATTCCGATGCCAAACAGATTTATCCTTGGCGGCCACGCTATTGCGATTATTGGATACGATGATAACTTAACCTACACGTATGAAGATGGTACAACCTACACAGGCTTTGTTAAAATGGTGAACAGTTGGTACCGAGGAAACGAGGATCGCTGGTGGGGAAAAGATGGAACGGCGTGGATTCCTTACGACATCATGTATCGGGATATCTCCAGGGACACCCCGGGATTTAGGCTTTTTGTAGAGGCTTGGGGCTGGCAAGATGAAGTGACACCGGTAGAACCTGTGAAAGAACTTAGGATGATTGTCGGGGAAACGAAAGCACATGCGGACGGAATGCCTATTACATTGGAGCAGGCACCTGTTATTGACAGAGATAGCTGGAGAACACTGACTCCGCTAAGACAAACGTGTGAGCTGTTTGGGCTGGATGTGAAATGGGATGCCACCACACAGCGCATTACCATCGATAATCGTATTGTGATGCATATTGGCTCTGCGACGGTTTATGTGGATGGTGTGCTGCAGGCCTTACAGCAACCACCGGTAATCGACCGCGAAAGTTGGCGAACGCTGATTCCACTTCGCTTTATCTCTGAAATTATTGGATACGATGTGGGTTGGAATCCGGAGAAGGAAGAAGTTACCATTACAAGGAGGTAGCATCAAATGCCAGAAATTATTTCAGAAGCATTAGTAAATCTGCTTTATATTGTCCTGATTGCTTTCTTCACGTTCCTGGTGCGGTACACAGAAGAAAAAATCGGCAAAGAGCGCGTGGATCGTATTGCGAAAGAAATGGCAAGCAAAGATTCCCTCGCTCGTAGGGCAGTGCGATTGGCCGAGGATTTGATCAAAGGGCCAGGAAGAGGAGCGGAGAGATTGGATGCGGCGGTAAGTTGGATGCAGGGAATCGC
>PXCO01000096.1 GCA_003565295.1 Cyclobacteriaceae bacterium
GTCGCCCCGTCCCCCAGGTTCCAGTGAGGGTTGCTCGGATGGCCGCTGAGTTCGAACCTCACGGGTTTGCCGGCCAGCACCGGCCCATCGAGCGGAACAATAGTTCCTGCAGGCGCGGTGTGTGCTGCCTGGCTGGACCTATCCTGAGTGGCGGCAGGTTCGGCAAGCACGTAATTGTCCATGGTGTTAAAGAAATCATTATACACGGCATCACGGTTTGGATCCCTCCACATAGTCACTCTTCGGGGATTGTCAGCATTTTCCACCCATGTTCCAGGATATTTGTGCGCTTGAGACCCGGTTTGGGACTCCTCTTCTACTGCGAATGAAGGTGCCCCCATTTCGTGAGGAGTAAACTCTCCAACATTGTTTTTGACAGCAGCCAAACCGACCATATCCAAGAGAGAACGTCCATTTTCTTTTTGGCAACTCCCAACAAACTTATCAAAAAGATGAACAGAATAGTCGCCAAAACTGGCGAAATCGGGGCCTTCGCCCCGCAAGCCAGGTACGGCAGTACTAACCTGGGGACCCCTGCCGGTCATTCTATCTTTAATCTCTGCAAAGGTTACCCCTTTATGTGGCCAGGGAATAATATTGAAGGCCACGTTTTGCGGATTGGCGAGGAGTGCGTCCACTGCATCGAGATCGCCCGCATGGTTATTACATGCGTAGTTTTGGGGCCATTCGGTCCCCAACCACCATATTTCGATCTTAGCCGCAATAGTGGGATCCTTCAATAGCGCTAGGGCAACATTCGTGAGATTTCCCATGGCATATATGTGGAGAGGACGGTCTGATGGCGCATGCGCTTGCTCAATGATGAAATTAACCGCATCCGATCCGTCAAAAGTTGAATTGTTAATATCCCCTTTTATTTGGCGGTAATTTCCGGCTGGACCTTTGAGGACCGGGACATCGGGAGAAGCGCACATCCTGGCCACATTTACCGCTTCCCTGAAATGGTCATCGATAGTTACTGTACCCAAATAAGGACGGCGCTCGGTACGCTCGGGATAATCTGATCCACGATTGACTGTGATACCTTCTACCTCAAAATGGTTGGCACTGAAAAGCGAATACGCTATGGCATGCTGATCATCTACTTCCGCCATGGCGTCAGTATCTATAATTATCCGCATCTTTTCTTGTGCAACGGCAGATATCGGAAGTATAACGATGCCGAGCAAAATCAGCAGCAGTCTGTAAATATAAAGTACACCTGCGCGCAGATCTTTTGACTTTGTTACCTCAAGCATCTGGAAAGAGCCGGGAGACTGAAACAAACCACCCACTGAACAGCCATCGAGCATGCCTTCCCCAACATATCCCAAAAACAAAGGTTTGTGGTCAGCGCCACCCCCGGTTGCTATGCCTTCTTTATTTTCCGTTTTATTTTTTTTCACCACGCTGGAGACAGCAGTTAATTTGCTAGGAGGGGCGGCAAGCGTCAACCCGATCAACGCATCACGAAAATTCCCCGGTTTATCCCCTATGGTTTTCATCGCCGTTTATTTAATAATGACAGGTATATTTTTAATTGTTCGTCGGTTTTATCTCGATGGCGGTAGCGCTGTAGGCTTACCATTTAAGGTATTGAAGAAATCAGCTTTCATCGCTTCCGCATCGATTTCCCGAATGATGTGAACATTAGTGGGCTGTTCTGCCTTTTGCCAACTGTATTCCTGATCCGGGCCCAGTACCACCGAAGGCTTGACCAATGTCAACCAAGGCTCCCCAAGGTGATTGCCGATAACCATTGAGATTACCGCCACGTCGTAGAGTGCCTTAGTGGGACTTTTGGACCAAATATTCGAAATTGCTACAAGGTAATCGCCCAATTTGTTGTCGGGATAAAGGCCTAAATCTGTGCGTTTGTCGAGGGCGAGGCTGGCACCCGTGGGATTCTCAAGAAGGATCCAGAACTCCATGCCGCTCTGACCTGTTACATAGACCGACCAGGGGTCGTTGGTCCCGTTGAAGCTCCTTACGTTGACCTGTTCCGGCCCACCGCCCAGCCAGACGATCTTGATTCGGCTCGTCAAATCAAATCCTTCTTCACGTGCCTGCAGGATTGCGTTGGCGATATTGGTGCATGGGCCAACGGGAAGAACCCACACAGGATTATCCGGCGACGCGCCGCGGGCCGCTGCAAGAATTGCTTCGCTGGCTTCGCTTTTGACCGGCTGTGTGTCCTCCCAGTTGCCGCTGCCGGGAACCTCCAACGGTACTTTTGAACCGTGGAACACCAGAGGCATTAGGTTTTCGGGGCGGTACTTCAACAAGTCGCTTTGGCGGCTGAGTGCAAGAACCTGGATAATCTCGCCATAGTTCATCTCTTCCTGTGCTTGCCCACCACGATCGTGACGGAACGGACCGTGATGGACGCTGTTGATACCAAGCACATCCAGATTGCTGAAAAGACCGTAGGCGATGTAATGCTGGTCATCGATTTCATTGCGGGCATCGGTATCTAGTAGTACCTGCGGCAAGTGGACGGTTTCCTGAGTGTGGACCCGCACAATGGCGGAAGATAGCTCATTTAGTGTCTCGCCCAACTTTGATCCCATGACGACCCGGTAAATCCCCGGTTCCTTGTAAGTATGCGTGACTGAAGAGCCCTCAGCCATCGATCCGTCCCCAAGCACCCAGTGTATGCCGTCCAAATCGGCACTGAGTTTAAACGTCACGGGCTTACCTGCCAGCACCGGCCCGTCGAGCGGAACGATTGTGCTGGTAGGTAGCTTATCATGCCCTGGCGATTTACTGGATTTATCTTGTGAGCCTGTGCAGCCCAGTAAAAGGCAAAGGATGAAGCAGAAAGCCAGCAAGATTGTGGTCGTCCGACCAGCCAAATGTCCTGGTTTTAGCATTGGATTTCTCATAAAATCATCGGTACAAATGGTTAGTTCGCCAAGATTCGAGGTAGGTATCCTTTCGATTAATTTAATATTTCCCACTAGAAAATTCATTTGGTAATCTTCATAAATAAATCCCTAAAAATGACATCACGGTTTAGTTCAGATGCAAAGCGAATCAAATGCCTGGAATCATCAAAGCTGAACGTCATCTGATCGGTTAATATGGGGCTGTGTACGATGCTGGTTTTAATCCATGACGGATTTACAAGCCATGCAACAGGGATTACGTCCCATATCTCTTTCGAATAATTCTCTCTTCCTTTTGAATAATCTATAAAAATGTCAAGAAGATAATCCGAAAGCTCATTCTTACCCTTCAAACTTTCCTTGAGTTCCGGAATCGTGGTACGGAAATGTGAAACCACCGGCCTACAGGGAAAAACAACCAAAGGAACCCCCGAGTTAAAAACGACCTGAGCCGCTTTTACATCGAGACCCAAATTATGCTCCCTTTGAGTGGGCCAGTGAAGCCCATGACCACCCAGCCATACGACAATAATATTTTCAATAATTTTTGGCTCAAGTAATATTGCGGAAGCTATATTGGTGAGGGGACCAATGGGAACAACATACAAAGGGTCGTCAGGACTGCTTGCCATAGCTTTGCTTATCAAGTCCGTAACTCCCTCGCTTTGGATTGGCTCCGAAATGTCTTTCAAAAACCCATCCGACCCTCGAAATGCGAAACCAGCGGGATCCTTGCCTAAAAATTTAAGTAAACGCTGGATTTCCTCATAGCTCTCTTCCATACCCTGACCGTCTGACTCGTGCCAGGATCTTTTAAACGGAGCTGCATAAACGGCCTCCAACTGCAATTTCTCGTTGGATAAATATGCGTAAGCCAGGGCAAACTGATCATCAATTTCGTTGTAGGTATCTGTGTCTAATACCATTCTTACTTTTCCAGTCGGAGGCTCGATTTGATTTAACCGAAAAACATCATTTAACTCCGGGTAAGTTTGCGCATTCGAAGCTAGAATATAAAAAAAAGTTATAATTGATAAGGTTAGTTTAGTTAAGTCGAATGTAGAATATTTCATGGTTGCTTTGGGTTAATTTAAACTTATAACGATTATTCAAGAGGTGATAATTTTACGAACTTGGTAATTACGGGATAGGGGATTCCATTGTAAGAATAGCGTAAGGTTTAATGTTTTGGCCAATTCTATATGTTGCATATGGATGAGCTGATTAAAGCCCGGCTTCCACTCGGGGAACCGGGCCTTTTGCTGCTTAATAGACAGCACCTATTTAACATTATATCACCTGTCTTTAAGTTATTAAAGGGTTTAATTCGGGACAATAATGTCAGCTATTTTTTTTGCAGTAGGCCATAGGTTTTAAATTTAATTGGCTTACTCAGTGCAGTCATGGTGACTAGACCATTGATTTTCAGAAAATCATGGTGCCTTTACAGTAATCGGTTCACTGAGATTCCACCTTGTAGTCTGATCAGACCTTGCAGCAATCCGTATATGTAAATTACCATTGCCCTCACTTCGTTTCGCCATATTCAATAGGTTGTCATCAAGGGCAATAGTTTGTGTTCCAGAATTGCCCGAAATATCTACAGACCGGGTTTGCCATGTTGGGCCATTACCTGTATTTACTCCAACTTTTGCAACGGTACTTATTAATACCCTACTTTCGGCCACTGTATGTCCAGCACTGGGATTAATCTCGTAACTGACTTGAAATTGGCCACCTGAAACGCTGACTGTGGCCGGTGGAAGTGCTATGAAAGGTGTAACTGTTATGTCCTTAGTAACGGCAGCACCTTTTAGATCCACAAACAAATCACCCTGAAGAGGACCATCAACCGGCCCCTCAACCCATATGGCGTAAGACTGTGGGTACATGTGCAAATTTGCGTATGTACCGTCTGGGTTCACTCGCAACTCATGGGCTAAGGTTTCTTCCTCTCCTAGAAGAAACACTGTAAACTCTGGATTTGAAGGGTCAGCGGAAACCGGGTTTCCATTTTGATCCTTGATTATACCACTTATTTGACCGGTAAACCCAAAATCAGTAACTGTCTCTACGCAAGCCGACAAAACACATGTTATGACCACTATCGAAGCTAACATCTGGATTTTGTTAATTGATATAGCATTCATTCTCTTGAGATTTAAATTTTAATATTTTTAACTACATTTTACCCCATAATCAATTTAGTATCCCGGGTTTTCTACGAGTTCCGCAAATAGTTGTATCCTTCCCCTTGTAATGGGATTGTAATAGTGCTCCTCCCTGAATACCCGTTGAACCTGTTCACCGCTTATGACAAGGAAGTAATATTGCCCTGAATCAAAATGGTAAATGGGACGAACTCCGGTCACCTCCTGTCCATCAAGTACCTCCAAAGCGGTTCTCCATCTTCTTAAGTCATACCACCTATGGCCTTCATACATTAGCTCAACCGTTCTTTCTATCCTAACCCGGTCGCGGGTAATTGTTCCCGCATCCAGAGGAATCAGCCCAACTCTCTCCCTGGTAAAATTTAGGAAGGTAGCAGCCTCCGCAAGGTTACCAAGCTCAAACTCACTTTCCGCCACGATTAAATACATTTCTGCTAATCGTATTATTTTCCAGTTATTTCCCTCTGTCTGTGCAGGAACCTGTGGCGTTGTCTCTACATA
The DNA here is from genome assembly GCA_003565295.1 of Cyclobacteriaceae bacterium. GTDB lineage: Bacteria > Bacteroidota > Bacteroidia > Cytophagales > Cyclobacteriaceae > Pleomorphovibrio. Next base: position 5,561 of record PXCO01000096.1, read on the forward strand.
TTTTCTAAGTAGAAAGTTAGTGGATGGAAAAAATTGATTTTCCTGTAATCTGCTGGCAGAGCCAACTGTTGGTTTTCCCTGGTAAGAAACGCCAGTCTGTGCAATAATCGCACCGGGGTTGGTCCCGCCTACTGTCGGATCTATGCCTTCATAAGTTTCAACCACAAGCCCGGCATAGATATCACCCTCAAACATAACGGTTGCATACAATCTTGGATCCTTGTTCAACCAAGGGCCTCTACCAGTTGCATACAAATTGTTGGGACCCAAGTCAGGCACCCCAAAAGTACCGTCCAAATTTTCATAGAAATGAATAAGCTCTAAAGTAGGGTTACTTAATGAGCCTTGCCCTTGAGAGAATGGAGTCGGTTGGTTAACATGTGTGAATTGATGGTTAATTTCCACACCATTGTATATTCTTTCGTAAATGCTCTCAGCGTGATTACTCTGAAGGAAAATATCTGAATAGATTTGGACGGGATCGGCACCTTGGAGCAAGGAATAATTACCCGAATTGATAACTTCCCGGGCTGCGGCACTTGCTTTCATATAAAATTCGTCAGCTCGGGATGCCGGAATACCCGTGAGCCGATTATCCGCCAAAGTACCAAATTTTGCAATGGAAGCAGACCAAAGATTAGCAATAGCTTTGTAAGCAAAGGCTGTCCAACGGTTAATCCGACCCTTTTGTGATGGATTTGCTCCCAACAACCCCACCGCAATTTCCAATTCACTGTCTATAAAGTCCGCAAGTTGTTCTTCGGTAGATCTCAGTAAGTATTGCTCCGGAACTTCCTCAAAGGGATCAAGCACTACATCTACAAGGGGTACACCTCCATACCGGATTTGCATTTCATAATAGACAACCGCCCTCAGCGCTCTGCCCTCGCCCTCAAGACGACTCCTAAAACCTTCTGGTAAATCAGCATTTTTGATGTTTTCTATAAAGAAATTTATGTCTCTTATATAGACATAATCCCAAAATCCTTTACAATCGTTTTCAAAGTTCATCTGTCCATGAGTTCTACAACTTTGGAAATTATTTCCACGTTGTGTATTCAAATCATGCCACCCGCTAGTTCCTGAATAAGGATTAATGGCGTCAAATGGAAATCTCTGATACAAGTCCGCAATATTTGATTCCACCAAAGCTTCATTGGTGAATACAAAATCCGCGCTGATCAAATCCGGCGGAACAACATCCAGATCAAATAGGTCATCACAAGATGTGAAAAACACAAGAAACAAAATCATAAATTGTGTTTTTATTATATAAACTATTTTTTTCATCGTTTTCATATTTAATAAATTGTTATCACAATCTGTTTAAACCTCGAATTAGAAACCAATTTCAACCCCAAAATTGAATACACGAGTCTGAGGGTGGTAGTTACCAAAGAACTGGGCCGGTTGTTCGTCTATCTCTGGATCTAACCAATCCAAAGCAGAGAACGTCAATAAATTAGTGCCTCCGGCATAGAGTTTCATTCGTTGCATACGAAGTCTGCTGATAATATCTTGCGGCAAGGAATATCCTATTTGTAATTGCTTAAGCCTGAGGTATGTGCCATCAATTAAAAACAAGTCATAATTTTGATTTTGATTTCCTGCTGCCCGGGGATATCTCGCTTGTTGCGCGCTTACGGTTGGAAGGCCATACTCATTGGCAGGTATATAGGCTTCCGTCAGGTGATGTTGCAGGGCAACACCATCAGATGGAAATGGAGTCCCCATCTCACCCCACCTTATGTTATAAGCAAAAAGGGAGGCTCCCTGCCAGAATGTTACTATTTCAAGCCCTTTCCATTGTATTTGGGTGTTAAACCCAAATTGCATTCTTGGATTGGTACCGGATGTGGCAATATACCTATCCGCATCCGTGATTCTTCCATCCCCATTTCTGTCTACAACTCTAGCATCTCCTACCATGATTTAGCGGTTACCATTACCGTCAATAATTGCCCAATTATCGATTTCGTCCTGGGATGTAAAAAGACCATCTGTTTGAAAATAGAACAATTGTGCACCACCCCTATTTCCTGTTCTTGTCCGATAGCCAATTGTTGCCTGTCGTCGCTCAAATTCCTTATTCACAAAATCCGGTTCGTCGATATTCCTGATTATTTCCTCATTGACTCCTATATTTGCACTAATGGAATAATCGATGTTTTTGATTCTATGTTATGGGTTAGCGTTAATTCAACTCCCCTATTTTCATATTCTTCGAAATTTACCAAAGGCAATATGGCTCCAACTACGGGAGGAGTTTCCAATGTACGTCTGCCTAATACATCGAAACGATTCCGCTGATAGATATCAAACGAACCCTCTAAAATCCCATCCCAGAAGGAAGCCTCCAATCCAAGGTTTATAATATCCATTTTTTCCCAAGTAATAAATGGGTTGGGGAATCCATCGTTTCTGGTTGTTCGGAGAAGATTGTCTCCCTCAAAGATGAAGTTATTCCTAAAAGAGTATGTTGGTAAGAATTGAAAGTTACCCGCACCATCAAATCCAAGACGTCCATATGAACCTCGAAGCTTCAAAGACGTTAGGAAGCTTGACGACAAAATACCTTGCATAAATGACTCCTGATCTATATTCCATGCACCGGATGCGGAGGGGAAAAACCCCCATCGGGAATCAGGAGGGAATTTCATCGAACCATCATATCTGGCACTGACTTCCAGCGAATATTTATCGTCATAGTTATAACTGATTCTACCAATATGCCCCATCCTTTTGTCAAGGGTTATCGCATCATTATTAAACTGTTGGCTGGGAGGCCCTGCACTTAATTGGGCAATAGGGAAATCATACTGGATACGGCTAGCAGCGATGCTCTCAAAATCCCTGCGGATGAATTCAAACACATACATGGAGGTTAAACTGTGTTTCCCCCATGAATGGTCCCCATTCAAAAAATATTGGAAATTTAAATTTTCGGTAAATTCCGAAATCCGTTCCACCCGTGTATCGATATTCAAGGCCCGAACCCTAAAATGCTCTTCGGTGTCAGGATTCCATTGGTACTCCGGTCCTTCCTTTTGAAACATTTTTGATTTTCGGTTGGTGCCTTGATAATTGATAATAACCCGGGTACTCAATCCCGGAAGAAGTTGATATTGACCTCCAAGTTTTAAATCTACAAAGCCTCTCGTAAACTCATTGGAACCACCAATGTGGGTAGAGCCCAAGTTTAGTGGGTTTACGGTGACTCCTCCAACCGCACCTCTTGGGAAATCACGATGCCCACCAGGTAGTTCTTCTATAGCATGAAAGGGACGCCAGCGGTGCGCTCTGCCAAAAATCCCCTGTCCTTGATTCCATGCTGTACCCTCAAAGGAGTTTCTGGGCCCAATAAAATCTTGGAGGTTATAACTCATGTCGAAGTTAAACTTAAACTTTTCTGTAACGTCCACATCCACATTGCCTCGGATATTATACCGCTTAAACCGGGTATCCGTTTTGCCAAAAACATTGTTTTCCAAGCCTGCTTGATCAAATATATTTGCAGAAATAAAATAACGCACACGTTCAGATCCACCATTTAATGACAAATCATGCGTTAACATTGGTGATGCATTCCGGGTAACCAAATCGTACATATTTACACTGGGGAAATTCTCCGGATCTGAACCATCGCCAAACTGCCTGAAATCCGCAACTATGTCAGGCGACCATGCAGTCGGCTGACCTCGGTCAATACGCCTGATGTTAAAAAGTGCCATGTGTTCCCAAGAGCTAATTGGAGTTGGTACTGCCGTTAACCCTTGAAATCCAATATCTCCTCTATAATTAAATCGAACTTGATCAGCTTTCCCCCGCTTTGTTGTTACCAATACAACACCATTTCCTGCCCTGGCACCGTAAACAGCCGCAGCCGCCGCATCTTTAAGCACATTAAGTGATTCAATATCATTTGGATTTAAATTTGCGAACACATTCTCTTCAACTGGTAATCCATCAACGATATAGAGAGGACTTCCAAAACCACGGATATTGATGGACGTTTTATTCGTACCCGGCTGACCACTTTGATTTTTAATAAATACACCCGCTACACGCCCTTGGAGTGCTTGCGTCACAGTTGGCATAGATATCCTCGCCATGTCTTCTGCATTCGCCGTTCCAATACTTCCTGTTACTCGAGCCTGTATTTGAGTACCGTAACCAATGACTATTACTTCATCAAGGGAGGCTTCATCTTCTGATAGTTCAATATTGAAATTGGTTTGATTTTCCACAGTTAACCTTGCAGCCTGATACCCTATAAAAGAAATTACGATTACATCACCTCTTTCGGCGTCAATAGAAAATTTTCCGTCCAAATCAGTGACGGTTCCTTGGTTAGTCCCTTCAATAATGACAGTGGCTCCTGGTATTGGTTCCCCTTTCGCATCGGTAACCGTCCCAGTTATTGTGGCCATCTCCTTGGTGCTGGCCTTGACCACACGACCTTCTTCTTCCTTGACCACATCGATTCTATTTTCCGCCAGTCGAAATGACAGACCCGTTTGACGTGAAGCGACGCTAAGGAAATCCGCCAATGAGTTTTCCCTGTTTTGGAAAGTCAACGTTTCATTTAGGTTAATTTCCTCTGCTTGATAGGCAAACTTGAACGTGGTGTTTTTCTGAACTGCCCTAAAAAACTGATTCACAGAGATTTCTTCACTGGACAGGCTAAACCTGGACTCTTCAATGTTAGTGGATTCTTTCTCCAAATCGCTGGCCAACCCCATATTAATCGGCCCGATTGCAAAGAAAAAACCAATAATCACCACTCTGGACAACCCATAAATTGTCCCTAGTAATATATTTTTCATAATTTTAAGGGTTTATTGGATAATTAATTTCAATAAATACCGGTCTTTTGACCCTCCATTCCCCAATGTTGCAGTCAAAAGGCCCCTGCCGGCTGGACTTCCAGCCGGCTTTTTATTTTTTATGAGGTGTCAAGTTTCATCATACGCTTATCGCTATTTAAGAATTGGGTTTTACCAGTCACTTACCACTCAGCCCGATTGATTATTGTTAATACCTTCACGATAAGGGCTGAACCAAAGAGCTCATTGATTTTTGAAATTTCCTGCTAAGTCAATCACCTATAAATCACCATCCAAAAGCAAAATAAAATTAGTTAGGTTAGAAACTATTCTGTATACGGTATACATATGTCCTTCAAAGTAAATGTATAGATTTTTTTTAAAAGAAAAGCAATTTTCAGTTGAAAATTTACTCGAAAGGAAAATACGCGTTAGATTAATTCTTAATTAATTCTAAAACATAGAAGAAAAATCTTTTCTTTTTATAAAAGTGAACGTTCATAGTCATTTTTTTTTACAAACTAAAGGGGTGACATCCTACTTCTTCCAAACTACCAAAAGCCAATCTTCTCCCGGGAGTGAAGGAGCATCCCCCAACCCTACTTCAGCCCCTCCGCTGATAACTTCAATATTGCCCTTTTGCAACTCTCCTCCTTTTCTGGGATCATACCACCTAATCTCAAAATTTCCTGGAATTTGCCGTAGATCCAGTAAGGTGGAACCGCCTTCCGGTAGGTAAACCAAATAAATCTCTCCAGGTTTAGCGAAGCAATATTTGCTGTTATTATCTTCCATATTACCTATCAATGGATTATGATTTTCCATTTCCCAGAATGGAATACTATGATTTCTGAAAAATTCTAAAATTTTTCTGGCAAAACCCCAACTCATTGCCCTACTCCTAAAGTCTTCAGCATCAAGATCATTATGTACCGGCCTATAGCCAAAATACAGTTCTATCCCAAACCCACCTGCCATAAAATGAGGCCACATTTCATACTTCCTGATGTCATGGATATCCGCAATTTCTCCCGTGCCACCAATATCCATGGATTCATCCTCCAAAGAATCAAAGCCCAATTCCTTGTCCCAATCCTCAAAGCCGGGATCCGCTGGCACACCCCACCAGCCGTTTCCCTGTTCGTCGTAAGATACCGCCCATGGCTTTCCGGCATTCTGAGATGCCCTGATCCATCGCAAGGTAAAGGCATGCGCATCCCTGTACCTTTGGGTTTGCATACTTGGGCCAGTAATGGCGGATTGATCCCCCAAAAGGTAAGGGTAAGTGTTTTCATGCCCGGCAGATGAACCAAGGGTGTGGATCACCATATGGTGGTCATAGGGATCCAAGTCCCGGATGTACCAAGACCACTCTTGGATACGTTCCGGTTTCATCTGGGTTTCTTCCCCAAGGTTCCAATTCAAGGCCAGGTGATGCCCGAAACGCGCGACCAACTCCCGGGTGTAAAGCTTCCTCTCTTTTCCCATGGCACCTCCATCCATTGCTTCAGGTATTAAGGATTTCGGGCTCAGCCCAGCCCTATTGGGCCATCCAGAATCGTTCTCCTGTTCCTGGAATTTGAAATTAAGGAATAACCCCTTCTTTTGTGCATGCTCAAATACGATTTCCCATTGGGCTAGTTTTGATATATCAAAATGTAACTTCTCATTCCTGGAAACCCAAGGCCACACATTCTCCCCATCCCCTCCACCTGTATAAGTCATAAAGGAAACAGCATTTAGTCCTTCTTGTGACAAATAGTTTAAAGCACCAATTAAACTTCGGCCTTTGTTACCTCTCCAGGTAGGGTCTCCCCGTTGCCAATCCTTCAGATGTGGCGCATATTCATGAAGTCCATGCCCATCATCTGGCCCAATCCACCCTCGATTACCTGGAACGTGCATGGTCATTGTACCATCGAAATCCGCATAGGCCAATAAAGTTTCAGGTGCATCGGTCCCCGCCTTAAGAAAGTATTCCCCGTTGCCTTTAAATTGCAGGTAACGGTGACCCACGTAGGTGAGACGTCCCCTGGACCTGAAATCAGGATACCCCTTATCGGAGGGCCCTATATCAAATGATCCTTTCATGCCATCATAGGGCTTATAGGGTAGGCCCTTCATAGCTGAATCTATGGAAACATCCACACCAGCCAAAAATGATACTTCCCAATCCCATTTTCCCATTTTATCAGGGGATAAGTGAGCCCTCCACTTATCCCCTGATATGGCACCGGTCTCAGCCGCATTGCCGTCTGCCGCAAAATAACCAGGGACGACATAAACAGGTTCTCCTGACTCATGCCTGAATGTAACGGTCATGCGGTAATCCAAAAAGGGATTGGGATGCATGAAACTAAGCCTACCGGGAGGTCCTCCATTCGGCCTCACATCTAAATACGATTTGTCTTCGTCCACCACCAGTAAGGTTTGGCCAAATTGGCTTGCCCTAGGCCCATCAATGGTAAGCGTCACCTTGTGCCATTGCCGTAACTCCCCTGATACCTCTGCTTTGGTGGATATCTTTTGTGGATCAGGAAAATACACATTTTCCCCTGACACCGGCACTTGTTCCTGGCCAAACAATGATGGAATGAATAGCCATAAAATAAAAAAAGTGCATATGGGGATGGGTCTAATAATGGTTTCCATGATGGAGGTCAACTTTTTTGGTATATTGTATACTGTATACATTCTTGAGGCAAAGTAATCAATAATTGTAAACTCAAGAAATAATAGGCGTTAAAATTTTTGGTGAAGGTTCATTGGAGTGCTAAATGCCGTGGGAGCATTCCCAAGGTTTCTTCAAGTACTTAGCACAGGAACTGATAAGCATCGGATAAATTAAAGTAAGGGAAATTGGCAGGATGTTCATTAGTAGGTTTGCCCTTGGCAGATGTTGTTTAAGGTAAAAAGTATGACAGAAACTGTGAAGGGAGACTCAAGCCCTCAAGGATTGGAGCAAGTGAGAAAGCGTTATACCACCGAGTGGTAAATCCATGGTATCTAACTATTCAGCCTCTAAATCACCTTGCTAAGAATATTAACAAATGTCTCTAGCCCCTCTAATTATACGTCAACCAAGTGCTGGCACGGCAAGCCTTATTGGTAGTAAAGCGAATCCACCTGCCCTGTATTCCCTCGGGAAATTCATGCGTAAAGGTCTCGCCTGGCTTTACCGTAACCCTTTGGTATTCCATCCATGGTCCATGCCCTATGGGCTCGATCTCAATAAGGAACTGAACCTCCTGCCCACTGTCGTGGGAAAGCTCCAGCTTCTTCTTGTCATAAAAACCAAACAAATAGGGGTCTGAGGGATTCCCTGCCTTTACGGATTTATTCACCCAGGGACCTCCCTTACCTACCGGCTTCCCAAGCTTCCAGAGGTCATCAATCACCCCAGCCCATATGCTCAGCTTTCCGTCATTGGATACAATGACATGAGGGTTGTTTCCAGCCGCATTGGAGTCAACTCCCGTCATTACCAAAAGGCCCCGGTACGAGGCATAATCATGTACCCTCAGCTGATGGGAGCTGATGGGCCTAATCTTGGCATATCCATCCGCATTTTCTGCCGGCAACTCGTAAAAGGTGCCATGGCAGTTGAATAAATCCCTTTCGGTGGCCACCTCCCGGCAAATCCTCAACCTTCCATCCAAGGAGGGTTCGGTAAATGCCTCCTCCCCTAAGGGCAACCTCCAACGTCTGCCGGAATCATCCACAATCAACACGGAACCCTCTTCCACCTCAAACACCTGGTTGGGAACAGCAAAATTTTCTTTTACAAAAGAAAACATTTCGGGATCATCCACCCTAGAAAGGTTCAGTTGCTCATCCAACTCATAATAGCCAAGATCTTCCACTTCACCACCTTCGAACGTCAATCCCGAAAGCCCCAACTTCCTACGGTTGTCACCCAACCCATACAGCAGTCCTGCATTATATTCCTCCTCGTCTATGGATAGCATCCCCTCAAAAATGCCCTGTACAAAGATATCTCGGTTATCGGTATCGGAATAGGCGACATGTACAGTGGCACGGGTATCCCTGTCTACCTTCACCCTTAGCCATTCCTTGCCCTCATCCCCTGCATATACTTCATGCTGGGAACTGCCGGGAGCAATCTCGAAAGAGTACAAGGTAGTCCAGGCATCGTTTTCACCATCCCTTGATTCCAGGGTAAAGGTGGTGGTTTCCTTGCCTAGGTTATGTATCCACACCGTTTTATGGTCCCAACCCTGAAAGAGCATCGCTTCCGAAACCTGACCAGCCTTCACCTCCTCTTCAAGCCATAGCGCACCATTTGCAGTGGCTGGTCCCAGTTGGTTGGGCAGCTCCGGATCCACAAACCATAGGTTGGAATTGGATTGCCCGGGCCCTTCTATCCCTCCCTTAGCACTTCTCTTGTTCAAAAACTCCCTGTGGGCGGAATCATCGCAGCCAAAGACCAGCCGATTTTCCCAACGGGCAAAATCCCCAATAACTTTTAAATAGGCAGATTTAGGTCGAATGCCATTAATATTGGATTGGCTGAAATCAGCCGGGAAATCCCAAAACATCCCATGCATGGTCATAAGGTAAGCAGGATTGCCCTCCGTGCCCACGTCCCTGATCCTGGGCCACTCGGTATTCCACCCATGGGCACCGTCATAGCTGTGACTGGCCTTTGGGAATCGAAAAAAGCTCCATTCCCCCTCATCTCTTAACGCCATGATCAGGGATTTGTGGTCCCAACCTGTGGCCCAGATAGGGTCCTCTTCAGGATTTTCATTTCCATAAATTCCACCGGGCCCCGTCACTTCCACAAACTGGTTTCTCCTTACCAATTTCCAAGTATCCCCATCCCATTCCGATAGCGAGCCTGCCTCTATATCAAATCTTTCCAATGCTTCTTGTCCGGATTCACCGTTGTTAGAGTATACCATGACTCCTTGTCCAGAATAGGCACCCTTGCCATGTGCACCCTTTAATAAAGCCCCTGGTGGGTTCATTTCGGTATCGTCCTTCTTTTGGGAAGTGACGTTGCCATCCTCGTATAGCATTTTTACATCCAGGGTATGTACATCTACCTCATAAAAGCCTTCCTCCATGGTGGCATAATACACCTTGTTCTCCGGGTCGCTAAGGTGTCTTACAGTTCCGGTATGCCTTCCCGGCATTTGTTCGTAGGGGATTGCCCTAACATTTCTTTTCTCATCAATGGCATAAGGGCCAATGAATAACTGTCCACTCTCTTTGTGGATCAATCTATTTGCAGGGGTACCTCCAATACTTTCCGGTCTTATGGTCAATGCAAGGGTATTGTCCAATTCATATAATTTATCGGATGACCCGAAAGGAAGATGGGGGCCATAAGTCACCCACCATAATCTGCCTGCCCAGGGCACCACAGCCCCGGTGCCGCATTCCCCTTCCTCATTGTAATAGGCTAAATGGGTGTAAATTCCGGATAATTGTATATGGTCGTGTTCTGCCTCCTGGGGTAACTCTGGAGCACAGGAAAAACAACAAAGAGCAAACAAGGTGATTAAAGGGTAAGCAACTTTTAGCATGGTATTGGGTTTACTCGGCTATAATAATTGAAAAATGAGAGATAAGCAAAATTTCTTCCATTGGTGGGGTATAAAAATGCTTCGCCCCAACGCAGGTTTAACATTATCATTGAAAACCCATCAAAAATATATGTAAATTTGTTCTAACCTTGCTTATTTCTATTTTTGAATTGGGGCAAGGCTTGTCCAATTTGGAGGTTCGGCAAATAAATCAAACCCCAACATGGTTGGAAAATTTATCTGCCACAGAGTAGGAATAACCCCTTACAGCTAAATGAAATCGAGCCTGTCCTGACGGCAGTCAGGGCATGAGGAGAACCTCACACAGAGGGATGATTATCAAAGCGAGATTCCACCCCGACCTGCGGTACGGGGCAGGTTATGACCGCTGAAAA
>PXCO01000349.1 GCA_003565295.1 Cyclobacteriaceae bacterium
CACACAGAGGGATGATTATCAAAGCGAGATTCCACCCCGACCTGCGGTACGGGGCAGGTTCCCGAAACAAGTTCGGGACAGGTAATGACCGCTGAAAAACAAATTATAAACAGATGAAAGATTATAACCCTTATGAGCATACACGAACTACTGGTTGAGGAAACCATCAATTTTGAAAAGCTTTTGCGAGCTGTTTTGCATCAGTTTGATTGTAGCACTGGAACCATTCATGTGCTGGACATACCCACTGGGGTCCTGCACTTGAAGGCCTACGAGGGTGTACCTGAGTTCTTGCTCCCCAAAATGGCTGAGGTGCCCATTGGCAAAGGCATGGCTGGGATTGCTGCTCAGCGTAGGGAGGCAGTGCAGGTCTGCAATCTTCAGACCGACGAATCCGGAGTGGTGAGACCGGGTGCCAAGGATACCAAGGTGGAAGGGGCCATTACCGTGCCGTTACTTTCTAAAGGGGAACTCTACGGCACCCTGGGTATTGCAAAGAAAGAGCCCTATGAATTCAGTAAGGAAGAAAGCAAAACATTGATGGATATAGGCCAAAGTTTGGCTGAGAGGATAAAAGAAAAGGCGCTGTAACAGCGCCTTTTCTTTTATCAACCTTAGAAATCTATTGCTTGGGATTACCCCTTAGATATCTCAAAATTCACGGCTTTGCCCTTGATGGTGTTAGTGTTCATCACCTTTATGACGTGATTGACGTCTTTCTTGGGCACATCTACAAAAGAGAAATTATCGAAGATGTCTATGCCTCCTATACTTCCGCCCGGTACGCCAGTTTCTCCTGCAATCGCCCCGACGATGTCATTCGGTCTTATCCTGTCTTTTTTGCCCAGGTTGAGGAAAAGCCTTTCCATATGGGCATCCCGGTCTTTTCTTGGCCTTTTGCCTCTTTTTTCTCCACGTCCGCCACGATCACGATCACGGTCACGGTCACGATCCCGGCCTCCTCTTCGGCCTCCTCGCTCTTCTCGACGGCCTCTGCTACTCATGTCAACTTCAAAATCCACCTCCTTTAATTCCTTCATGGCGGGGGCCAGTTGCATTTTTACCAGGCCTATGGCCAGTTGCTCCAGGCTTAAACCTTCTGTGAGCATTTTGCCTATAGTTTCCTCATATACCTGATTGTCCTCTTCCTTGGCAAGATGACGATAAACATCCTTAATGAGCTGTTGTTTCTTCATCTCCAACAACTCGTCCACAGAAGGAGGAGCCATTTTTTCTATAGAGGTCTTGATAAACTTCTCCAGATCTCTAACCTTTCCTTGATCTCTTCTGCCAGTGACAAAGTTTATGGCTGTACCGGATTTGCCGGCCCTACCTGTTCTACCAATCCTGTGAACGTAGTTTTCCTCGTCAAGGGGAAGATCATAGTTAAATACTGCTTCCACATTGTCCACGTCAATACCCCTGGCTGCCACATCTGTGGCCACCAATACTGAACAATGGCCTTTGCGGAACTTGTTCATCACCTTGGTACGCTGAGCCTGGGAAAGATCGCCATGTAGAGCCTCCGCTTGAATTCCCCTGGCTACCAATTCCTCCGTCACCTCATCGGTCACCCTCTTTGTATTGCAAAAGATTAGGCTTAATGAATAGTGGTGCACGTTGATCAGCCGGGTGATCAGATCAATTTTCAACGGGGATTTAACCTCGTAATATAGCTGTGTGATGTTTTCTACGGTAAGCTCTTTCCTCAACACCTTTACGATCTTTGGATCCTGTTGGTATTTTTTGGTCAAGTCCAGAATAGGCTTGGGCATGGTGGCTGAGAAAAAGACAGTTTGCCTTTCCTCTGGCATGGACTTAAGGATGGTTTCTATATCTTCCCTAAAACCCATGTCCAACATCTCATCCGCCTCATCCAGTACCACTATACTGACTTCCTGAAGATTAAGGGTGCGTCTGTCGATGTGGTCCATTACCCTACCGGGTGTGCCCACCACGATCTGTACGCCCTTTTTCAAATCCCTGATTTGGCGCTCAATGGAGTCGCCTCCGTACAGGCAAGTGGATGCGATTTTCTTTTTGTACTTGGTCAGTTTTACAATCTCACCTTCCACCTGAACGGCTAGTTCCCTGGTAGGACAAAGGATCAACGCCTGAGGCTTATTTAACGATTCGTCTACCTGATCAATAATGGGAATGGCAAACGATGCAGTCTTTCCTGTACCTGTCTGCGCCTGACCTATCAGGTCATGCCCTTCCAATAAATAGGGGATAGATTGTGCTTGAATGGGGGAAGGTTGGGTAAAGCCCATATCTTCCACTGCCCTCAAAATCTCCTCAGAGACCCCAAGGTCTGAAAATAATAATTCTTGTTCCATGATGTTTCCTTACTTCTCTAAGCCACGGTCTCCAAAATCCCTTTAACTAAGCATCAGTAAGGAAACCCACGGCAATCGAGAAAAATATGACTTCGATTAATTCAGGCACAAAGGTAAGGGTAAGTTTTGAAAAAACCTAATATAGAGTACTGAACAAAAATAATATTACGTCAATAGAACCTAAGCTGAGAAAAATTCTGAAAAAAAAGGCAGCTCATTGGCTGCCTTCTAATTTTTACCGTTTTGAGAGTTCCACATAGTCCCTTTCCGTGGCCCCTACATATACCTGTCTGGGTCTTCCAATAGGCTCGTTGTTTTCCCTCATTTCCTTCCATTGGGCCACCCATCCTGGTAGCCTTCCCAAGGCGAACATCACGGTGAACATATCCGTGGGAATTCCCAGGGCCCTGTAAATGATACCGGAATAGAAGTCTACATTGGGGTAAAGCTTTCTATCCACAAAATATTGGTCCTTTAAGGCTGCGGCCTCTAATTCCTTGGCTATTTCAAGTACAGGGTCATCTATTCCAAGTTTACCAAGCACATCGTCGGCGGCTTTTTTAATGATTTTGGCCCTTGGGTCAAAGTTCTTGTACACCCTATGCCCAAATCCCATAAGCCGGAATGGGTCATTTTTGTCCTTGGCCTTGTCCAGCCATTTTTTAGAGTTCCCGCCGTCTTCCTTGATGGCTTCCAGCATTTCAATCACGGACTGGTTTGCCCCTCCGTGCAATGGTCCCCATAATGCATTGATGCCTGCGGAAATCGAAGCATAAATACTGGCCTGTGATGAGCCTACGATCCTAACGGTGGAAGTGGAACAGTTTTGTTCATGGTCAGCGTGCAAGATAAGCAATTTGTCCAAGGCCTTTGAAATGACAGGGTCCACTTCATAAGTCTCCGCGGGAAGTGCGAACATCATTTTCAGGAAATTGCTGCAATAGTCTAATTTATTGTCAGGGTAATTTACAGGATGCCCAACTTTGTTCTTGTAGGCCCATGCGGCAAAGGTGGGTAGTTTGGCCAGCAGCCTAACTATGCTCAGGTTTATGTCTTTATCCGAATTATTGGGGTCCAGGGAGTTGGGATAAAAGGCGGTAAGAGAGCAGATCAATGAAGAAAGGACACCCATCGGGTGTGCAACAGATGGAAAACCGTCCAATATTTTTTTGATGTCCTCATGCACCAGCGTATGCATGGTAATCTCTTGGCGAAAGTGATCATACTGGGATTTGGAAGGGAGCTCACCGTTGATCAAAAGATAGGAAACCTCCAAAAAATCAGACTTTTCGGCCAAATCTTCGATGTTGTACCCCCTGTATCTTAAAATACCTTTCTCACCGTCCAAAAAGGTAATGGCACTTTTGGTGGATCCGGTATTTTTAAAACCGGGATCAAGAGTAATGATTCCCGACTGCCCCCGTAGTTTGGCAATATCAATGGCCAACTCATTTTCGGAACCTTCAGTGACTGGGAGTTCGAATTCTTTTCCGTTATAGGATAACTTAGCAGTATCAGACATATTATGGTATTTAACTTTAATTTTTATTGTGCGCTTAGGTGCTTTTCGAAAATTCGCCTTAAGATAATAAATAAGCGGCAATTTTCCCCTACAAATTCCATAGCTGGAAGGGATAGCCGCTTTCACTCACTTATATTTCATAGTAATGATACCCAAAAAAAATAAACGAAAATTGGGAGTAAATTGTTTAGGCCAAAAAATGGATTATCAAAACCTGAAATACGAAATAATAATCTGCAACCGATTTTTCGCAGGGTTGATAAGGATGACCCCCGAAGGGGTCATGGGTTTAATTGCAGAAATGCTCAAATACCTCCACCAGGTGGTCTCCTATCATTTGTGCGTTTCGCCCCTCTATATGGTGACGTTCAATGAAGTGGACCAATTCCCCGTCTTTGAACAAGGCCATGGCAGGGGAAGATGGTGGGTAAGGTAATACATATTCCCTTACCTTATCTACTGCGGCTTTGTCATTGCCTGCGAAAACGGTGGCCAGCACATCGGGTTTTTTATCGGATTTTTCCAAAGCATACCTTACACCTGGTCTTGCTGCACCTGCCGCACACCCGCATACGGAGTTCACCACTATTAATGTGGTTCCTTTGTGCGATTTGAGGTGATTGTCCACGTCATCAGAGGAGCGGAACTCTTGAAAACCTGCATCTGTAAGTTCTGCACGCATGGGTGCTATCAATTCTTCTGGATACATAATATATATATAGATAAGTGTTGTTGATGTTTCTTATAAAAAGCCAAGCTCCAGCTTAGCCACTTCGGACATCATGTCTTGAGAATAGGGGGGGTCGAAGGTCAATTCTACCTCTACGTTGTTTACGCCTTCTATTTCCTTTACCCTTTCCTTTACTTCTGATGGAATGGATTCTGCAGCTGGGCAGTTGGGTGATGTCAAGGTCATCATTATGTACACACTATTTACAGGGTATACAGTAATCTCATAGATCAACCCCAACTCATATACATCTACAGGGATTTCCGGGTCATACACAAGCTTGATGGCATTGACCACCTTCTGTTTTAAGGCCGCTGCATCAATTTGTTCTACGTTTGTTTCTTTTTCCATGACAGATCTTTTAGGCGTTTAATTTAGACTGGTAGGCCAAGGCATACAGCTTCATTTGCTTGATCATTGCCGCCAACCCATTTGAACGTTGAGACCCTATGATGCTACCCATACCGATCTTACTGATGAAATATAAATCCGCGTTGACAATTTCATCTGCTTTCCTATGGGAAAGCACCCGGATAAGCAAGCTTATCAGGCCTTTGGTGATATCGGTATTGGAATCAGCAAGGTAAACCACCTTGTCTCCCTCGGTTTTGGTGATCAGCCAAACCTTGGACTGACAGCCTTTAATGATGTTATCTTCTTTCTTTTCCTCTTCTGGAAAGGGGGGCAGTTTGTCCCCCAACTCCATGATATAAAAGATGGTGGATTCTTTGTCGTCCCCCAGAATACTGAATTCCTCGATGATTTCTTCCTGTACCGATTGAATGTCCGACATTAATTTTTTCTTTTGGCTATACGACTTAACGAGTTGTATAGGGTATCGATTTCTTGTTTCGTATTGTAAACAGCGAAGGAGGCACGTACAGTTCCTTCAATATTGAATCGTTTCATCAAGGGCTGGGCACAGTGGTGCCCCGTCCTTACCGCAATGCCCATGGCGTCTAGCATCATTCCCACGTCAAAGGGGTGCATGCCGTTGATCAGAAAGCTAAGCACACTTACCTTCTGGGACGCAGTGCCTACGGGAATAAACCCCTTGATGCTCCCAAGCTTGTCGGTTGCATAGGAAAGCAGCTCATTTTCATGAGCTAGTATCCGGTCTTTCCCCAGTTCCTGGATAAATTCAAGGGCTTTTTGAAAGGCAATTACATCGGCAATATTTGGGGTGCCTGCTTCGAATTTGAATGGGATATCATTAAAGGTGGTGCCATCAAAGTCCACTTCCTTTATCATTTCCCCTCCACCTTGATAGGGAGGCATTACCTCCAATAGCTCTCTCTTTCCATAAAGAATGCCCAGACCTGTAGGGCCATAGAGCTTATGAGCAGAAAAAGCCAAGAAATCACAATCCAAAGCCTGTACATCCACAAGGAAATGTGAGCTTGACTGAGCGGCATCTACCAACACTTTTGCACCCACTTCGTGGGCTTTCTCGATGATGCCTGAAATAGGATGTACCGTTCCTAAGGCATTGGATACATGTTGTATGGCCACTAGTTTTGTTTTGGGGGTTAAGAGTTTCTCATAGGTTTCTAAGATTAACTCTCCTTCATCGGTGATGGGAATTACCTTTAGCTCGGCTCCTTTCTCTTCACAAAGCATTTGCCAGGGCACGATATTGGAATGGTGCTCCATGGCACTGATGATGATTTCATCGCCTTCTTGGATAAATTTCCTGCCAAAGCTGGAAGCCACCAGGTTAATTCCCTCTGTGGTGCCCTTGGTGAAAATCACCTGCTCCTCAGAGGGGGAATTAATAAAGGACTTCACCATTTGACGGGTACGCTCAAATTGATCGGTAGCCCTGGCCGCCAATGCATGTGCGCCCCGGTGTATATTGGCGTTGTCCGTAGAATAGTATTGGTTCAGTGCCTGTATTACCGATAGGGGTTTCTGGGAAGTGGCCGCATTGTCCAAATATACAAGAGGTCTCCCATTTACCTCTTGATGAAGGATGGGAAACCTCTTTCTAATGGATTCTACAGGAAATCCCGCATCACCCTCCTTTGCTACCGAGTCTTTCCTGTACAAGTTGTATGCAGTATTTTCTGAAGGTTTCATTTTCTATCTTTTCTAATACTTCACCAGCAAATGCGTATAGCAATAATGCCCTGGCGTTCTCTTTGGAAATTCCCCTGGATCTTAGATAAAATAAAGCCTCGTCATCTAGCTGCCCGGTGGTACAGCCATGGGAACATTTTACGTCATCTGCCCAAATCTCCAATTGAGGTTTTGTGTTCACGATGGCATCCTCTGACAATAGAATATTATTGTTTTGCTGAAAAGCATTGGTTTTTTGGGCATCCTGCCTCACAAATATCTTACCATTGAACACACCTCGGGAAGAATCGGTAAGGATCCCTTTGTATAGCTCATTGGATTCAGCGTGGGGTTTTGTGTGATCCACATTGGTGTGGTTGTCCACATGTGATTTGCCATTGAGCAGGTAAATCCCATACATGTTTCCCTCGCAGTTGCTGTCCAACAAATTAAGGCTAAGGTTGTTCCTGGTCATCTGGCTTTGCAAGGATAATACAAAGGAGGTAAAGGTAGCATCCTTAGGCACATCAACCCCGGTATTGGACAGCTCCAGGGTCTGCTTGTTCTCATCCTGAATTTTATAATGGTGGATATGAGCGCCTTCGCCCACTTTGATTTCCTCCACACTATTTATAAAATAAACTTGGTCATCCACGGCAATGGTTTGCTCAATGAAAGTGGCCTCCACAAATTTCCCTGTTTCTATATAAATCCTGGGGTGTATGGTCTGCCCTTTTTCATCTGATTTGGCCAGGTGAAGGATAAGGACAGGTTTATCCAGCACCAGCTTATCGTCCAAGCTGACAAACACCCCAGCCTGAAATGCAAGCTGATTAAGCCCTGCATAGGGATCCTTTTCCGCCGTGACTATTTTTGCGATTTTATTGGCGTCGTCACCGAGGTCTTTTAATGAAGTTATTCTTACACCCTTAGGCATTTCGGTACTCAGGTTTTTGTCGTAAAAACCATTGTTTAACACTAGCAAATGTGCATCCAAGCCTTCCACCAAGTGCTTTTCCAACTCAGTGCGGTCAATGTCAAAGGGACTGCTATGCCCAAATCGACTTATATTGCCCTCAATTTTTTTGGTAATTGGGGTGAACTTGTATTCTTCATCCTTGGCGGAGGGGAGCCCCTTATGGGTCAACAGTTTGGCGGCCTCCTCCCTTAGTCCGGCAAATAGCCCGCTTGGCTTCTGCGCGTAAAAACTATCCAAAAACGAAGAGGATAAACTTGTGTCTTTTTTTGTTACTGCACTCATGATGGTAAAAGGTTTCGATTAGAATTGCAGGAATGGTGAATATTAGACGGCGGTATTGGCCACCTCATCTTTGATCCAATCGTATCCTTTATCTTCTAACTCAAGCGCAAGGCTCTTGTCCCCTGATTTCACGATCCTTCCTTCAAATAGCACGTGAACAAAATCCGGAACGATGTAATCCAACAACCTTTGGTAATGAGTCACCACAATGGTGGCATTGTCGGACGACCTCAATTGATTCACTCCGTTGGCTACTACTTTGAGGGCATCAATGTCCAAGCCTGAGTCTGTTTCATCCAAGATGGATAATGCAGGATCCAATATGGCCATTTGAAAGATTTCATTCCTCTTTTTCTCACCTCCGGAGAAACCCTCGTTAAGGGAGCGGCTTAAGAGTTTTTGATCGATCTCCACGAGTTTCATTTTTTCCTTCATCAAGGAAAGGAATTTCACGGCATCTAGCGGTTCTTGTCCCCTGTATTCCCTTACTTGATTAACTGCTGTTCTTAGAAAATTGGTGGAACTTACCCCTGGGATTTCCACTGGATATTGAAAAGCAAGGAAAACCCCTTCTCTTGCCCTGTCTTCAGGGCTGAGATCCAATAGGTCTTTTCCTTTGTAAATCACCTCTCCTTCCGTGACTTCGTACTCTTCTCTGCCCGCCAGCACAGAGGCCAAGGTAGACTTTCCAGAGCCATTGGGCCCCATGATGGCATGTATTTCGCCGGGTTTTATTTCAAGATTAATTCCTCGTAATATAGGTGTGCCCTCGATTGAGGCATGTAAATTCTTTATGGTAAGCATGTTGTTTCTTAATTTTCAATTTTGCAATTATCCCACGCTGCCTTCTAGGGTAAGGGCCAGTAGCTTCTGCGCCTCAACGGCGAATTCCATTGGAAGCTGATTGAGCACTTCTTTGGCGTAGCCGTTTACGATGAGGGCAACCGCATCCTCTGTGGCAATACCTCGCTGGTTACAGTAGAAAATTTGATCTTCGCCGATTTTGGAAGTGGTGGCTTCATGCTCCACCTTGGCAGAAGAATTGGCGATGTCTATGTAGGGGAAGGTATGGGCCCCACATTTATCTCCCATTAATAAGGAATCACATTGGGAAAAGTTCCTGGCGTTAGTGGCCCTTTTCATCACCTGTACTTGCCCACGGTAGGAGTTTTGGGACTTCCCTGCTGAAATTCCTTTACTCACTATTCTGGAGCGGGTGTTCTTACCGATGTGGATCATTTTTGTTCCAGTGTCGGCCTGCTGATAATTGTTGGTAACTGCCACACTGTAAAATTCGCCAATAGAATTGTCCCCTTTGAGAATGCATGAGGGATATTTCCAGGTGATGGCCGATCCTGTCTCCACCTGTGTCCAAGAGATTTTTGAATTATCCCCTGCACATATGCCCCTCTTAGTCACAAAATTATAGATCCCCCCCTTGCCGTTTTTATCACCAGGGAACCAGTTTTGAACGGTGGAGTATTTGACCTCCGCATCTTTTTTTGCATAGATTTCAACCACTGCGGCGTGAAGTTGGTTTTCATCCCTTTGAGGTGCCGTACACCCCTCAAGATAAGAGACATATGAACCCTCTTCTGCAATGATCAGCGTCCTTTCGAACTGACCTGTGTTGGCCGCATTGATACGGAAATATGTGGAAAGCTCCATAGGGCACCTAACCCCTTTGGGTATATAACAGAAGGAACCATCGGAAAATACAGCAGAGTTCAATGCAGCATAGTAATTGTCCGTAGAAGGCACTACTGAACCCAAATATTCCTTTACCAAGTCAGGGTGCTCCTGAACGGCTTCACTAAAGGAACAAAATACAATACCCAATTTAGAGAGGGTTTCCTTAAAAGTGGTGCCTACTGATACAGAATCCAAAACCGCATCAACGGCAATCCCTTGAAGCCGTTTCTGCTCATTGAGGGAAATGCCAAGCCTGTCATAGATCTTCAGCAATTCAGGATCTATCTCGTCCAATGACTTGGTTTTTTTGGTTTGCTTAGGTGCGGAATAATACCGGACTTTTTGAAAATCCAGCTTGGGATATCTTACGTTGGCCCATTTAGGCTCCTCCATATTTTCCCAAATACGGTAGGCCTTAAGTCGCCATTCCAATAGCCATTCGGGCTCTTCTTTTTTGGCTGAAATCCAACGGATAATGTCTTCGTTGAGACCTAATGGTGCTTCATCTGCCTCATAATCGACAGACCAGCCATGCTCATATTCTTTGGAGGTAAACTCCTCTAAAATTTCGTTGTCTTTGCTCATACAGCGAGTTATTTAGACTAATTATATGCTGAAATACAAATATACAACGATTATCTAAATTATAATGTTCATTCAGTGTTTTAAAAAAGTGAAATTTCCCAAAAAAACAAGTATAATATACTGATTATAAGAAAGTTAAAATTTAAACTTAGAATTTTTTCCCTAAAATATGAGTATGGAATTAGCTAAGTTAATGTTAAAAAAATACAATAAATAGTTTATTTAGATTTAATCTAAATAATTAGCTGCCCTATCCTTTCTCCTCGCCCTCCATGCTTTCCTGGAAAAGTTGTATGGGACGGTTGATACTTTCTTCCAACACTATTAAGGTTTCCGTTCGGTCTATGCCCTCCACCTGTTGGATTTTGTTCAGCACATCCCTGAGGTGGTTGGTGTCCTTGCAGATGATTTTTGCAAAAATGCTGTAATTGCCTGTGGTATAATAGGCATTGATCACCTCGGCGATTTCCTTCAATCGTTCTATCACATTATCATAGAGGGAGCTTTTTTCCAGGTAAATGCCCAGGAAGGCAGAGATATCGTAACCCAATTTGGAAAAATCAATGTTGAGCGTGGCACTTTTCACTATGCCCATTTCCTCTAACTTCCTCATTCTCACGTGCACAGTACCAGAGGAGACAAAGACTTTTTTGGCAATTTCTGTGTAGGGAGTTTTTGCGTCTTCATTGAGAAGAGAGATGATCCTGAGGTCTACGTTGTCAATATCTAAAATCTTGTCCATGGTGGCAATTCGGATTTGTCTAATCGAAAATAAAGATGCTCTAAAATTAGTAAATTGTCAAAACTAAACCTTACTTTTTTTTATTTCCTTATCCATTTATATAAGAGAGGGTTTACTCGTATCAATTGCGAGGGGATAATCTGAATTAATTTTTTATTTTTCCATTTGAAAAATGAATGCGAAGGGGATGAGGACATTTAATTTAGGGGTATTTATTTTGGCAGTTTTTTCGCAGCAAGTACTGGCGCAGGAAAAATTGCCGCTTTCACATGATGATTATGACCAATGGGAATCGTTTGGCAGAACTAGCATAAGCGCAGATGGTAAGTTTGTGGCCGCTGAAATAAGTCTACAAGACGGGGATGGTAGAGTGGAGATTTTCGCCAATAACCAGGCAAGTCCCCTCCTAGTACTTCCCAGGGCGGAACAGGTCAGGATCACCCCCGGGGGAAATTACGCCATTGGTAGAATCCGTGTGCCGAAGGATACGGTAAGGCAATTAAAACTAAAAAAAACCAAATCCTCTGAAATGCCCAGGGACAGCCTGTTTATACTAGAACTTACATCTGCACAGTTAACCAAGATTCCCGAACTTAAAGCCTACAAGTTGCCGGAAGAAGGAGAAAATTGGTTGGCCATGGAAACCGAACCCTGGGTCAAACCTAAAGAGGAAGGGAAAGTTAAGGAAAAAAGAGAGATAAAGCTCAAAGTGGTGGCACTGGATGGAAGCGAGTCCTACGAGCTGGGGAAGGTCAAAAGCTATGGTTTTGATAAGAGGGGTACCCGCTTTTATTTTTTAAAGGAGAACAAGTACAGTTTGCAAAGGGAAAGTATATGGATGCTCAACTTGGAAAATGGCGAAGAGGAATTAGTGCATGAGGCGGCCATTCAATATAGAAATCCAGTATTCAGTGAGGATGGAGGCCTTTTTGCCTTTTTGGCAAGTGAGGATACAATGGACACCAAAAGACCACAATTTCAACTTTACCTACAGGAAAAGCCAGGTGATTTGGCTGAGGCTGTTGCAGCATCTTATGAACCGGCCTTTAAGCAAGGGTATCGGTTGAGCCAGCATTTAACCCCCAGGTTCTCTGTGGATTCCAAACGCCTGTTTTTTGGTGTCACTAAGGATTATAAAGCATTTGAGTATGAGGAGGACAGTACCATCTTGGAAGAGGAGCGGGTTTCCCTGGATATTTGGGGATGGAAGGACAAAACCATACAGCCCATGCAACTTAAGCAAAAGGATGATGCAAATAAGAAATCATTCTGGGCGGTATTGGAGCTGGATACCCGTAAGATGATTCAATTGCACGATGAAAATTTTGAAGAACTGGAGTTGGACAATGACGCAAAGTTAGCAGTGGGGCTTTTAATAGATGAACAGGCTTATAAAAGGGACTACAGTTGGAATATTCAGATTGGTAAGGATGTCTACGTGGTCGATTTGTATTCCGGGGAGAAAATTTTGGTGGAGGAAGAACTGGTAGGTTACCCTTCTCTCTCTCCAATGGGTGAATTTGTAATTTGGTACAGCCTACAGGATAGTGCTTATTATGCCTTTGAGGTGAAAACCGGTAATAAGAAACCCCTTACCAAAGGACTAAAAGTGGCTTTCCATAACGAGTTACATGACAGCCCATCCCTACCGGGGCCTTATGGACCTATACACTGGCTTGAAAAGGATGAAGCCTTGTTGGTATATGATCAATATGATATTTGGATGCTGGATCCCAGGGGAGAGAAGTCACCGGTAAATTTGACCAAGGGTGAGGGGAGGAAACGACAGCAGGTTTACAGGGTACAGACCTTACACCCAAAAAGCGATCATTTGCTTAAGACCGATCCTCTGTTTCTCAGTGTTTTTGGGGAATGGAGTAAAAAATCAGGATATGCCATGGGAGATTGGAAAGGGAAAAAGCGCCCCGAGTTACTCCTTTGGGAAGATGCTTGGCTGGGAGGCTTTACAAAAGCAGATTCTTCGGACCAAGTGATTTTTACCAGATCTACTTTTGAGGATTCACCAGCAATTTTCACAAGCGGTTTAGGCCTCCAATCACCCCTTCGGCTAGCCATGACCAACCCTCATCAGGAGCAACGGCTATGGGGGACGGTTGAGCTGGTGGATTTCAGGGCCAACGATGGATCGGAGTTGCAGGGGATGCTTTATAAACCCGAGAACTTTGACCCCGCTCAGCAGTATCCCATGATGGTGTACTTCTATGAAAGAAGATCGGACAATTTGCACCGTTATATCTCACCGGCACCTTCTGCCTCTACCATTAACATTCCCTATTTTGTGAGCAACGGATACCTGGTGTTTGTTCCGGATATCACGTACGAGGTAGGCCTACCCGGTCCCAGTGCCTTCAACTGTATTATACCGGGCGTTCAAAAGGTGGTTTCTAAGGGGTTTGTTGATGTGGA
Organism: Cyclobacteriaceae bacterium; assembly: GCA_003565295.1. Taxonomy (GTDB): domain Bacteria; phylum Bacteroidota; class Bacteroidia; order Cytophagales; family Cyclobacteriaceae; genus Pleomorphovibrio. The sequence goes on from PXCO01000349.1 coordinate 13,357, forward strand.
CAATATTGGCATACAGGGGCAGAGCTGGGGAGGTTACCAGGTGGCATACCTGATCACCCAAACAGACATGTTTAAGGCTGCCGGGGCGGGGGCACCAGTGGCCAATATGACCTCTGCATACGGTGGTATCCGATGGGAGACCGGCATGAGCAGGATGTTTCAGTATGAGCAGACACAATCTAGGATAGGGGGTACTTTATGGGAAAAGCCCATGCATTACCTGGAAAACTCACCGCTTTTTTATGCCGACCGGATTAATACGCCTGTGCTCATCATGCACAACGATGCAGATGGAGCCGTGCCCTGGTACCAGGGAATCGAATTTTTTATGGCCTTAAAAAGAAATGATGTGCCCTCATGGCTACTGGTATACAATGATGAGGCCCACAACCTCCGAAAGAGAAAAAACCGAAAAGACTTGTCTATTCGGCTTTCCCAGTTTTTTGACCATTACCTAAAGGATGCACCCGCTCCATTATGGATGACAGAGGGTATCCCTGCCGTGGAAAAAGGGCGTACCTTGAAATACAGATTAGAGACAGAATAGCCCCTCCTAAGATTATAGGTGCTGAGATAAAGATTTATGTGGCCCTGAAGGCTGGAGGGGTAAGTCCATTGGCACGGATGTAGGCAATGGCGGCACCTCTGTGATGAGTGGCGTGGTCATCGATCAGGCCTACCATCTGCCTCCTCGTGATGGTACCCGCAAAGGTATCTATCTTTTCATTCAGTTGCTGCTCGGAAAGGGATTTGATGACACCTTGACCATAATCGTAGCAGGCACTGATGAATTTTTTCATTTCCTCTTTGCTCTGGGGTTTTTGCCCGGGGTCAAATGGCATGTCAGGGCCGTCAAGGAAACCTTTGGACATGTTTGCGATACTTGCTCCGATGTGAGTTACCTGCTCGCGAAAGGACATGGCTGATTCGTGAGGTTTGTAGTCCAGTAGTTCATTGGGCATCTTGTCTACTACTTCCAGGGTAAACTGTTTTCCATTTTCCCACTTCGCCAGGAATTCCTCCATTGTGGTTTGAGCGAAGCCGCTAATTTGAGTGAGGAATGCAATGGCCATGGTCATGCAGGTAAATAGGGGTGTTTTTTTCATGATTCTTTTCGGTTAATTGAAGGTTAAATATCGTAATTAAATCAATAATTGCTAAGGCAACAGATGAATTTAGCAACTGATGCGCAAACAGTTGGGTTGCTGAGGTGCGATTGGATGGTCCAAATATGCGGGTAAATGAAGGAAAGGTAAATCAAAAGGTTGTCCAGCTGTAAAAAACTACAGGGGCCATCAACCCATTGATCAGTAATCCCCCATCCGTGCTTCAGGTGTTCAAAATACATCCTCACATTGCCAGAGAAAACAAACTTGTGCAAATACACCTATTTATTCTTCATTTTCTTTTTCGTCCATCTCAAATTCCCTCTTCAGCAATTTAGCTGGATCCCTGATGTTAGCCCCTCAATTCCTGAATTAATTCCTCTTTAGTCATTAAGTTTTGTCACTATGGAAGCATCGTGATCAAAACCAGAGAATGAATCGGCGATATCCCTTTCCAATTCTTTGTCACTGATGTTTCCTCTCATAGCCTAATTTATAAAAAATCCTGAAAACTAAGAGCGGCGTTTCAACAATAACGAGCTGACGGCCAAAGAGTCCTGAACAAATTCCTTGATAGGGGCACTGTGAATGAAGGAATTTGGGGAAGTGTAGTAGGTGTTGTGGGCTTAGCTTTAAAAAAACACCATAATATCTGACACCCTTTCTTATCCTTGCAAGTATTCCTCCCCGCTTTTAATTGGCAATAGCCGTAGCAGTTCTTCATCGGTGAAAAGGCGGGAACGGATGATAAACCGTAATCCGAGTGGAATTTCCAACGAAAAACTGCTGCCCCTTCCCTGGGTCACATCCATGGTCAACTGGGTATGATTCCAGTATTCGAACTGGTCTGCGCTCATAAAAAAATCACATCCATAAACTTCTCCCATCCATACATCAGCACTGCTTACTTTGAAGTCCCCTTTTTCGAAACACATGGGGGAAGAGCCATCGCAACAGCCTCCACTTTGATGAAACATCAACTCAGTCCCATACTGCTTTCGCAAGTGGTCGATTACCTCTTTAGCGGCATCTGTCACTTTCACCCTTGGGGCATACTTTTGCTTTTTCATAATGATCTGGTTCAGGTTTGATGATGGACTGAATATATGCAAAAAAGGGGGCACAATGCCCCCTCCGTTAAAAGAAACCCAATTTATCCTTGCTATAAGATATTAGCATGTTTTTGGTCTGCCTGTAATGGTCCAGCATCATGAGGTGGTTTTCCCTGCCAAAACCTGATTTCTTATATCCCCCAAAAGGTGCATGTGCAGGATAGGCATGATAGCAATTCACCCACACCCTTCCAGCCTTTATCGCCCTGGGAACCTGGTAAAGTTCATGTGCATCTCTGGACCATAGCCCTGCACCAAGCCCATACATGGTGTCATTGGCGATACGGATCGCCTCATCGGTTGTCTTAAATGTGGTAACCGCCGTGACGGGTCCAAAAATTTCCTCCTGAAATATCCGCATTTTATTGTGTCCCTTAAAGATGGTAGGCTGCACATAATACCCTGTTTCCAGCCCTGAATTGAGAGAGGCTTTTTCTCCTCCACATAAAACTTCGGCACCTTCCTGCTTTCCTATGTCTAAATAAGAAAGGATCTTTTCGAACTGATCATTGGAAGCCTGGGCCCCCATCATGGTGTCTTCTGCCAGCGGGTGTCCCATTTTTATGGCCTTGGTCCGTTCTATAACCTTTTCCATGAACACATCATAGATGTCCTCGTGCACCAGTATCCTGGAAGGGCAGGTGCAAACCTCTCCTTGGTTAAGGGCAAACATTACCGCTCCCTCAATAGCCTTGTCGAAGAATTCATCATCAGCATCTGCGACGGATTTCATAAAGATATTGGGGGATTTCCCGCCCAACTCCATCGTTACGGGGATCAGGTTTTCTGAGGCATATTGCATGATCAACCTTCCCGTGGTGGTTTCGCCGGTGAAAGCTACCTTGGCCACCCTGGGTGAACTGGCCAGAGGTTTCCCTGTCTCTGGGCCAAAACCCGTCACCACGTTCAAAACTCCTTTGGGAAGCACATCGGCAATGAGTTCCATCAGCACCATGATACTTGTAGGCGTTTGTTCGGCTGGCTTAACCACGGTACAACAGCCTGCTGCGAGGGCAGGAGCGATTTTCCAGGTAGCCATCAGTAAGGGGAAGTTCCAGGGGATTATCTGTCCCACCACACCCAGCGGCTCATGCAAGGCAATGGAAACCGTGGTCTCGTCGTGCTCGGAAATGGAGCTTTCATCTGCCCTGATGACCCCGGCAAAATACCTGAAATGATCTACGCATAGGGGGAGGTCAGCTGCCCGGGTCTCCCTGAGAGCCTTTCCATTATCCACGGTTTCTACCCTGGCCAGCATTTCCAGGTTTTCTTCCATGATATCTGCAATCCTGAGCAAGACACGGCTCCTTTCGGCAGCAGAAGTTTTTGACCATTCGGGAAAGGCTTTGTGGGCGGCATCAAGTGCCTTTTCCACATCTTCTTTGTTGCCTCTGGCTGCTTTACAGAAGGGTTTGCCATCAATGGGTGAGATGTTGTCGAAATATTCCCCCGAAGCCGGGGACACCCATTCTCCTCCGATAAAATGATCGTACTTTTCTTTGATTTTTGGTTTCTCCACAGGTTTAGTCTGCGATAAAGTGAGTGTAGTCATGATTTGTTATTTTAGATTTGCTCAAATTTGCCCAATTCATTTTCTTTTCTATAGACCAAAATGATCATTTTATCCACTTCAATAAGCATATTCACAGTTCCACTTTGTAGAAAACCCACCATATTTTTTGATCCTGAAGAAAAAAGTTTACGTAAACCTTTAAAAATCCCTTCTTTTCGTGAAGGGATTTTTGTACATTTAAAGGAAACCCGTCAAATTACCTATGCAATCATTTGTAGCAGGAGTGCCTTGGAGGGATGAGCGTGACCTTAGGACTCTCGTAGAAAACCGGACCACTTACACGCTGCAAGATTGTGAACTGAACATTTTTGAGACTCACCAATGGGCCTCTGCGGTGAATTTAAGTTTTGGGGACTTGGTACTGACCACTATGTTAAAAGGGAAAAAGATCATGCATCATGCTGGAAAAATCTTATCAGCGATTGGCTAACAATAATGGAATAGCCCACCTGTTAAGTTACATCAAAGAAAATATCCGCGAAACCTTCAACTTGGAGCAAATAAGTGAAAAGGCCTGCATGAGCAAGGCGCATTTTTGCAGGATGGTCAAGCAGGAACTAGGCATTACCCCCATGGTTTATATATTACAGGAAAGACTTACCCTGGCCAAAAAACACCTTCAAATGGGGAAGTACCAAATCCAGGAAGTTTGCTACCTCTCAGGCTTTAACAATCCCACCTAATTTTATCCGATCTTTCAAACAAGAATACGGAAAAACGCCCAAGGTATTTAAGGAGAGTTGGGAATGACCCTAAAAGAAGATTTATTATCTGTCCTAAGGGTCATCCCCATCTCCAATAAAACAATCAAAAAGAGAGAAGTACCTTTTTACGCTATTTGGTTGTCACCAATTCGTAATGTTCAAGGCTTTGATAGAAATCTTCAATCACAGCGTCACGGTCGAAATTTTCCCACAAAAGGATTTTCCTGGAGTTTTCCGGTCTTTCCACCCATTGATTATCAATAAGTATAGGTGCGGAAATGGAGCGGCTCTCACCCCAATCGGGATTTTTTAGGATGGCTGCCGCCACCATGTCGAATAAGGCCCTTGAGGGTGGGTCACCGTGATAATCTATGTGTTCGAAAAGATTTACCGCATAATCTCCAAAAGTGTGGAATTCCCCACCATGGCGGCCAACTATCGGATCCTCTATCTTAGGTCCTTTTCCTGGCATGGTAGTGTTGATATCTTCTTGAGTGACCCTCACCGCGTCGGTACCACTAGGCTCTCCATACCTTACCGTCACCATCTCAAAGGGCACTTTGGTGTTTAATACATAATTCATGGAGACAGTGTCATTATCCTGATTGTACTCACCAGGTTTAGGGTAATTGGATCCCAACCAAACCACCCGCATTTTTTCAGAAATTCCAGGGTCCTTTTCCAAGGCCAGTGCAACGTTGGTCAATTTTCCTACTGCAAGCAGAATTAACTCCTCTTCATGATTCCTGTTGGCATGATCAATGATAAAATCCACCCCATCTTTACCGTCAAAATCAGCTGTTACAACTTTTTCGCGAATGGTTTCAAAGTTTCCGTCTGCTCCTTTCAACAAGGGGATTTTCCCGTGGCGCTGCCCAAGTTGCAAAATACGCTTTGCTTCCTCATAGTGTTCATCGATGTTACCACCATTCCGGGTGGCATTTACCGTCACCCCTTCAAGGTCAAATACACCACCGTTTACCAACAGATACATCAGCGCAAACTGATCATCCAACTCATTATTGGCGTCTGTGTCGTAGATGAGCCTTACTTTTTTGCTTTGGCTTTGCTCCACTTGGCTTTCTACTTTTTTTTCTGTTTGGCAAGCCACCAAAAGGAGTATTGCCACCCCAGCAAGTAGTTGGGATTTGATCATTTTTAAGGATTCTTTTGTTAGTGTTTTCATATTTGAATTATTTTTTTGGGTACTACCTTGTTTCATTGGGCAAGCCTCATCGTATGAATGGACCTGTGAGCCAAATTTTTAGCCCAGGAAGCTGAAAAATTTTCTTTACTTAGATTTCCTCCACCCCCCATAAGGCCACCATGGGTTGTGGTAGTAGGGGGATTCCACGACGATTTCTTTTCCTTCCCAATTATAGGTCAGCCTTGCTTTGATCCAATGGTCTGATTCAAGAAGCTTTTCATCCAATTTTAGAGAGGCAGGCACTTCTGTAAGTGTAGAGAAGGTTTGATGGTTAACAATCCATTCAAATTTACTTACTTCTATGGATTCAGGGCCTCCATCTATTTTCACCTCTATACTTTCCCCTATTTTTTCCGAAAAAATCAAGTCAATGGCTGGTGTCCCCACATGTCCCGTGATTTTAGCCAGTAGCTCAAAAAAGTCTCTTTTACGATCAGAGGAAATTTGCCAATTTACCGGTACCCCTTGATATCCTTGGTTGAATTCATAATTTTCCTCTGGTCTGCGGAAATCAAAAAAGCCCCAACCTGTATAGGATTTAACGCTAGCCACAAAATTATTCCCCGATTCATCCCATCCCTGATCTGGGTTTCTCCAAGGAATATCATCCTCGTTATTGACTAACGGCTTGGGAGTATAGACCTCCTTTTTCCGAATTTCCTCTGATATCTCTACAATTCTATCTGGCTCTTGTACACCGTTACCATGGATGAGCACAAAATCAGAAACCTCCACAATATTGTCTGTAGGGACCCAACCCCCCGCAAGGGAGGTAGATACATATAAGGATCGGCCATCTACCTCAATCCCTTTGGCCAATGCAATAAGCTCATGTACACGATCGCATTTTAAAATGGCGTGGTCGTATGCTCCTCCTGTACACTCATTGTTGATTTCGATCAACACATGGGTATATCCACGTAGGAGGACCCAACGGGTGGCATCGGCCACGGCCTTTTTTACAGCTTTTTCGTCCTGTAACGTGCCGTCCTCACCAAAATAAAACAACCCCAATATTACCACCATTCCCAATTCATCAGCCCTATCCAGGATTCGTGCTGCCCTTTGCATAAATGGATCCCTGAGTGAACCATCAGGGTTAAATGCTGAATTGTCCCATGGGAAACCGCTGCAATACCCATAAGGGCACCCCCCTTGTAGATTCAAGGTGAACCCTAACAGCCCATTTGCCCTCCAGGAGGCCATGGCCTGAACAAACTCATCTGTATTCCGGTCAGGGTCCCATTTTTCCGTATCTGGATAAGCCCATTGTGCCCGGGTAAGTGGATTCAAATCATCAAAGACACCCTGGACCATCCGGGAATTCATCAATAATCCTTCTATCGGATACTCTTCTCCATAAGAGGTTTTCCAAACCCGCCCCTCATAAGTAGGCTTACCATTGATCAAAAATTTTTCCCCTTCAATGCTTACTGTTGTTTTTTTAGATGGGGATGAAGGTTCAATAGATTGCCCTAAAGTGGGAAGGACAGAACTAATTAGCAACAACACACTAACTATGTGTACATAATATCTGCTAAGACCAAAGATGAAATTGAATGCTACCATAACATTATTTATTCTAATTGAAATTTCTCAACGTTGATAGGTACTTGCTTTTTCGATGAAATCGAGCCTGCCTGGACGGCAGTCAGGCATTACGAGCACGTCACACACTGGGATGATTATAGACTGCGAGATTCCCCCGAAACGAGTTCCCCGAATCAAGTTCGGGGCAGGCAGGGGCAGGCTATCTGACCGCTGAAAAGAAATTATAAACAGATGAAAAGGAAAACAGGGCATAAATTGGCTATACGCACCTACCCCATCCTTCCTATAACTCCCTCCAAAAAGGAATGGAAGATTGGGCGCCCATTTTTGTGACCGTTTGAGCAGCAGCCTTATTAGCAAAAGCCAGGGCATCCTTGAGTGACCATTTTTTTGCAATTGCCACTGCTAAGGCACCGTTAAACGTATCTCCCGCAGCAGTAGTGTCCACTGCCTTTACCTTGGGTGCAGGAAGTTGGATTTCCTCATTCCCATCATAAAGAAAGGCCCCGTCTGCACCAAGCGTAATGATTACCACCTTCACCCCCTTCCTTAAGAACCATTCTGCAGCTATTTTTGAAGACTTCTCATCAGTTACCTTAATTCCTGTGAGGATCTCGGCTTCTGATTGATTGGGAGTGATCATGTATAGGGATTTATAAAGATCATCAGGGAGAGGAACAGCAGGAGCGGGGTTTAGTATGGTTTTTTTTCCCATTTCATAGGCCCTGGCTAATGCAAAAGAAATGGTTGATAAGGGGACTTCCAATTGTGCCAGCACTATTTCGGCAGATTCTATCAAGCCCATCCTTTTTTCCAGATCCTCCCGGCTCAAGGCCATGTTGGCACCCGGGGCTACTACGATGCAGTTTTCCGCAGACTTGTCTACCGTAATTTGAGCGACCCCGGAGGGCTCTTCTGGGTCAATTGCCACACCCGTGGTATCTATGCCTTCATTTTTAAGGTTTTGAATGGCCTGCTGGCCAAAAACGTCTTGCCCTACCTTGGAGATGAAAGCCACCTCACCCCCGAGTCGCGCAGCAGCTACTGCCTGATTAGCTCCTTTTCCACCGGGGTTCATCAAAAACGTGCCCCCAATTATGGTCTCTCCGGGTGCGGGAAAGTGATCTGCCACGATCACCATATCGGTGTTGGTACTTCCAATTATTAGAATTTTACCCATGATCAATGATAGTTAGAAACCTATTTTGAGAAAGTTAACCTAAGTTTTGATAGGATAGGAAACAATTTTAGATCAAATTTATGATCTTAAATTAAAAAATATGATCATAAAAAATTGAAAATTAGACACTTAAATATTTTTTTATTATGTTTATAAAATCTTATAAAGATGGCAACATTTCACACTATTGCTGCCCTGGTCAAAGGCCTTTCAAAGGCCGAGAGACGAAATATCAACAGAAACCTTGCTCTTCATTCTAAAGGCATATATGTCTGGATTTACCGATTCATTTCCCATCACCCGGACGACCTTGCCAAACTTAAAAGGGCTTTTAAAGAAAAATTTCCGGATAGTTCCTTGTCGATGGGCATAAATCATTTGTATGATCAATTGATGTATTTGATTGGAGGAATGGAAAAATCCAGCAATCCAGAGTCCAGGATCATGTTTTATCTACAGCAAGTAAGGTTACTATATGAGCGTGGAATTTACGATGCTAGTCTTCAGATGGTGGCTAAGGCCATAGCACTGGGGGAAAAGCATGAATTATATGGCTGGCTTTTGATTTCGTTGCGGTTGAAACTGATGCTCACAACTACAACAAGATTTTATACATTAGAGGAAAAAGAACTTTTAGCACTTTACAATGATATACAACAGACACTTAATTACCTGCACACCCAAAGCCAACATGAATTGCAATATGAATTGCTTCATATGCGTAGGACTTCCTTAAATAGCAAAAAAGGAGTAAACCCTGAAGCTGCCATTGAGGACTTGGCCATGCACGAAAAAATGGTTTTTAGCACCCCGCGTTATCAAAGCCTGGAGGCAGAAAAATTACACCTGATGTTTCAGGTAGAATACTTTCTTACATCAGGAAATACAGCCACTAGTCTAAGGGTAGCAAGCAAACTCAATGAACATTTTGATCAGCATCATTCAGTGAATTTGCAAGCTTCCCTTCATTACATCACCCATATTTGTGGTGTTTTACAGAACCTTTCTCATGCGGGGGATTTTGGGGCAATGAGGGCCTATGAGGAAAAGCTTTATGACTATACCCAACGTAAAGGTCAGGTTCAGGGACTGGCAAATTATGCCTTACTACATTTCGGTTTGCAGCGGTGTATCACCTTATCCGAAATGGAGGAACTTGGCATACTCCTGGAAAAAGCCATGAGCCTAATGGAAAAACCTATACCTTCATTTGCCTGGGAATATGAAAAACTCCTTACCCTTTCGGTTGGAATTGCCCATTTCCTAAGAAAGGATATGAAAAAAGCCAACAAATATTTAAGAGGTCTAACCTATCAAAAAGCAAGTATGAACCTTGCCCCAGTGATATATACGGCTTTCATCGTTCAACTTTTAGCCTATTTTGAACAAGGGGAAATCAACCTCCTTGAATCTAAATCACGGGCTTTTCGTCATTTGCTGAAAAAAATCGGCAATTTTGGTGCCTCGGAAAAGGAATTTATAAACACATTGCTAGGTGCCTACCCGGACTTCAAGTCCAGGTTAGGTGCAATAGCCAAGAAAGCCCTGAATTCTCATCATACCCCTGCCAAAAAGAGCCCCGTACAGCAATCTTTGGTATTTCTGCGGTGGGATAAGATATGATTTATTTACCCGTCAATTTAATCCTTCTCCACCTCTTGCTCAAGCTTCAACACTTTGTCACCGTCCCCCAGGTCTATCGACAAAGCCTTGTTATTCGGCTCCCCTTTTCTGGTGATAGATTCCCCTTTTATCATTTTGGTGACTTTCTCGCTAAAGGATTCCAATACTTTGCCATGGGCACCTCCAGCGCGCCATTTCCATTTTAATGTGCCACCTTCCGTAACCATAGCTTTCAAAATAAGTTATCCCAAAATCTTTGCTTTGAAGTACTTGATCACAAAAAATCAATATCCACATTAAATGGGTATTTCATTAAAAATTGCAGGGCATGTTCCACTTTGAAATCCTCAAACAACACTTTGTAAAGATTTTCTGTGATAGGTGCCCTGAGATCAGTACTATCCAAGAATTTTCTGATCAACTTAACGGTATTGATGCCCTCTGCTATTTCCTCCATATCGGCTATGATGCTATCCAACTTTTCGCCCTTTGCCAACCGAAACCCCACCGTATAGTTTCTGGATAGGGTGGAGTTACAGGTGGTCACAAGGTCACCTATGCCTGCCAGTCCCACAAAGGACTTAGTACTTCCCCCCAGCGCATTCCCCAGATAGATCAGCTCTACCATTCCTCTGGACACGAGCAAACCTTTGGCGTTTTCACCCAGGCCAAGCCCCGACAATGCCCCAGCGGCAATGGCAATTATGTTTTTTAACACACCGCTTAGCTCCACTCCTATAATATCCGAATTACCATACACCTGGAAATTATCCGATCTTAATAGGCGTTGGCCTTCCAGAATTACCTCATTGAACCTACTGGCCACCACAGTGGCGGCAGGTTGGCGCTGGGCAAGCTCCTTGGCCAGGTTAGGACCTGCCAGACAACCTACCCTTCGGACCACAGTTTCTTGAAGGATAAGCTCACTCATGGTGCAGATATTTTCCCTGGTGATTCTATTTACATCCGATAATGTTTTACCCTCAGGTAGATTGAGCACCAGGCCTTTGGTGCCATGAATCATGAAATGATAAGGGTGTAAAAATGGGGAAAACAAGGCTATCACCTCCTGAAAGCCATTGGAGGAGATCATTGGGAAAAGGGTTTGGCACCTGTCGCATATCATTTCGGGATCATTGGTGGCAATGATGCGCTCATCCAATTTCCTCCCTCTGGCCTCATGCCTGGAGTTAATTTCCCCCACCACTTCCGGGGATCTGGCATATACCAGCACAGGGTTTTTTTCAGCAAGGAGGTTCGCCACTGCGACGCCAAAACTGCCAATGCCAATCACCCCTACAGTTCCTTCTTTAGAATAATTTTTCCAAACCATATCCTTCAAGTCGGTTGTGATAAAAATATAAAAGGCTGGTGTCCTGGGTGACAATCTCCCCCTTTTCGTTGCGCACCAATGGTCGCTTGGCATGGTACATCCCCACATTGTCCAGTCCATGGGCAATGATTTCCTCCATGTCCATTTTTAAATGAGGGGCAATATGCACCTTTCCCACCTCGCTCAGTTCCTTCAATCTATCCAGCACTTCCTGGCACTTGGCTTTGAATGCATCATATTCCAGGTAGATATCCTCTTCAGGGATTTTGAGAAGGTTGAAGAGGTCAAGCTTTTTATTCGCCTTCTGTATCATCTGGAATGCCGTATACGCCACCAGATGACTGCTAAATACCCGGTTAATTTTATGGAATTCCTCCACTATCCTTTCTCCTAAGGCCTTGGTATACTCCTCTTCCCGTTGATGGTCCACGGTAACCTTTCCCTTGGACATAAAATAGTCCATGCAATCGATTACCCTGCCATGCCTGTCCCTGCTGTTGCCTTCCTCATCCACATAATTGCCCATGATATCCATGGCTTTGCCGATGGAAACGGAAATATCCGAACCCTTTGTGAAAAATTTCACCAGGAACTTGGAGATTTTATAAGAGGGGGAAAACTCGTCCATTTCTTTGTAATACCTTTCCTGACCAGTGATGTCCAGATGTTCTTTGATAAGGCTGGGGGCTTCCAGCACGAAATGATAATTGATGGCCACAGGCACTATAAATACCTTGCCATCCACACCCCTAATTCCATTTTCATAATTTGAGCGCTGTGCTTCCACGGCAGTGCTTAAAAGCCCCAATTTTAGCCTGGCCTCTATCATTCCGCTTCTTGACCGGGTTCCTCCGGGAAAAAAAAGACTGTGGCAGCCAAACTGTATGGCCTCTTTGGAATAGGCCTTGAGGGTTTCCAGATAGATGAGGTTCTTCTTTCTCCTGTCCACCTTGTAGGCCCCAAGCGCATTCATGAAATAAGCAAAAATCTGTATATTGAATAAATTGAGCCCTGCGCCATATATAAAAGGTGGCAAACCCAAGGTACTGATGGTCCATCCGATCAGTATACTGTCCAGGTTGCTAAAATGGGTGGGTACCATTACAATAGTACCCTTGGACGCCAGGTCCCTCAGTTGGTCGGTTTCACCGATGATCTGAATTTTATCCTGAAGGCTATATTGATTGCTGAAGAATGATTTGAAGCCTTTTACCCTGGCTGTGTTCAACAGCCTGCTGAACCCATAGGTAGCAATGCTTCTGGTGAGCTTATAATGGCTATGCTTGAAGTTACCTGCAATTTCTTCTACATATCGGGTGATAATGGACTTCAGAAGTTCCACATACACCGCTTTCTTTTCATTATCTATTTCATGGTTCTCCGCATTGATCGCAAGGAGTGAGGACTTCACTGTTGACCAGAATTCTCTTTCATCATCCGGGTCTACCAGCCAGGGGTTTTGCTTGATCCTCATCCTTTCCCGATAAAGAGTAGTCTCAAGTTCCTCTTTGAGCAAGTCCGTCTGCTGGCCGGTGAAATGAAGTATACGTTCTACACTTTCTTGCACCACTTGCTGAATAAAAGCCTTTCGGTTTTTGCTCAATTTCACCACAGGCCACTCGTCTTTCCTGGGTAAAATGGGGGCGTATTGGTGCTTGATGTAATCGTCAGTCAATGGTTTATGGTTTAGCGATCACAAAGATAATTAAAATTGGTCGGCAAGTGGTGTCAGTTTTATAAAACACAATATTAGATAAAGGGGTTTTGTCAATGAATGTATTCATCGTATAATTGCACCATTAAAACCTCAATGAAGCAAGATCTAAAGCAAATACAAGCACCTATTGCCACCGAGATGGAGGACTTCGAAAAGAAGTTCCGAACCTTCATGAAAAGTAAGGTCAAGCTTTTGGATCACATCACCAACTACATTGTAAGAAGGAAAGGGAAGCAAATGCGGCCCATGTTTGTGTTTCTAACCTCCGGGGTTGCTGGGCAAATTTCGGAAGCCACTTATAGAGGGGCTGCACTGATAGAGCTTTTGCACACCGCCACCTTGGTTCACGACGATGTGGTAGACGACGCTAACTACCGACGGGGATTTTTTTCCATTAATGCCCTCTGGAAAAACAAGATAGCCGTGCTGGTTGGGGATTACCTGCTTTCAAGAGGACTTCTTTTGAGTGTGGATAACGGTGACTTTGAATTGCTCAAGATCGTTTCCAGTGCGGTCAGGGAAATGAGCGAGGGAGAACTGCTACAAATCGCAAAATCCAGAAACCTGGATATCACCGAAGAGGTATATTATACCATCATCCGCCAAAAAACCGCTAGTCTAATTGCGTCCTGCTGTGCCGTAGGTGCGGCTACCGCGGGGGCTGACACCGACACCGTGGAGAAAATGAGGATGTTCGGCGAGAAAGTCGGCATGGCTTTTCAAATCAAGGATGACCTATTTGACTATGGACAAGATGTGGTAGGGAAACCCGTAGGCATAGATATCAAAGAAAAGAAAATGACATTGCCTTTGATCCATGCGCTCAACCACGCCTCTTGGGTGGACAAAAAACGCATCACTTATTTGGTGAAAAATAAAAACGAGGATAAAAAGTCCGTGAATGAAGTCATTGCTTTTGTGAAGTCATCCGGTGGGCTCACCTATTCGGAAGGCGTTATGAACCAGTTTTTTGAAGAGGCCTTGGCGGTGTTGGATGAATTCCCCTCCTCAGATTACAAATCCTCGCTTAGTGCCTTGGTGAGGTACACCATAGAACGCAAAAAGTAAGTAGCGTTCTCCCATTTTTCCACATTCCGGCAATTCTTCGTGAATTTTATGGGAAAACCTCCCACTTGGGGTTCAAAACTATTTATGTTCCCCAAACTGCTGTAAAATCATCAAATAGCCATCTTACAAGGAAAATTTAGGGCTTTTACTGAGAAATCCATGCAAAAGACGCCAGGAGCTAAGAGGATTCCGCTATAATTTTTGTTGAAAAACTTGTGTTTTTTCAAACAAATAGATATTTTTAACCAAAAGTGTCAAAAAGTGGGGCATTGTGGTACATTGTGTTGCGCCTTTTGTTACTTTTGCATGGTAAAGGATTTTTGTTTCAGTTATGGCCATTTTCACTAGTGAATACGTGTGTAAACTTGACGCCAAAGGGCGTCTGGTTTTACCTGCCAAACTGAAAGCAGCACTTCCGGAGTCCCCTAGTAACGAACTTTATCTGAGACGGGGCCTGGAACCTTGCCTGGTGTTACGCACAATCCTTGAGGTAAGAAAAGAATACCATAAACTGGCCAACCTGGACGACACAGATGAGGAGGCCAGAAGTTTTCAAAGGGCTTACTTCCGTAGAGAAGTGGTGATAGAGATGGACAATGCAGGGAGAATTTTGATCCCCAGGTCATTGATAAAATATGCACAACTGGAGAAAGAAGCCACGGTGGTGGGTGTGGGAAACCGGATAGAAATCTGGAACCCTGACCTACTGGAAGAGTATGATGAAAAATTAGAGCAGAATTACGGTAAGTGGAATAAAAAATACTTGTCTAAAGGTGAATGATCAGGCGTACCATATCCCGGTAATGTTGCAGGCTTGCATGGAGGGTTTATCCATAAAGCCTGATGGCATTTATGTGGACCTCACTTTTGGTGGAGGTGGGCATTCCCTGGAATTACTGAAAAGGCTGGAGAACGGACATTTGTATGGCTTCGACCAGGATGAGGATGCGGTGGAAAATGTCCCCAAAGACAAGAGATTCACTTTTATTCAGGCCAACTTCAGGGATTTGAAAAAGTACCTCCGGCTATATGGGGTGTCCCAAGTGGACGGAATACTGGCTGATTTGGGTATATCTTCCCATCAAATAGATGAGCCCGGCAGGGGTTTTTCCACCAGGTTCAATGCGGACCTGGACATGCGGATGAACAGAGGTGCTACCTTGACTGCCGCCAAGTTGCTGAACACCGCCGAGGAAGAGGAGCTTCACCGCATTTTTGGGCAATATGGAGAAATCAAGAATGCCAAACGCCTTGCAGCAGCAGTAATAAGGAGGAGGGACTCGTCACCCATCCAAAGTACGGAAGATTTTGTGGAGCTTCTGGAAAAACTTGCCCCCAGGGGCAAATTTCATAAATATTATGCACAGGCATTCCAGGCTCTCCGTATTGTGGTCAATGATGAGCTGGATGCCCTGAGGGAGATGCTGGAACAAAGTACCGACATTTTGAAAAGTGGTGGGCGCCTGGTGGTGATGAGCTACCATTCCCTGGAAGACCGCTTGGTGAAAAACTTCATGAACAAGGGGAAATTTCACGGTGAGGCTGAAAAGGATTTTTACGGAAACCTGATCCGGCCTTTAGTGCCCATATCCCGAAAGGCCATAATGGCTGATCCGGAGGAAGTGACACTGAATAAGAGAGCAAGAAGTGCCAAATTGAGAATTGCAGAAAAACTTTAAGCAGATGGCAACAAATACTTTTAAAAAGAAGCTGGAGCATGCTAGGCATGGCAAAAAGAGCCGTTTTAATCCTTTCGCATTTTTAGAAAGGAAGCTGGCGATGAGCGGATTGTTTGGGGAAGGAATTCCCGTCCGGTTGGTCCCCCCATTTTTATATGCGGCCTTTTTGGCCTTGGTATACATCTGGAGCAACCATAAAACAGAAAGCACGATCAGAAAAATTAATTTGCTTCAGGTGGAGGTGGAAGATTTGAGAGCAGATGTCACCACACTGGAAGCAGAATACATGTACGCCAGTAAACAGTCAGAAGTGGCCAAAAAAATCGGTCCTTTGGGCATAGAGGAAATAGACGAACCCCCATTTAAAATCATCAACAGGAAGTGAACATCAAAAGATCCATATTGTTAAGGGTGAGGTTGGCTTTTTTGCTGACCGCCGTCTTTGCTGCCGGGATATTTTACCGGATCACTCAGGTACAATTTGTGGAGGGTGAAAAATGGCGCGAGATGTCAGAAAATATTCACTTGCAACACCGGCCTGTAAAAGCTACAAGGGGAAACATCTATAGTGCCGACGGCAGCCTTTTAGCCACCAGTTTGCCCTTTTATAGAGTGGTGATGGATCCATCCATAGCTACCGATTCCCGGTTTCAAGAAGGCATAGATTCCCTCTCCAGGAAACTGGCTGGGTTTTACAAAGACAAGTCTGCCACTGCATACGCCAGGATGATCCGGGATGCCAGGGTTTCGGGAAAAAAATACCTCATTTTGAACCGGAAACATGTAGGCTACCAAGAAAAGCTGGAAATGGAATCCTGGCCCATTTTCCGGGATGGCAGGTTTGGAGGAGGGGTCATCTTTGAAAAAGTGGACCGTAGGTATAGGCCCTTTCGGAACCTGGCCGGCAGAACCGTTGGCTTTTTAAATGAAGATCAATACGGCGTAGGGGTGGAATACAGCTACAATGATTACCTGGAAGGGAAAAACGGCGAAGCACTATTTCAGAAAATCGCCGGTGGGGCATGGAAACCCATCCATGACACCGAAGACATTAAGCCCACTGATGGGTTTGATATCATCACTACCCTGGATGTGAATCTTCAGGATGTGGCAGAAACAGCCCTACTTAGGCAATTGATGAACAAAGATGCCAATTTTGGCTGTGTGATCGTCATGGAAGTGGCCACAGGGCATATTAAGGCACTAGCGAACCTGGAAAAAAGCAAGAGCGGCAAAGGTTATGGTGAGTATTATAACTATGCCGTAGGAGAGCAAGGACTTACCGAGCCCGGCTCCACTTTCAAGCTTCTTTCCATGATGGCTTTATTGGAGGAAGGGAAAATCACCCTGGAAGACGTGGTGGATACCGGTAATGGGACCTATAAGTTTTATGACCGTACCATGAGGGATGTGAAAATTGGAGGATATGGAAAAATCACAGTTAGGGAAATTTTTGAAAAATCCTCAAATGTCGGAGTTTCCAAGCTCGTGAACGAGCATTTTGGGGTGAATCCATCGAAATACCTTCACTATGTGTCCAAAGCAGGGCTTCACCAGCCCTTGGGCTTTCAGCTAAAAGGTGAAGCACAACCCTATTTTAAAAAGCCAGGCAGCAAAAACTGGTATGGGACCACTTTGCCCTGGATGTCCATAGGGTATGAATTAAAAGTCACCCCCCTGCAAACCTTAACCCTTTACAATGCCATAGCCAACAACGGTAAAATGGTGAAGCCTCTGTTGGTACAGACCATTAAAAGGGGCAACCAGATAGAGGAAAGTTATTCCACCGAGGTCTTGGAAAAACAGGTAGCTTCTGCAAAAACCATCGCCCAATTGAGGGAATTACTGGAAGGCGTAGTGGAAAACGGCACGGCACGGAACGTGAAAAATCAAAACTACCGCTTAGCGGGCAAAACAGGGACAGCACAGAAATTAATCAACGGGAAGTATTCCCAACTGTATTATACCTCATTTGCGGGATATTTTCCGGCAGATAACCCTAAATACAGTGCCATTGTAGTGATAGATAGCCCCAAAGGCTTCCATGCATATGGGGGGGATATTTCTGCACCTGTGTTTAAGGAGATAGCAGATAAAATACATGCACAGGACTTGACCCTTAACCATAAAAAGACAGATCCGGAAGCAAAATATGCCGACGACTTCCCATTCATACAGGCGGGCCTTACAGAGGAGCTGCAAATGATCTGTAATCAATTTGGGATATCCAACCACTATCAGGGGCATGAAAAATGGGTGAAATCCACCCTTTCCAACAAATCCATTAAATGGGTATCGAATGAAACCGAGGCACCAAAAATCCCGGACGTATCCGGAATGACGCTCAGGGATGCTTTATACCTTTTGGAAAATAAGGGGCTAAGGGTCCAATATCAGGGAAAAGGGAGAGTGAAAAGACAATCCATATCTCCGGGGGTGCCTGTATATAAAGATCAAGTCATAAAAATTGAATTGGGATAATGAAATTGCTCAAAGACATATTATACAAGGTATCTCTGGTTTCCGCTAAGGGGAACATGGAGACCTCTGTGCGTGAGGTGGTCTTTGACAGCAGGGCTTGTGAGCCCGGGGATTGTTTTGTGGCTATTCCGGGAACCCAGGTGGACGGTCATCAATATATGGACAGAGCACTTGAAGCAGGGGCTTCCAGCATTGTCTGCCAAACCCTACCCGAAGCCTTTAAAGAAGGGGTCACCTATGTACAGGTCACGTATTCGGCGAAAGCACTTGGGGTGATGGCCGCAAATTATTTTGAGCATCCCTCTTCGAAGGTTTCGCTAGTGGCGGTGACCGGCACCAACGGGAAGACCACCATGGTTACCCTATTGCACCAGCTGTTCACCCAACTTGGGTATGAAACGGGACTGCTTTCCACTGTGGAAAACAAGATAGGCGAAAAGGTAATACCCGCCACCCATACCACACCTGATGCCCTTTCCATCAATTCTCTGCTCGATAGAATGGTAAAGGCAGGATGTACACATTGCTTTATGGAAGCGAGCTCCCATGCCATTGTACAGGAGAGAACGGCGGGATTGGGCTTCACTGGTGCGATTTTTACCAATATCAGCCATGACCACTTGGATTACCATGAAACCTTTGACAATTATATCAAAGCCAAAAAGAAACTCTTTGACGAATTGCCTTCAGGGGCTTTTGCCCTGGTAAATGCGGATGACAAACGCGGGCAGGTAATGCTGCAAAACACCAAGGCAGAAAAACATACTTTCGCGCTCCGTTACCCGGCAGATTTTAAGGGAAAGATCATCAGCAATACCTTGCAGGGATTGGAACTTGAGATCAACAAGCAGTCGGTATGGTTCCGAATGATTGGGGAATTCAACGCCTACAATTTATTGGGAGTGCTCGGAACGGCTTTATTGTTGGGCGAAGATGAGGAAGAGGTGCTGATGCAATTGTCGCAATTACAAGGAGCACAGGGAAGGTTTGATCAAGTCTTTTACGGTGGGGTCACAGCCATTGTGGACTATGCACATACGCCCGACGCTTTGGAAAATGTACTGAAAACCATCCAACAGTTGAGGTCTGGAGGAGAGCAATTATTCACCCTTATCGGGTGTGGGGGAAACAGGGATAAGGGGAAGCGTCCCATCATGGCCAAAATAGCCACCCAATACAGCGACAAAGTCCTGTTAACATCAGATAACCCCAGGAATGAAGATCCCATGGATATCCTCAGCGACATGCAGGCAGGTATCAACCCCGTGGAGTTGAGAAAGACCCTGACCATAGCCGACCGAAAAGAGGCGATCAAAACCGCCTGTGCCATGGCCAATAAAGGGGATATCATCCTGATTGCCGGAAAAGGCCATGAAACCTACCAGGAAATCAAGGGCGTGAAACACCCTTTTGATGATAAAAAGATTGTAATCGAAATGCTTAAACTAATACATACTGCCTGATGCTGTACCATCTTTTTGATTATATAGACCGCGTTTTCGATTTGCCAGGTGCCGGAGTATTTAGGTACATCTCATTTAGGGCCGGTATGGCCGCATTGTTTTCCCTTATCATCACCATTACCTTTGGCAAGGCCATCATCGACTGGATTCGGAAAAAACAAATCGGTGAGACCGTAAGGGAGCTTGGACTTCAAGGGCAGATGGAAAAAAAGGGTACCCCTACAATGGGCGGCCTGATGATCATGGCGGCCATTGCCATCCCTACGCTACTGTTTGCTGATATCTATAATATCTACATCATTTTGCTTCTGGCTACCACCCTGTGGCTTGGAGGTATAGGTTTTCTGGATGATTTTATAAAGGTCTTTAGGAAAAACAAGGAAGGACTTGCAGGAATATTCAAAATTGTGGGCCAAGTGGTAATTGGCATCGTGGTGGGCACCACCCTTTACTTTCATGATGATGTGGTGGTCAGGGAATTTCAAACCCCAGTATCAGTGGAGGAAGGGGTGATAGATACACCCATTTATAGGGATGTGAAATCACTCAAGACCACTATTCCATTCGTGAAAAATAACGAATTGAGGTACGATGTGATTTTCGGGTTTCTGGGGGACTTCCTTACACCTATCCTCTACATAGGGTTGGTGATTTTCATAGTCACGGGTGTGTCTAACGGGGCCAATATTACCGATGGCATTGATGGATTGGCCGCAGGGACATCTGCCATTATTGGTCTTACCATAGCCATTTACGCCTATATAAGTGGTAACGCCATCTTTTCTCAGTATTTAAATGTGATGTTCATCCCCAATTCCGGGGAGTTGGTGATTTTCTGTGCAGCCTTTGTGGGTGCCTGCGTGGGCTTTTTATGGTATAATGCCTACCCGGCTCAGGTTTTTATGGGCGATACTGGCAGCCTAATGATAGGAGGAGTCATTGCAGTTTTATCCCTTACATTGAGAAAAGAACTCTTGTTGCCACTCCTGTGTGGGGTTTTCGTGATCGAATTGTTGTCTGTGATTTTCCAGGTCAGCTATTTCAAGTATACCAGAAAAAAATATGGTGAAGGGAGAAGGATCTTTTTGATGTCTCCCTTGCATCACCATTACCAGAAAAAAAACGTCCCGGAAGCCAAGATCACCGTGCGGTTTTGGATTGTGGGGATACTCTTTGCCATACTCGCATTAGCCACATTAAAACTCCGATAGCATGAAAAAGATCGTCATATTGGGAGCAGGAGAAAGCGGTGTGGGAGCAGCGCTTTTGGCGCATTTCAAGGGTTTTGATGTATTTGTGTCAGATGCCGGCCAAATCCTAAAGGCCCGTAAAGATCTAATGGCCAATAAAGGTATCGCCTATGAAGAAGGAGGACACAGCATGGATCAACTATATGGGGCGGATATGGTGGTCAAAAGCCCTGGAATACCTTTCTCCTTGCCTTTGGTAAAAGCGCTAGTGGACAAAAATATCCCTGTGATAGATGAGCTTGAATTTGCTTATACCTATAGTAGGGGAAAAATGATCGCCATCACCGGTACCAATGGAAAAACCACCACTACCTTGCTCACTTACCATCTGATGAAAAATGCAGGCCTGGACGTGGGTTTGGCAGGCAACGTGGGTCAAAGTTGGGCAGCCCAATTACAGCAGGGAGACCATGATTGGTGGGTAGTGGAAGTCAGCAGCTTTCAAATAGAGGGTTTTAGAGCCTTGAAGCCTAAAATTGCGATCATACTGAACATCACTCCTGACCATTTGGACAGGTACGCATACGACATTTCAAAATATGCTCAGACAAAATTTGATTTATTGGATCAAATGGATGAAAATGATCATTTCATCTATTTCCAAGACAACCCTTTGGTACGGGAACAGGTGGAGGTGATGGGGAATAACCCAAAAAAACACCCTGTTTCCCTTCAAACTTCCCCTGGGGCGGACTATCTGGACTCGGATAAACTTTGGGTAAATCATGGGGACCGCATCCTTCAATTCCCCATAGGAGAGATGGTGCTTCAAGGAGGGCATAATTACGTGAATAGCCTTTGTGCCATTAAGGCTGCTTTGCTTGCCGGGGTAGACCCGGAAAGCCTATCCCAGGGTCTAAAAACCTTTAAAAATGCAGCCCATCGCATGGAATTGGTGGCCACCATCGATGGGGTGTCCTATGTCAATGACAGCAAGGGTACCAATGTAGACGCCACTGCTTATGCCCTGCAATCTTACAGCTCTCCCTTGGTATGGATAGCAGGGGGAGTGGACAAGGGCAACGACTATGAACCCATCAAGCCCATGGTAAAGGGGAGGGTACATACCCTGATATGTTTGGGCAAGGATAATGAAAAGCTGAAGGAGGCTTTTACAGGGGTGATCCCAGAGGTATTGGAAACCACAAATTTACAAGAGGCCCTAGATTGGGCCAAAGCCAAGAGCCGATCTGGTGACATCGTATTACTTTCCCCTGCCTGTGCGAGTTTTGATTTATTCAAAAACTACGAAGATCGGGGAGAACAATTTAAGGCAGCAGTGAAGTCAATAACCTAAAGAATAGTGGGATGAACAAGACTAGAATTTGGCTGGAAGAAAACTTGAAAGGGGACCCCATCATTTGGGGGATTGTGATTCTGCTATCGCTGATCAGCATCGTGGTGGTATATTCAGCCACCGGTTCCCTGGCCTACCGGATGATGGGTGGGAATACAGAAGCCTACCTTATCAAACATGGGCTGTTGGTAATCCTTAGTCTGGTGGTGATGTGGGGAGTGCACAATATTCCCTATAAATATTTTGCCAAGTTGAGCCTTTTGGCACTTTGGGTAAGCATCCCCTTGTTGATCTTTACCTATATCTATGGTGCCAAGATCAATGAGGCTAGCCGTTGGATCACTATCCCTATCATCAATCAAGCTTTCCAGCCTTCTGATCTGGCCAAGTTGGCATTGATTTCCGCTGTTGCCGGCATGCTGGCAAAAAGACAGCGAAGTATAGAAGATTTGATGACAACGTTTCTGCCCATCATGCTTTGGATCGCCATTATATGCATGCTTATAGGGTTGGCCAATATGTCTACGGCGATTTTGCTGTTATCTACCTGTCTATTACTGATGTTCATAGGAAGGGTACCCATGAAATTTCTAATGACGATTGCCTTGGCTGGTATGGTGGGACTTACTGCATCGGTGATGATAGGTCAAAGAGGAGGGGTGTTTCATTCCAGAATTGATAAATTTCTCAATGCAGGGCAGACGGAAATCCCCTATCAGGCCCAACATAGCTACATAGCCATTGCCACCGGAGGAATCACCGGCAAGGGACCTGGAAAGAGCGAGCAAAAAAATGTGTTGCCTCATCCCTATTCCGATTTTATCTATGCAATCATTATAGAGGAGTATGGCCTGATCGGCGGAGCTACTGTATTGTTCCTATACCTAGCCTTACTCTACCGGGGCATGAGGGTAGTGGCTATTTCCACGCGTCCTTTTGGGGGGTTACTATCGGCAGGACTGAGTTTCGCCCTGGTGCTCCAGGCCATGGTCAATATGGCCGTGGCAGTGGGTCTAATCCCTATCACAGGACTTCCCTTGCCTTTATTGAGCATGGGGGGTACCTCCTTGATTTTCACGGGCACTTCATTGGGTATCATTCTTAGCATTAGCAGGGGAGATCACGAAGATGACTTTTCCACCGAAGTAAATTCCATTAATCGAATGGCAAAAGTGGCATGAGAATAACAAAGGGCACATATCGCATCATCATTAGCGGAGGGGGCACGGGAGGACATATCTACCCGGCCATCGCAATTGCCAATGCCTGGAAATCCAGGCATCCAGATTCCAAGATACTTTTTGTGGGAGCTGAAGGAAAAATGGAAATGCAAAAAGTGCCCGAAGCCGGATATGAAATTCGAGGATTGAAAATTGCCGGGCTGCAGCGCAAGTTGACCCTGGCCAACCTAAGTTTTCCCTTCAAGCTGTGGAAGAGCCTGCAGAAGGCCAAGCAGATCCTAAAGGAGTTTGAGCCAGATTTGGCATT
Organism: Cyclobacteriaceae bacterium; assembly: GCA_003565295.1. GTDB lineage: Bacteria > Bacteroidota > Bacteroidia > Cytophagales > Cyclobacteriaceae > Pleomorphovibrio. The sequence continues at coordinate 37,189 of PXCO01000349.1, forward strand.
GGGGGGGGGAGGTTATGCCAGTGGGCCAATGCTCAGGGCAGCTCAGCAAAAAGGCATCCCTACACTTATACAAGAACAAAATTCCTACGCAGGGCTTACCAATAAATTTCTAGCTAAGAAGGCGAAAGCCATTTGTGTGGCCTACCCTGGAATGGAAAAATTCTTTCCCAAAGAAAAGACGCATTATCTAGGCAATCCTGTGCGAGGGGACATATTGCAGCTTGAGGGCAAAAGCGAAAAAGCAAAAGCTCATTTTGGGCTAGATACACATAGACCTCTTTTGCTGGTGTTAGGAGGAAGTCTAGGCGCAAGGACCATCAATAAGGCCATTCTTCAGCACATGGCCTTCTTTGAAGCCAAGGGGTACCAAGTGCTTTGGCAAACGGGCAAGTATTATTATGAGGAGATGAAACAGGCGGTCAATACTTCCCAACTGAAGCATATCCATCCCTTGGAATTTATCAAAGAAATGGATTTGGCCTATGCATCGGCAGACTTGATTCTTTCCAGGGCAGGAGCACTTTCCGTTTCTGAGCTAAGTCTGGTAGGAAAGCCTGCCATATTCATCCCCTCTCCCAACGTGGCGGAAGACCATCAAACAAAAAATGCGATGGCTTTTGTGGAACAGGGAGCAGCGAGAATGATAAAGGACAGTGAAGCAATTGAAAAGGTAGGGAAAGAGGTGGAAAAGTTGTTTTCCCAACCCCAGACCATGGCTGTACTTGGTCAAAACATTCGAAAACTGGCAAAGCCGGATGCTTCTGAAGCAATTGTCAACCTAATGGAGAAACTGGTGCAATGAATCTGAAAAATCTACATAGCGTCTATTTCTTAGGTATAGGGGGTATAGGAATGAGTGCCATTGCCCGGTGGTTTCATCACATTGGCGTGCGGGTGTATGGGTATGATAAAACCCCTTCATCCCTTACCCAAACCCTCACTCAAGAGGGGATGGCCATTACCTATGTGGACAGTATCTCCACTATCCCTGAGGAATTTTTGGAAAGTAACCAAGACAGATTGGTGGTTTGGACTCCTGCCATTCCTAAGGACTGTGTCCAAAAAAATCACCTTCTGAAAAAGGGCTATATACTTAAAAAGCGCTCTGAAGTGTTGGGCATAATCACTGAAGGCATGTATACCGTGGCCGTAGCCGGCACACACGGGAAAACCACCACTTCCTCCATGGTGGCCCATCTCCTTAAGCATGGCGGGAAAAATATCGCGGCTTTTTTGGGAGGGCTTACCCAAAACTATCAAAGCAACCTGATTCTTCATGATGAAGGAAGCCAGGAGTTGCCAATTGTGGTAGTGGAAGCCGATGAGTTTGACCGAAGCTTTCTCACCCTGCATCCCAATATCAGTATTGTGACCAGTGCTGACCCCGACCACCTGGATATTTATGGGGACGGGGAACACCTGATGGAAGGCTTTAGGAGTTTTATCCAACTCACTGATGCCAAGGGGCAGCTGATCATTCAAGGTAAGGCATTACAAAAGCTGGGCATATCCCAATTGCCCGCTATAAAAACCACCTCCTATGGATTTGAGAATAATGCGATCAGGGCGGAAAACATACAGCCTGGGATTTTAGGTTTCAGGTTTGATTATGTGAGTGATGCAAGTAAAATCCATTCACTCCTTTTACCTATTCCAGGGTTTCATAATATAGAAAATGCCTTGGCTGCCATTACTGTTGCCCTTTCATTTGGCATTAGCGCAGAAAGCATCAGAGAGGGCTTGTTAAGTTATAAAGGGGTAAAACGTAGGTTTGAGCTGGTATACTCCGATGAGCACAAGACATTTATAGATGACTATGCCCACCATCCCGAGGAAATCCATGCGCTATTGACTTCTGTGAGGGCCATATATCCCGATAAAAAAATTACCGCAGTGTTTCAGCCCCATCTTTATACCCGCACCAGGGATTTTGCCCAAGGATTTTCGGAAAGCCTTTCACTGGCCGATGAAGTGGTATTGCTGGACATTTATCCAGCCAGGGAGCTGCCCATTCCAGGTGTGAATGCAGAGATGCTATTGCCCGACATTAAAAGTGAAAAGAAATCTGTGCTGTCTAAGGAAGACTTATTACCCCATTTAAAAGCTTCTTCTACAGAGATACTGCTTACTATAGGAGCAGGAGATATTGATAGATTGGTTTTGCCTATTGCTAAATGGTTAGAAAATGAAAGATAAGAGAAGGATAAGGAAATCTATCGTCTTCGTGTTACTGGCAGTGGTGTTCATTGCATATATAGCCTTTACAGAGCACCGGAGCGAACAGAAGAGCTTTGCGGGATTGGAAGTCTATGTTGAGGCAGTAAGCGATGTCTATTTTGTGGAAGAAAAGGACTTAGTGGAGAAATTGAATCATGCTTTTCCTGAGCTGAAACCTGGAATAGCCCTTAAAGAGATCAATCTTCACGATATTGAGAGGCAGGTGTTAAGCCATCCTTTTGTGAAAACGGCGGAGGTTTTTACGGATTTAAAAGGGAAAATAGTGGTGAAATCCTCCCAGCACATTCCCATGGCCAGGATCGTAAGACCTTTGGCCGCAGATGGATACATCAGTACCGAAGGAAAAATCCTCCCCACCCGTGCAAACTATACCTCAAGGGTACTCACCCTTCAGGGCAAAGGGGCAGAGAAATTGCTGGAAGAAGAGGAATTGGGAGGCTCCCACTCTGAGCTGTTAAAGCTGCTCTCCTTTATTAGCAAGCACTCATTTTGGAGCGCCCAGATCAGTGGATTGGAAATTTTGGGGAATGGGGATATCCTATTGGAACAGCAGGTGGGCAAGCAGCTCATCGAATTCGGAAAACCTGAGGATATTGAGGGAAAGTTCAATAAAATCAATTTGTATTATCAAAAAATTGTACCCCAAAAAGGGTGGAATACCTATGAAAGGGTAAATGTAAAATTTAAGGATCAGATCATTTGTGAATAATTGTCAGAGCTATGGATAACGAAAATTTAATTGTGGGCCTGGACATCGGCACCACGAAAATCTGTGCGGTGATAGGCCGCAAAAATGAATATGGTAAGCTGGAAGTCCTTGGAATGGGCAAGGCGGTGTCCGAAGGAGTGATCCGGGGCATTGTGACCAACATCGACAAGACGGTAAACGCCATACAGAAAGCCGTAAACGACGCTTCCGAAATGTCCAATGTAAACATCGGTGAAGTAATCGTGGGCATTGCCGGGCAACACATCCGAAGCTCCATCCATCACGGAGTTATCATCCGAAATACAAAGGATGATGAAATCACGGTGGAAGATGTACGAAGGTTGGCCAATGACATGGAAAACATCGTGGTACCCCCAGGTAACAAGATCATCCATGTGATGCCCCAGGATTATACGGTGGACTACGAAGAGGGCATAAAAGACCCTGTGGGAATGTCAGGGGCAAGGCTTGAGGCAGACTTTCACATTATTACCGCCCAGAGTACGGCTATCAACAACATCAACCGCTGCGTGAAGCGGGCAAGTCTGGAGTCCACCGACCTTATCCTTGAGCCTTTGGCAAGCTCTCTTTCTGTACTCAGTGACGAGGATAAAGAAGCCGGCGTTTGCCTGGTGGACATCGGAGGAGGCACCACTGATGTGGCCATCTTTTATGACAATATTATCCGGCACACTGCAGTCATTCCCTTTGGCGGGAACATCATCACTACCGACATCAAGGAAGGGTGTATGGTGATGCAACATCAAGCAGAGCTGTTGAAGACCAAATTCGGCAAAGCCATAGCCGAGGAAGCCAATCCAAATGAAATCGTATCTATTCCCGGCTTGAGGAACAGACCCCCCAAAGAGATTTCGGTTAAAAATCTCGCCTCTATCATCCAGGCCAGGATGGAAGAAATCGTGGAGCTTGTCCAATCGGAAATTGCCGCCAGCAACATTTACCAAAAACTGGCCGGAGGAATAGTGCTCACCGGAGGGGGAGCCCTGCTAAATGGGGTGGGTCCCTTGTTCGAATACATGACCGGGCTGGACACCAGGATCGGTTACCCCAATGAGCATTTGGGAAAAACCAAGGGGGATGATATCAAGAGCCCCATGTATGCTACTACTGTAGGATTGGTCTTGGCGGGATTTAAAGCATTGGACGACAGGGAGGACGTTTACAGGGCAAAAGAAAAAGCAGTTAACTCTAATTTGAAAGGGAGGCCCCAAAAGATCGAACAATCCGGGAAAGATATTTTCCATAGCATTACCCGGAAACTGAAAAACTTTATCACTGATGATATAGGAGATAGCGGCCATTACTGATCCAGGCCCATATGTCCACAGCTCTAAAAACCAATAAAGCACCAAATATAACCCTAGATTGATTCACCAATTACGAGGAAAATAAAAGTCAGAAAAAATGAAAGATTATCAATTTGACATCCCTAAAAACCACAAATCTATCATCAAGGTGATAGGTGTGGGAGGAGGTGGTTCCAATGCTGTGAACCATATGTATAATTTAGGTATCAAGGACGTGGAATTCGTGGTGGTCAACACCGATGCCCAAGCCTTGAAGAGTAGCCCTGTACCTTTGAAGCTTCAGATAGGCACCACACTTACGGAGGGATTAGGCGCAGGAGCCAATCCGGAGAAGGGCAAGAATGCGGCTCTGGAAAGTAAGGAAGAGATTCGAGATCTTTTGGCCGATAACACCCGCATGGTTTTCATCACCGCAGGTATGGGGGGTGGCACCGGTACAGGCGCCGCTCCTGTGATCGCCAAGATCGCAAAGGACATGGATATCCTAACGGTGGGCATCGTGACGGCTCCTTTCATGTTTGAGGGCCGGAAAAAAATGCTTTCTGCACAAAACGGCATAGACACCCTGAGGGCCAATTGCGACACCGTTTTGGTAATCCTCAATGACAAGTTGAGGGATATCTACGGAAACTTGCCCATCAGGCAGGCCTTCGGGAAGGCGGATAACATACTTACCACTGCTGCCAAATCCATCGCAGAAATCATTACTGTTCACCAGGAGGTAAACGTGGACTTTGAAGACGTGAAAACGGTAATGAAGGATGCGGGAGCAGCCGTAATGGGGTCTGCTACAGAGGAAGGTAAGGATAGGGCCACCAAAGCAGCCGAGAATGCAATTTCCTCCCCATTGCTCAACAATGTGGACATTAAGGGTGCACAAAAGATCCTACTTTCCATCATGTCCGGTGAGGAGGAGGAATTGTCCATGGACGAGCTTAGTGAAATCACCGAATATATTCAGGCCCGTTCTGGAGATATGTCCGACGTGATCTTTGGTCAAGGCATAGACCCCGAGCTCAAGAAAGGAATCAGGGTTACCGTCATTGCCACCGGGTTTGAGGCCGATGCCATTTCAGAAAAGCACGAGATCTTAAACAAAGAAGAAAGTGAAGAGATAAAAAAGGTGATTGACCTGGAGTCCGGGAAAACCTCCAAGGTAGACCCTGAAGAAGCTACTAAGCCAGGTCAAACATTTACCTTCACCATACAACCGCCTCAGCAGGTTCCAAACCCCCAGGCTAACAGCCAGGAAAAAAAAGAACCCCAGGAAGCTGAAAAAACGCCTGAACCCAGTGCTTCGGCAAAGGAGAAAGATGAAGATGATGAAGGGTTTATCTTCGAAAGAGCCGAACCCAAGCCCGAACCCAAACGGGTACTTACCTTATTCGACAAGCCAGATGACACTGAGCCAAGAGAAGAGGAAAAACCCAGTTACGGGCAAAGCGACTACTATGAGGAGATCAAGGCCAGGGCGATGAGGAGGGCGCATGAGCGGTTTGAGAAACTGAGGCAGAAACGCTCGATCCATCAAACCCCTGAGGAATTCAAGGAGAAACTTGAAATTCCAGCCTATCAACGGAAGAACGTGAAGCTTCAGGACATTGCCCACAGCTCTGAAAGGAACCTGTCCAAGTTCAACTTGAATGATGATAACGAAATCATCAGCAACAACAGGTTCCTTCACGACAATGTGGATTAAGTAAGTATAGGCAGGGTTTCCCGATGCTAACTCTCCTTCAGTATTGGCTGAAGGGGCAGGGGATTCCCGCCCTAAAATTCCAGGAATAATTGTGCTTGTTCCTTCAGTAAGTCCATGTATAGCCTGTTGGTGAGCAGGTCTTCTGACATATTTTCCTCGATCTTTGCCAGTCTTGGCTTGAAGGCAAGCACATGCATTCCCAGGTAGTTAAAGATATCTGTGAGGTGACTCATAGCTATGCTGCCCCCGCCAATCCCGGAGGAAATACCCACCAGGGCGCATTTCTTGTTTTGGAAGCTATTGGGGTAAGTCATTCCGTCTATGAAGGATTTTAATATCCCGGGGAAGGAGCCATTGTATTCAGGTACTATGAAAATATACTTTTTGCCTTCTCTTACCCTATTATGGATACGGTTGAATTCCTCGTTTTTCCCGTTGTACTCATAAAGAGCGGTGAACACAAAATCATCAGGCAAGGCATTTAAATTGATAATTTCTGCGCTTTCACCCATGGTTTTCAACAGGTCATGATAGATCAGTGCGATTTTTTCAGAGTTGGCGTTGGCCCTATTGGTGCCTATTATGATTTTGATCATGAAAGATGATTTCAGATTTTTATGACTTCATTAATACAACATGAAACTGAATTAAGTTTCTAGCTTTCTGTACAAATTTTCTTAGCGGAACTAATTGGATAAAATGATCATGAACGAAAAAGGACTCATCACCTATGCCGAAAGGATTCATTTGGCGCATCAGCATTTAGAAAAAGTGCTGCCTTATTCCCCGGAAATAGGGATTATTCTAGGCACGGGACTAGGGGGACTTTTGAAAGATATTTCCATAGACATGGAAATTGATTACAGGGATATCCCTCATTTCCCTGTCTCCACGGTAGAATCCCATGCCGGGAAATTGGTGCTCGGCACCTTAGCTCACAAAAAAATACTTGCCATGAAAGGCAGGTTCCATTATTACGAAGGTTACAGCATGAAACAGGTGACCTTTCCGGTCAGGATTTTTAAAAAGCTGGGTATTCATCACCTTTTTATCTCCAATGCGGCAGGTGGCTTGCACCCGGATTTCGAACTTGGGCAAAGTATGATCATCAAAGATCACATAGACCTATTTCCCGAAAACCCCTTAAGGGGTGCCAATTTAGAAAATTACGGCCCCCGGTTTCCAGATATGAGTGATCCCTACGACGAAAAACTCATTGATAAAGCCCTTTTATTTGCCAGGGAAGAAGGTATTAAGACAAGTGTGGGGGTATATGCAGGCGTACAGGGTCCAAACCTGGAAACGAAAGCAGAATACCGGTATTTGGGAATTATAGGTGCGGATGGGGTGGGAATGAGTACGGTGCCGGAAGTAATCGTGGCCAGGCATATGGGCATACCCGTATTTGCCATTTCGGCCATCACGGATCTTTGCGCCCCGGGAAAAATCCAGAAAGTAACCATTGCCGATGTGCTCGAAGCGGCGGCCATGGCAGAACCAGGTATGACCCGGATCATCAAGCAATTGATCGGAGAGCTCTAGAATAAAAAGGCCCTAAAATTCCGGAAGGGATTTCCTTACCTGCCTTAAATTCCCTATATTTAATCCTTTACCCAAAAAACCATAGCTTAAACCATGATATACCATCTTTTATTATTTGTAAGTCCATTATGGATGTTATTTAATGACCCTCCTAAAAAACCTGTTTTTGTGGAACAAATCCTGGATGAGCAGGTGGCCATAGGATATGGCCTTGCCATCGGAGATGTGGACGGGGATGGAAAACCAGATATATTATTGGTAGATAAAAAGGAATTTGTATGGTACAGAAACAGCGATTGGAAGAGGTTTGTCATGGTAAAAGACCTTACCGAATATGATAATGTTTGCATAGCTGCCAGGGACATCACTGGCGACGGCAAGGTGGAGGTAGCAGTAGGTGCCCAATGGAACCCCGGAGAAACCTCGGACATGGCAAAATCGGGATCTGTACATTACCTGAAAAGGCCCGAAGATCCTACCCAACTTTGGACCCCCATTGAACTGCCCCATGAACCAACCGTTCACAGAATGGCATGGGCCAAAACAGGAAATGGAAAACATCACCTCATCATGGTGCCACTGCACGGCAGGGGGAATAAAGGAGGCGAAGGGGAAGGTGTCAACATCATTGCCTATGAGATGCCAGATAACCCTGAAAATCCATGGAAAACGATGATCATTGACCAATCCATGCACATGACCCATAACCTGGACGTCTATGAAGAGGGAAATGGAGAAGCCGTTTACATAGGTGGAAAGGAAGGGGTAAAAGTACTCACCTACCAAAATGGGGAATGGAAAGGAAGAAAAGATGGTGCCTGGTTGGTTCAGGGAAATGGATTTGGTGAACTCAGGATCGGTAAAACCAGAAATGGAAAACGATTCCTTACCGGTATAGAACCTATCCACGGAAATTTGTTGACCACTTATATGCCTAAGGGAGAGACCTTCACCAAAGCCTCTCTTGAAAGGACTGTACTCACTGATCAGCTCAAACAGGGACATGGATTGGCCACTGCTGACCTGATCGACCAAGGGATTGACCAAATCGTGGTAGGATGGAGAGACCCCAATGATGCCGGAGAATTAGGTGTTCAGCTTTACATCCCGAAGGACAATGGTCAATGGGAAAAGGTATGGATAGACCAAAACGGTATGGCCTGTGAAGACCTAAAAGTGGCCGACCTGGATGGGGACGGAAAGCCTGACATCATTGCTGCAGGTAGGGAAACCAATAATCTCAAAATCTATTGGAACAAAAGTAAATGATAATCTGATACGCCATGAAGAAGTGCTGCATTTTATTTGGTATTAGCCTCCTGTTTTCCATACACTTACAGGGGCAGGACTTGTCTGCTCAGGCCCGAACATTTTTAAATGCCCTGACCCCTGAGATTAAGGCAAAGGCCACCTTTCCATTCGATCACTCAGAACGTTTCAATTGGCATTTTATCCCCAGGGACAGAAAAGGGGCGAGTTTTCACGATTTCAATGAACAGCAGCGGCAGGCTGCATTACGTTTGCTAAAGGCCTCAATGGGAGAGCCAGGAGTGGAAAAAACGGAAGCTATATTTGAGCTGGAGAAGGTGTTGCGGGTTGTGGAAGACCGACCGGCGAACGACACTTACCGGGATCCTGAAAACTATTACTTTTCCATCTTTGGAGATCCTGAAGGGGACAAGGCTTGGGGATGGAGATTGGAAGGCCACCATGTTTCTTTGAATTTTTCCTCTGCAAATCGTAGGGTGATCTCCTCCACACCTACATTTTTGGGCAGTAACCCCGCCATAGTGCCCGGCCATGTGGACATACATACCGGCATGCAGGTTTTGGAAAAGGAGACCAACGGGGGCTTCGAACTCCTTCATTCATTGGATGCAAGCCAAATGAAGCAGGTCATATTTGACGATAAGGCTCCTCTTGACATCATCACTGGAAACGACAGAAAGGCTGACCTTCTCAGTCCCAAGGGAATTCCCTATGAGCAGCTTTCCTCGGATCAGCAGCAAAAGCTGTTGGAACTTCTGGGAGTTTATCTGGGGAATTACTCCAAGGAAATGGAGAAGAAATTATGGGAAAAGGTAAGAGAGGATGGCTATGAAAGTTTACATTTTGCCTGGGCCGGAAGCACCAAAAATGCCATTGGAGAACCTCATTATTACCGCATACAATGTCCTTCATTACTCATAGAGTATGACAATGTCCAAAACAACGCCAACCATGTACATACAGTGGTAAGGGATCTCAGCAATGATTTCGGTGAAGATGTGCTGCGGAATCATTACACTTTCGGACACTCACATAAAAAACGCAATCAAACTAGTGAATAACCTTTACCAAACCACTCTCATATAATGATGAAGAACAACCTTATTATCCTACTTCCGCTGCTCCTTTTCATGAGCTGCGAGCAACCCGGTTCATCCCTAAATGACAGTCTTCCCCACAAAGTGGCTAAGGCATATGGTTTTGAAAAAATGGAAGATGTACGAGAAATGGCCTATACCTGGAACGTACGGCGGGACAGTGTGACGGTTCTAAGCCGAAACTGGAAATGGAACCTGGAAAAAGGGGAGGTTGCCTATGCAGGGCCTGATACCACTGCTACTTACATTCTGACAGAAAAAACAGAGGCTCACAATAGCCTGGACCAAAAGTTCATCAATGATAAATATTGGTTGATCTTCCCTTTCCAGTTGGTTTGGGATACAGGGTATAGCTACGAGGAGGTTGCGGATCAATCCAGCCCCATTCAAGGGATTCCCACCACCAAACTGATCATCCGCTACAATGAA
>PXCO01000094.1 GCA_003565295.1 Cyclobacteriaceae bacterium
CCTGCGCAGGACAAATTGAATTGCACCCCTTTAATTCCTTTTTCGCCAATGGTTTGAAACAGGTCTTCCAGCGTCCTACCGGAAAATGTATTGGCAAATATCCCCAGCTTCATAGCATGCCCTCCCTTATACTGTTCGGTTCTACGGGCTCCCCTCGCTCCACAGAGAGGTGAATGGCCTGCATGGCTTGCAGGGAGGCGATACCGTCTGAAATATCCGCCCCCGGGTTTTTGCTTCCATCCAGAATGCTCCCGGCAAAGGCCTCCAATTGGTTCTTGAAGAAATGGGCTTTGTTATCCAAAATTTGACGGAATTCCCCGGTATCTTCCGAAAAACAGCGTACCTCGCTGGTTTTGAAATACCAGGGGTTGAAAATATTCCCTAATGTGCTGCCCCTGGTGCCATAAATTTGGAACCCCTCATGCCAATCCATTCGTACGGCCACAGTCAGGTCCAAATGGCCATTGGCACCATTCTCAAAAACAGTGTCCACAAACCAACTATGCATATTATCCTTTATGGTATATCTGGCATGCACACTTCGGATTGGCCCCGCAAGGAACCTTGCGGTGTCCAGCAAATGACAGCCATGGGCAAGCATAAAATAACGTTTAAGGTCGGCTTTGGGGTCAACCGCTGGTTTTCTTGCCTTGGTGCTTGTATAGGGGATAGGCTGGGTGCTATCGGTCATGTCATACCTATGGGTGGAGTCGGCATACCAGCCCTTATAGGCCACCATTTCCCCAAGACCCGTTTCCACAAACTCCCTCGCATAGGCTATGCCAGGATCAAATCTTTTCATGTGCCCTACTTGTAAATGTAAGCCCCGGTGTTTAAGCTCTTCCCGTAAAGCAAAGGCCTGGGACAAGTCGGTTCCCAGAGGTTTTTCCACCAGCACATGCTTGTCCGCTTGCAAGGCCTGCATGGCAGCGGACAGGTGAAAGGCATCCGAAGTGGCTATAATCACCGCGTCCAAGGCGGGATCGGCAAGCATTTCCTCATATTCGGTGAAAATTTTCAACGCATCATAAAAACGTCCCATTTTCCTGGCCAGTTGTTCCGATTGGTCGCATACGGCATAGAGTTTTATTCTTTCGGCCTTCCTACAGGCTTCCAGATGGGCAAACTGCGCAATAGGTCCACAGCCCAAAATACCGATTTGCAAAAAGGTGTCAGGTTTTTTCATGGTAAGAACGCCCAATTTAGCAATTTTATGGGGATTGGAAAATGTCGTATAAAACAACAATTCAACTCCTTTTAATCAATCAGGTAAAGAGGTGTATTAGCTTACAATAACACCTAACTTTGGACAATTATTTAGCTTGGGGTAGTAAACTTTTCCAAGTTGACCACCAGGCTCTGCACCATATTTGCTTTACAGCAGGTGCGCATATGCTGTACTTGGAAATTAAAGCGATTTATGTCAGAGAAAAAGAAGGAAGATAAGGGATCACTTAAAAGGACGATGGGGATACCCTCTGTGTTTGCTATTTGTACCGGGGCTGCATTTAGTTCCGGCTTTTTTTTATTGCCGGGTTTTGCGGCAGATGAAACAGGCCCCTCACTCCCTTTGATCTTTCTGGTGGCCGGGATTCTCATGCTTCCCGCCATACTTAGCATCTCGGAGTTAAGCTCAGCCATGCCCAGGGCCGGAGGGCCATACTTCTTTATCACCAGGAGCTTTGGACCATTGGTGGGTATAATCGGTGCAATTGGTATTTACCTCCAATGGCTTCTCAAAGGGGCCTTTGCCTTTGTTGGTGTGGGCTATTATCTCTCCATTGTCATGGAGGTGCCCGTCAGTTTGCTGGCCATTGGACTGATTACCTTTTTCACCATTATTAACCTGATCGGTGTCAAACAATCCACGATGGCTGAAATAGTATTGGTTATCATTTTAATAATCGTGCTAACCCTTTTTTCTGTCGCCGGGATTTTGGAGGTAACTCCTGTAGACGAGGCAGTAAAACAACGTTTTCAGCCTCTCTTTCCTTTTGGTTTGGCTGGCACATTATCAGCCATAGCCATCGTATTTGTTTCTTTTGGGGGTATGGGTCAGGTAGCCAGCGTAGCAGAAGAGATTAAGCAGCCTTCTCGTACCATACCCACCGGCATGTTGTTGTCCCTTGCTGTTGTAACCTTATTTTATTTGGTGGGTAACGGGATTGTAATCGCACTTTTGGAGCCCGATGTCTTATATGATAACCCTACGCCCATCGCCACTACCACTGAGCAATTCTCTTCCCTTCCTATTCCCGTTATCGTAATTGTGGTTGCCGCCTTGGCGGCTTTCACCTCCACGGGAAATGCCGTAATTCTTTCCGCGGCCCGCTATCCTCTTGCACTCTCAAGAGATCGTCTACTTTGGGGGAAATTAGGCTTTCTAAACAAAAAGGGGATTCCGACATATTCGGTGCTGCTTACTGGGGTGATCCTGATAGCCATGGTGCTTCTTTTTGACGTAGAAGAAATTGCGAAACTGGCCAGTGCTTTTCTGTTGTTTGCGTTTATTGGATTGTGTTTTTCCCTTATCATCTTTAGGGAAAGTAAAACAGGAGATTACAACCCTGGGTTTCGAAGCCCCTGGTATCCTTGGGTTCAAATTGCAGGTATTTTGGCATATACCGTACTGATTGTAACATCAGGGTTTGAAGTCTTACTGTTTGTCTTTGGTTTTATTTTGTTAGGAGGGCTGTGGTATTATTTTGGTGTAAAAGAGAAATCCTCTTTCTCCGCTGCTATTTACCCACTTTTTGGGAGAATTGCCGAAAAGGGTATTCAGGGGATATCTACAGGGGGTATCGATTTATATATTTTAAAAGGCACACATCTTACTCCAGTGGTGGAACGTGCAATTATTATCCAAAGGGAAAATGAAAAAGATATTGATGATGCAGTTACAGAAGCCGCAGGTTCCATAGCAGAGCGAATTGGAGGCGATATGGAATTGTTGGCAGGTTTACTTCGAGAAGAATTTCACCAATGGGTTCACACTTCCAGATCAAATATTGCGGTGGCCCCTTTATTACTCAATGGAATTGAACAGCCTGAAATGTTAATCTACAGGGGGAAAGTTAAAATGAATAATCGCTCAGTAGATGGATTGATGGTCATTCTAGATGATAAGAAAAGTGCGGACAGGCTACTGAAACTAGTTTCGCAGCTTGACACCATGTTAGATAACCCGGATTTTTTGAAATATTGGGATAATGCAACCTCAACCACAGAAATAAGGAAGTGCTTGAGGCAAAACGTACAAACGCTTTCTGTAAGAGTGGCCGAATCTGATGGAACCGCAAAATTAATAGGTAAAAAACCGGAAGAAATTGAGCTTCCAAAAGGTGGTAGAATCGCGGTAGTCCTAAAAGGGGGAAAAATCAGGGTACCCAATGAGGATATTTCCATAGAAAAGGGGGATGAAATCATAATAGTAGCCGAAAATGGGGTTGTTAAGTCCCTGTCTTCTAAATGGGGGTAAAAAAATTTAGCCCCCATTCCCCATCAATCAACGTAGCGAGCGTGGCGTGAAAAAGAATTTCTCGCAACGTGCGCAACGAAAATACGCAACGGCCGCAACGAGGGTATTGAAGAATATAACGTAGCGAGCCTTGCGTGTGGACCCGTAGCGGGCGTGGCGTGAAAACAAGTACTCGCAATGAAAAACGCAACGCTTAAAGCATCTGATTACTAAAGGTTATTAACAATCCTATGAATACCGTCCTTTAAATATTTGCTGTTGAAATTAATCAACAACCCCAATTTCTTTTCGCTAAGCTTCAGATAGGTAAGAGTTTGGGCAAAATGTACAGGTGCCAAATTCTCCAAGGATTTAACTTCTATTA
>PXCO01000205.1 GCA_003565295.1 Cyclobacteriaceae bacterium
AAAAGTTGCCGCTAAGCTGGCCATCGGTTATAATCTGGATGAATTGAAAAATTCCATCACAGGCAATACGTCAGCGTTTTTTGAGCCGGCCATTGACTATGTGATCGTAAAAATCCCCCGTTGGAATTTCGATAAATTCAAGGGCTCTGACAGGAGATTAGGGCTTTCGATGAAAGCGGTAGGTGAAGTGATGGGTATAGGAAGGAATTTCCAGGAGGCGCTTCAAAAGGCCTGCCAGTCACTAGAGATCAAAAGGAATGGTTTAGGGGCCGATGGCAAGGAATTGAGAAACCAGGAACAAATCATGTACAGCCTGGCCAATCCAAGCTGGAACAGGATGTTTCATATTTATGATGCATTTAAACTCGGTATTTCTTTCAGGACCATTCATGACCTAACCAAAATCGACAAATGGTTTCTCAAGCAGATCGAGGAGCTGGTTCATTTGGATGAAAAACTTGCTGAGTATACCTTAGAAAATATTCCATACGAATTGATGAAACTGGCCAAGCACAAGGGCTATGCGGACCGGCAAATTGCCCACCTGTTGGGATGCCTGGAGAGTGAGGTGTTTAAGAAAAGAAGGGAGGAGATGGGAATTAAAAGGGTGTATAAATTGGTGGATACCTGTGCGGCTGAGTTTGAAGCCCAGACCCCCTATTATTATTCCAGTTTCGGGGATGAAAATGAGTCTGCCCCCTCTGACCGTAAAAAGGTGGTGGTGCTCGGTTCCGGCCCAAACCGGGTGGGCCAGGGAATTGAATTTGACTATTCCTGTGTCCATGGGGTATTGGCGGCAAAAGAATGTGGGTATGAGACCATCATGATCAATTGTAACCCTGAGACGGTTTCCACGGATTTCGATATTTCTGACAAGCTTTATTTTGAACCGGTCTTTTGGGAGCATATCTACGAGATTATTCTTCACGAAAACCCCATAGGAGTGATCGTGCAGCTTGGAGGGCAGACTGCTCTTAAGCTTGCAGAGAAAATGGATAAATACGGAATTCCCATTTTGGGCACCAGTTTCGAAGCACTCGATTTGGCAGAGGACAGGGGAAGGTTCAGCACACTTCTGAAGGAAAATGATGTGCCCTATCCTGAGTTTGGCACCATTCATAGTACCGATGAGGCCTTGGAACTTTGTAAAACCTTAGGTTTCCCCTTATTGGTGAGGCCCTCTTACGTCTTGGGAGGCCAAGGTATGAAAATCGTTATCAATGAAAAGGAACTCGAAGAACATGTGGTGAATGTATTGAGGGATATTCCTAACAATGAAATACTCTTGGACCATTTCTTGGAAGGGGCCATTGAGGCTGAAGCTGATGCTATTTGTGATGGGGAAAACGTGTATATCATCGGTATTATGCAGCACATAGAGCCGGCAGGCATTCACTCCGGCGACTCCTATGCAGTATTGCCGCCTTACAATTTGGGTGACTTAGTGATCCGTCAGATAGAAACTTACACGGAGAAAATTGCCCTGGCACTTCAGACCAAAGGGTTGATTAACATGCAGTTTGCCATCAAAAACGACAAAGTTTATGTGATAGAGGCGAACCCAAGGGCTTCCAGAACCGTTCCCTTTATATGCAAAGCCTATGGCGAACCTTACGTGAATTACGCCACAAAGGTGATGTTAGGTGAGAAAAAAGTAACAGACTTCACTTTTAACCCTGTGAAAAAGGGTTATGCCATAAAGGAGCCTGTATTTTCTTTCCATAAATTCCCCAACGTTAACAAGGAGTTGGGGCCGGAAATGAAATCCACCGGTGAAGCTATCTATTTTATAGAGGATTTGATGGATGATTACTTCCTGAAGATTTACTCAGAACGAAACCTCTACCTGAGTAAATAGATAATTTAGGTCAGGCACGTCAAAAGGAGGAGCCTTTTGACGTGCACTTCGCCTTTTTTGGCAGGTCTTTCTTATCTTTAAGTGATCAAATATTGGTGGGACAGGTTCGTTAAGTTTCTAAAGTAGCATTGATGAGTGCGGAAAAAAGGTCAATATGATTTTAAAATTAATTATTTTCTTTATAGCGATTGGTTGGCTTTTGTCAAGCTTGGTGAAATACTTTCTGAGGAGTAAGTTGAAAAGATTTGTAGACCAGGTCAACGAAGCTCAAAGGGATCAACACAGACAAAGCCGCAGGCCAAGGAACGGGAACGTAAATGTGGATTACATCCCTAAAAATCAGAAAGATAAAACCTCCAGTTCAAAGAACGGAGGTGATTATATTGATTATGAAGAGGTGAAAGACTAGGCACCCGAATCTCTGGTAACGCTATGACTTTTTTTGTTTTTATGAAGGATTTGAAACTTTTTATTGGTCATAACTGATTTTCTCAGAATTTTTTTTACATTTATAGCCCTAGCTGGCTATGAGAAAAGTGTTTTCTATATTGCTTTTGTGGTGTTTCCTCAGTTATCACTTTGGTTATTATTTGGTGTATAGGTTTTACCAGCATCAGGTGGAGCAAGAATGGGCGCATAGGGTATATCAGGATGGTTTTGAGGAGCAAAAGATGATGCGGGTGCCCATGAAGCTACCTTACGTTTTTGATCAGGAGGAATTTCAGCTTACCAATATAAGTTTTAAAAAAGACGGTTTTTCATACAGGGTGATCAAGAAAAGGTTTGTGGAGGATGCCTTTGAATTGATTTATGTTCCGGATAAGGACAAAATTAAGCTGGAGATCAATTTTAGGAACTGGGTCATTACCATGGTGCCCAATGGAAGCAAAGATGGGAATGGGGAGAAAGTTCTCTCCAAGAGCACCCTGAAAGATTATTTGCCGTCCAACGTAAAGATTTCGAAATCCAGTCCCCCTGTGCTTTTCCAAATTTCCCCGGTTTACCATAACGAATACTATTCCGGGTTTTTCCCGGTTCCTGCCCCACCACCTCCCCAGTTCACTTGATTAATTGTTTGGCTTTCCTTTTACATGTGATGCTTCCATAAGGAGAGATATGCGTATGCCCAAGTTAAAATTAACTTGGGGCACTTTGCGATACCTAAAACTTTAATCAAAAATGAACGTTCGAAATGAAAAATTCTCTACATTTAATTTATATAGTCCTATGCATCTTTTGCTTATTTCAAAGGCCGGTAATGGGGCAAGGTTGTGTTGCCATTAGGCAGTTTTCCGGGGTAGGAAATGCCGTAAACCAGGGAGAACTGCTAAAAAAAGGGGACTGGAATTTCAATACCAATTATCGCTATTTCAGGTCATATAGGCATTTCAGGGGCAGAGAGGAAGAACCTGATAGGGTGGCCAATAAGACCGAGGTGGTCAATTGGTCTCATGCTGTGGACCTCAATGTGAGCTATGCTTTTACGGATAGGTTATATGGGGTGGTTACACTCCCCTTTGCCTATAATGAGAGGAGTTCGCTGTATGAACATGGCCGTACCGAAAGGCATATGACTTATTCCGGGGGTATGACGGATATGCGTGCGGGAATAGGATACTGGCTCTTCGAGGGAGACAAGGCAAAAAAGGGTAATATGGCTATAGGAGCCAGTCTTAAGATCCCAACCGGCGACTATTCCGCCATGGGAACTTTCTATAATGTAGGCCCTGAAGGAGGTTCCGAGCGTAGACCCGTGGACCAATCCATACAATTAGGAGACGGTGGATATGGGTTGATCCTGGATATGCAGGGGATCCGTTTTCTGCCTGGTAGTTTTGTGCTTTACTACGATGGTTTCTACCTGCTAAACCCCCGGGAAACCAATGGCACCCGAACTTTCAGGGAAACCCTTAACCCTATACTCAGCAATGAATCCATAATGTCCGTACCTGACCAATATGCCTTTAGGGCGGGACTATTCAGGCCACTGTTGGGGCATAACCTAAGCGCTTCTTTAGGAGGGAGGGTGGAAGGCGTACCCGTTAGGGATCTCATTGGGGGCAGTAGCGGCTTCAGAAGACCGGGATATGTGGTTTCAGTGGAGCCGGGACTGAGTTATATGTATAACAACTTTACAGTCGTGGTGACATTGCCTATAGCGCTGATTCGAAATAGGACCAGAAGTGTAACTGACATAGAAGCCAGTACCCCCGGCAATTTTCGACATGGGGATGCAGCTTTTGCGGATTACCTACTTAATGTAGGTTTGGCCTGGAGGATTTTTAAAAAGGAACCAGAGTTGTTTAATGTGAAATAAGACAGTCGGTGGCCTCTTTGAGTAAAAAATCCAGAGGGGTCACCTTCCACCATTCGCTCTCAAATCTTTCAAACAATTTTCATCAAGTTGAGGAATGGTGTTGCCTAGGAAGCCAAATAGACCGCTGGTCTCTACCTGCCAGAACATAAGGCATTCCTGGTTGTCACAATGTTTCTCCTGTTCTTCGTCTTCATGATCATGAACCATATCGGTGCCGTTGTTGACCAGCCCTAGTAAATGCCCAAGTTCATGCAGAGACACAGTGGTCTCGAGCAAGGCCCTACTGGGTCTTCTGAAACCTCCGGAGTTCATATGTATTCTGGGACCAAAGAGGACCATGCTGGTGTTTTGATAGGCTGCACCAATGGCGAAGGTTTCTTCGTCATCCTTGGAAAAATTCCCGTCCAGCACTATGACAAAAATGGTGACTGTGTTCCCCTCATTGAAGAGCGTCCTGTGCTCCCTTTCCAAATCACGTACATCGTCTATGGTGTAGGTCTCCTGTCCCTGGGACGGGATTTCCCTGTCCCTGATTTGTATGCCCTCTGGTTTGTGGGTGAGGGTTTCCAAAAACTCCTGCATCCCATTGATCATTTGGTTGGTAGGCCTGTAGCCCTCCATGTAGAGCACTTCAATTTCCAGCCTGGAAAAGCGGTCTGCCGAGAGCAGTTGGTTGGCAAATTGCCCAATTCCGTACAAGGAGGCCTCCCTACCCAACAAGGGGTCGCGGGCTTCTCTTTCACCCATGCAGGAATAAAGAAAAATGGAAATCAGAAAAAACGAGAAGGTTTTGGTAAAAATTGTTTTCATAGAAATAGCAGAAATTATTATTGTATGCGTATAACAAAGAGCAGAATCCGGGACAAATTGGGCGGATCAATTTAATCCAGGCTCCCAAACTACCAAAATTTTAACGTTGTTTCCATTGGATTTGGGATATAAAAACTCAAAAAATTTCGTTGATAATTGCACAATGCCGGATAATTATGGTTTGCTTTTTGCGATCTGATTTTGATAATTCGTTAACTTAACCTCCTTGCTATGAAAAAATATGCCTTATTTGTCTTGTTGTCGGTTGCTGTCTTAGGTCAGTCCCATGCCCAGCTGTTATCCTTTGGGCCAAAGTTTGGGATTTCCCAGGGAGATGTGAGGGTATTTGATGGTTTTCAGGGAGATGATTCCAAAATGGGGTACCACGTAGGAGCCTTTGCCAGGATCAATTTGCCAGTCATATTTATTCAACCCGAACTGCTTTATACAAACACAGGGGGTTCTTTTCAGGACAACACCTTTAATTACGACGTGAGCTTTGATCGGTTGGATGCGCCCATAATGGTGGGAATTAATTTTGCTGGGATTTTCAGGTTGCAGGCAGGGCCTATTGCCAGCTATATGATAGATAGCAAAATGACCAGCAGTTCCACAGGAACTGATCAGCGCACCTTCTTTCCTCCCAAGGAAGAGTTCACCTTTGGATATCAGGCCGGGGTGGGACTAGACATTGGGAATTTCCTCCTTGACCTAAAGTACGAAGGGGGGTTAACCAATTCGGTCAACGGATTTGATGATGTACCCACCGACCAGCGTCAAAACCAATTGATCTTGTCCCTGGGTTTTAGGTTGTTTTAATTCATTATTGGCAAGGGAATTGCGGCTCTCGGTTATGCATTGATTTGCCGTTCGCACATGGGTTTATGCTTCGTCCTCGGATGATGCCTGTTTGGGAACTGTAATAAAATTGACGGCAATGAGAATCTTCCTTACGTTAAAACACTGGCAGTTATTTTTATTAACAATTGGAGTATTGCTCCTAGTTTCGCTCTATAGTGGTTTTTCAATCGTAGTGGAAGAAGAATACAGATCCGCAAGTGATGCGGTTGCAAAGTTTATAACCATTGTTCCATTTTTGATCTATTATCTTTGGATCTGGTCTATTGGTGCTTGGTTAAACAAGCACATTGACTCAAAAATAGCTACCAAAACAGTATATTTTTCTATAAGCATAGTCGTTTCCTGCTTTTTGTTTTTCTTTCTGTCTATTTTCAATTTCATTTATTGGCAGGATCAACCTGTTGGAATGTATGAAGACTTTTGGCTTTTTTTCCTACAGGCATTCATCATATTCCTGGCTATATCTACTTGGTTATTTGCATTGACATTTCTTGCCAAAGTGGTTGTAAGGGCAGAACGTGAGGCATTTATCACTCCTTCCGAATATTTTAGCGAATTTGTGATGGCATTGATGTTTCCCATTGGGGTTTGGTTTCTCCAACCCAGGATCAATGCGTTATTTGAAAAATTGAAAAGAAAGGAAGTTGATTTATGAATGAAATACCTGCATCAAAAAAGAGAAGAAGCAGGTGGTTACCTCCCACAAAGAAAGGACAGAAGTGAGCGGATGCAAGTCCCGGATAAAACTATTTTTGAATCCTTTTTCAAAGGGTCTGGAAAGGAAGCGTGGCCTCCACGAAAAACAAGCCAAAGAGAGCCTAAAGACTCATCTTTGGACTTTTTGAGGGGTCATGAATTTATTTCAAATGAAATTTTGGCATTTACCCCGTACGAGACAATCTTATTGTTTTCCACATTGGCGTTGAAATGCTTGACATAGATCGACCTAATGTTCTTGACAGATTTAGAAGCTTCGATAAGTGCATTTTGAGTGGCATCATCAAAACTTTTTTCTGAGTTGGCGATTACTTCAATTACTTTAACAATTCCCATAGCGATAAGATTTATGAATCGGATTTCGAAAACCAACTTGGTTTCCTTTCCGAAAAATCCTCAAACACCATGCTACTATCAGTTTCCTTTGATTAATAATCTCCATAAACATTTCAGAAAATTTTTTTGGGCGATGGGTCAAATACCAGGTTTCTAATACCATCTCCAGACACTGTTTTTCATTTTTTTCAATATGGCTTAATTTTTTGTTGAGGGCTCCTTTTTCTTCCCCCCAAAGTATCTGGGGGAAGAGGATTAGATCACATTCCTCAATACCGGTATATTGTTAAGCCGGGGAATGCAGGACAAAATTTAATAGCTGATAATCATCAGGGATGGGAGAATGGAATACCTTCAACATATGGATTTTCAGCTCTTCACCATTTGCTTTGGCTCAATTTCCCTGGAAAGGCTCTTTTTGGCTAAATAGATCAAAGCAAAGGAAAGCACAAAGAGGATAGCTGCAATAAGGGCCAGCACATAAGATTCCTGTTTGAAGTTTTGCCATGCAAAAAGACCCAGGCTGCTTAGAGTGACGGTAAACATGAAGAACATGGGCAAGGTCACAAAAGTAGGGTTCACCTTTTTCTTTATCAACCATACCGAAATGGTGAGTAAGGCCAGTGCTGCCAATAATTGGTTTGCAGAACCAAAAATGGGCCATAAAGTGGCAAAGCCCCCGCTCTTTAACAGCAAGACTGACAGTAATACCACCACAGCGGTAGAAAGATACCGGTTTTGGGAAAGTTGTTGGCCAAGGGGTTGTTTCATGTCCTCAAAATACTCCTGAAGGGTGAATCTGGCCAAGCGGGTGCAGGTATCCAGGGTGGTTAGAGCGAAAGCGGAAACCGTGAGGGCCACAAAACCTATGGCGAAAGGTTCAGAAATGCCCATCGATGAAATGATATTTCCCAATCCATCGGCGAAAAGAGGGACCGGTCCCTGATCGGCGAGCCTTGCCACATAATCAGAGCGGGAAAGCACCACCACTGCACCCACAGAGATGATTGCCAAAAACGATTCAATCAGCATGCCTCCATACCCGATGACTTTAGCATCTCCCTCTTTATCGATTTGTTTAGAAGTGGTGCCCGAGGCAACTAAGGAATGAAAACCACTAATGGCCCCACAGGCAATGGTAACAAAAAGTACTGGAAAGATATAGCCAAGTGTTTCGCTGGAAACCTGTATATCGGTATCCATCACAATAGTGGGGTTGGCCACAAGCACCCCGATCACTGCTGCCAAAATCAGCCCATATAACAGGAAGCTATTTAAATAATCCCTTGGCTGCAAAAGCATGGAAACCGGAGTGACTGAGGCCACGAAGGCATAGGCAAGAAGAATATAAATCCAGGTTTGATAATCCAGTGCAAAAGGAATTTGCATTCCTAGATAAACGAAATAATACATGATGGCCACTCCTATTACCGTAGCAATCGCAAAGGCTGATTTGCGGTGTGCCGTGAATTTGGTGACAAACCCAAAGGTGATGGCCAATAAGATAAAAAGTATGGACGCAGAGGCTACCCCGGCATTATTGATAAAGGTCTTGGCGATGATATCTGCAAATACAGCGATAATCAAAATAAGCGTGGAAAAACTGAACAGGATAAAAAGTTGTTTCCCCTTTTTCCCAATGTTATTCTGAATGATTACACCAATGGACTTTCCGTCATTCCTTAAGGAGGCTACCATACTTCCCAGGTCATGTACTGCTCCGAAGAATATGCCCCCCACCAATATCCAAATCACCGCGGGTACCCACCCAAAGGTGATGGCGATGATAGGTCCAACGATAGGCCCTGCCCCGGCAATGGAGGCAAAATGATGGCCTAATACCACAATTGGCTTGCTAGGCACGTAATCTACCCCATCTTTCAGCCTATGACTTGGTGTGATGTTGCTGTCATTGATCTTGAATTTTTTAAACACAAACTTGCCATAGGTAAAATAGGCACCCCACAATATGATACCAGAGAAAAGAAACAGGTAAATTAATTGCATGTTTGTACAGTAATGTTTTATATTAAGAGCTTAACCCCACCTTCAGGATAAACTCAAATTTAACCAAATATTTACTTTAACCTTGAATTGAGTTTAATTTTATCCCAAAATCCAAAAAATTGATGAATATGTTTTCAGACCGAATCTTGCTTCTAGCAGTAGTTCTCCTATCCTTATTATTGGGCCATGTACTGCTTTATTTTGTCTTTCGGCGATTGGCCTATCTTTTTTATAAGCCGGTTACCCCCAAAGGCGATAGGGCCCTATCAAGATTTGGGACAAGCCTGAAGTGGGGGCTGTTTTTTGTGATTTTTCCTATGGCAGAACCTTATTTTTCCCCGGAAGACATGGGCTATTTGAGGAGCCATACCCTGTTTTCAGTATTGTTCATCATCAATTTGACCTGGATTATCATTGAACTTTCCAATGTCTTCCGGCACTATTTGCTCGAAAAATTTGCCTATGAGAAAGAGGACAACCTCAAAGAGCGGAGGATGATTACGCAAATAGCCTTTATCAGAAAGCTGTTTATAATCATAATTCTGGTAATTTCCACAGCCAGCATCTTAATGAATTTTGAGGCAGCAAGGAATATTGGTGCCGGGTTACTCACTTCTGCTGGGGTATTCGGCATTATCATAGGTTTTGCCGCCCAAAAATCCATCGGAAACCTACTTGCTGGATTTCAGATTGCTTTCACCCAGCCTATACGCATAGATGATGTGGTAGTGGTAGAAGGGGAGTGGGGGAAAATTGAAGAAATTAATTTGACCTATGTGGTGGTAAGGATATGGGACCAAAGGCGGTTGGTTTTGCCCATTTACTACTTTATAGAAAAACCTTTTCAGAACTGGACCCGGACCACAGCCGATATTTGGGGGACGGTTTTCTTGTATGTGGA
The DNA here is from genome assembly GCA_003565295.1 of Cyclobacteriaceae bacterium. Classification (GTDB taxonomy): domain Bacteria; phylum Bacteroidota; class Bacteroidia; order Cytophagales; family Cyclobacteriaceae; genus Pleomorphovibrio. Next base: position 9,808 of record PXCO01000205.1, read on the forward strand.
CCATACCATACCCGTGCAAGTCTTAAAGGACAAATTGAAGGAGTTATTGGATAACACGCCCTTATGGGACAGAAAGGTACAAGTTTTGCAAGTGACAGATATAAGAGAAAGGGTGGTGGAATTAAGGTGCTTGATGAGTGCCAAAGATAGTCCAACAGCTTTCGATCTTAGGTGTTATATCCGTGAAAACATGTTGAAATTCATTCAGGAGAACTACCCCGGCTCACTACCCAAAACGCGGGTGCTAATGGAGAGAGAAGTAGAGGGGCAAGCCCCATTCGCACAACCTTAAAGCAGAATTTATTTTATTTAAAGGATAATCCCCATAAATTTGTAATCCCAAATACTTTCTTTGGGACTTAATCTAAGATATATGGCTTGGTTCAAAAGAAAAGATGCAGGAATTAAGACTTCCACCGAAGAGAAAAAAGATGCTCCAGATGGATTGTGGTTTAAAACCCCGAAAGGGAATATTATCCATACCAGAGAGTTGAAAAACAATTCTTATGTATGCCCGGACGATGAATTTCATGTGAAAATTGGATCTAGGGAATATTTTGAGATTCTTTTTGACGACAACAAGTTTACCGAGCTGGATAAGGATATGATATCCGGTGATCCCTTAAAATTTGTGGACAGTAAACCTTACACGGAAAGGATCAAGGATAGTATTGCGAAAAGTAATTTGAAAGATGCGGCAAGAACAGGGGTAGGGAAATTGAACGGTTTGGATATTGTGATTACCTGCATGGATTTTAACTTTATTGGCGGCTCCATGGGCTCTGTGGTCGGAGAGAAGATTAGCAGGGCAATTGATTATGCGCTAAAACACAAAACGCCATTTTTGATGATTTCAAAATCAGGTGGGGCCAGGATGATGGAAGCTGGTTTTAGTTTAATGCAGATGGCAAAAACCTCGGCGAAATTGGCATTGCTGGATGAAGCCAAGGTGCCTTATATCTCACTGTTGACCGATCCTACCACGGGAGGGGTCACAGCCTCTTACGCCATGTTGGGTGATTTAAACATTGCAGAGCCCGGGGCTTTGATCGGATTTGCCGGGCCAAGGGTAATCCGGGAAACCATCGGCAAAGATCTTCCAAAGGGGTTTCAAAGTTCCGAGTTTGTGTTGGAACATGGATTTTTGGATTTTATTATCGATAGAAGGCAATTGAAGAACAGATTGGGTACTTTGCTAAACTTATTGAAGAATTAATCAGTTTATATCCTAAAAGGAAATTGCCTGTTTATTTAAAAATTATCCTACGGTTTCGGCGATAAAGTCATATATTTGCCCTCGGTTAAACCGTATTCACATACTGGAAAGAAAACTATAGTTACATGACTTCAGTAATCATCACTTCAATAGTAGCGTTTACCTTGATTATTCTGCTGCTCGTTTTTGTTCTTCTTTTTGCTCAATCCAAATTGGTGCCCTCAGGGGATGTGAGGATTGTGGTAAACGGAGATGAAAAAAACCCTATCGTTACTTCCGCAGGGTCTACACTTTTGTCTACCTTAAGCAATAAGAAAATTTTCCTTCCTTCCGCCTGCGGCGGAGGTGGTACTTGCGCCATGTGTAAATGTACCATTGACGAAGGAGGGGGAGAAGTACTACCCACGGAAGTGGGACACCTAAGCAGGGCAGAACAACAAAACAATGTAAGGTTGTCCTGCCAGGTGAAAGTCAAGGACGATATGCGGATTCGGATACCCGACGAGATTTTCGGGATCAAAAAATGGGAATGTGAAGTCATCTCTAATTACAATGTATCCACTTTTATCAAAGAGTTTAAGGTGAGGTTGCCTGAAGGAGAAACGTTGGATTTTGAACCTGGAGGGTATATTCAAATTGATGTTCCCCCGATTACCGTGAACTTCAAGGATATGGACATCACTCCTCATCCAGAACTGGAACACCCGCAGGATGTGTATCAGAGTGATTGGGATAAGTTTGGCCTATGGGATCTTGTCATGAAAAATGAGGAAGAGTTGTTCCGTGCCTATTCCATGGCCAATCATCCGGCAGAAGGTGACATTATTATGCTCACCATCCGGATTGCTACACCACCGTGGGACAGGGCTAATAATAAGTGGATGGATGTTAATCCCGGGGTATGTTCTTCCTATGTATTCTCTAGAAAGCCGGGAGATAAAGTAACCATATCAGGGCCATATGGAGAGTTCCACATCAATCCTACTCAAAGAGAAATGATATACATAGGTGGGGGAGCAGGAATGGCACCTTTGAGGTCACACCTTTTCCACCTGTTCCACACTGAGAAATCTGACAGAAAGGTATCTTATTGGTATGGTGGCAGGTCTAAGAAAGAGTTGTTCTATACGAACCATTTTAGGGACATAGAGAAAGATTTCCCAAACTTCAAATTTTACATAGGGCTCTCTGAACCCTTGCCTGAAGATAACTGGAAGGTAAAGAAATCCCTTGACGATGATGGGGATGGGTATGTTGGTTTCATCCACCAGGTACTTTATGACAATTATCTGAAGCATGTGGACGAGCCTGATGAAATAGAATATTATCTCTGTGGTCCTCCATTGATGAACTCAGCAGTATTAAAGCTGCTAGATGATATGGGCGTGCCCAATGAAAATATTAGATTCGATGACTTTGGAGGATAATATAACCTTAAGTCCCGCAAATGTGCGGGACTTTTTTTAATATTGGCCGCATCTAATGATTAACCCCATTATGGATTTACAGCTTTTTTTTAACCCTATACCTGAAAGTCTATATCAAAGGAAATTTCCTCATCAATCTTTTTTTAATCATTTACATCACTTTGGGGAGACCTTTCCTGATCCTCAAGGGATGCAAATTGCCTTGATTGGACTGGAGGAATATAGAGGGGCCTCATCAAAGGTGGAAAACGGCCCTTCTTCTGCTCACGCCATAAGGGAAAAGCTCTATTCCCTTAAGAAGGGGCAGGGCCAATATAAAATTGTAGATCTTGGTAACCTGAAAGCTGCTGATACGGTAAAAGATACTCAACAATTGATCCGATCCATAGGGGAGATGCTGATTAAACTACAGGTGTTACCTGTTTTTTTTGGAGGATCGCATGATTTGGACATAGGTCAATATCTTTCCTATGAAAAAATGAAGAAAATGGTAAGTTTGCTTACCGTGGATGCAAAAATGGACATGGAAGAAGAAGGGAGCTCGGACCAGCGCCATTCTCAGGAAATAATTCTTCATAAACCTAACTTTTTATTTAATTATTGTCATTTGGGTTATCAAAGTTTTCTTACGGATAACGACTTGGTGAATACCCTAGAAAAGTTGTATTTCGACCATGTGCGGTTAGGAAGCCTAAGGGACAATTTTAAGGAGGTAGAGCCCCTGATCAGAAATGCGGACTTGATGAGTTTTGATATTTGTGCCATCAAGTCAACCGAAGTTCCCGGAGCCATGGATGCCCAACCATTTGGGCTTACTGCTGAAGAGGCATGTCAGATTTCATGGTTTGCGGGGATGAATGAAAAGCTCAGCTCTACCGGGTTTTATGGTTACCATCATACCTTTGACGATAATAGGCATCAAACTGCCGGTATCATCGCCACCATGATCTGGTATTTTGTGGAGGGCTTTTATCACAGGAAAGATAGCCTATCCTTTAAAAGTAACGATTACACAAAGTACACCGTCTCCCTGGATGGGAAGCCTTCCACCATACACTTTTATAAAAGTAAACTTAGTGGCAAGTGGTGGATGGAAATCCCTAAGGATGAAAAGGAACAGTTGTTGAGGGATACCATTATACCCTGCAGTTATCAGGATTACCAGACGGCACAAAAAGGGGAAATTCCGGAGAGGTGGATCAATGCCCAGTTGAAACTGTACTGAAAGGAATTTTTAATAAAACAATGGTAACTTTCATAAATTTTTTATATTTGTAATAAATCAGTCTATGATTCGCATCAACAAGTCTCAATTATCGAAGTATAACGGTCAGGATAAGCCGGAAATATATGTGGCCTATAAGGGGAGATTATATGACTTGGGGAAGTCCAGGCTTTGGAAAAATGGCAGGCATTATGAGCATTGGGCAGGTCAAGACTTAACGGAAGAATTTAAGGAGGCTCCCCATACCGAGCATGTTTTTGATAAGTTTGACCCCATAGGTTATCTAATTTAAAATGATATTAATAGCAGATAGTGGTTCCAGTAAAACCGATTGGCGCTTCATCCATGAAAGTGGTGAAGTAGATCAGTTTAGGACTGTAGGCTTTAATCCTTATTACCAGGATGCAGATGACATGCTTAAGGGACTTCAAGTTCCCGATATCCTTAACCTTAGGGAGCTGGTAGGTGAAGTGTACTTTTATGGGGCAGGGTGCACCTCTGATAAAAACAAGCAGACAGTTCGGCAAACCATCAATTCCATCTATCCAAATGCCAAAGTCACAGTAGATCATGACCTTATGGCCTCAGCCAGAGCTACGTGTGGCCATCAGGCAGGGATTGCCTGCATTTTGGGCACAGGTTCAAATAGTGGGGACTATAATGGCAGCAAGATCATCAGCAGTCGGCCTTCACCTGGTTACCTCTTGGGAGATGAGGGCGGGGGCGCTTATATAGGGAAGCAATTTCTTCAGGATTTCATCTATGATGATATGCCCGCGCACATTAGGGACCTTGCTCTAGAGGAATTAAAACTTTCCATTTTTGACATTCAAGAGAATGTCTACCAGCGACCTTTTCCTAATAGGTACATGGCAAGTTTTTGTAAATTCATAGCTGATCATAAATTCGACCCCTATTGCTACGGCTTGTTTTATAATGGTTTTCTCGACTTTTTCAAACGGCATGTAATGAGGTATGAAGGCTTTCAAAAGAAACCTGTCAATTTCGTAGGCTCCATAGCGTATTATAATGGGGACGTGTTAAGGAAAGTTGGGCAGGATAATGATATCCATGTGCATGTGATCCTAGAGACTCCCATCGCTGGCCTAACCTTATACCATCAAGAAAAGATATGAGCACCACAGAAAGTACCTCCTTTTACGACAACCTTGAGCATATGTCCATTAAGGACCTATTATTCAATATGAACAAGGAAGACCAAACTGTGCCCCAGGCAGTCAATAGGTCACTTCCCCAGATAGAAGCGCTGGTAGAAAATATAGCCCCAAGAATGACAGCAGGAGGAAGGTTGTTTTATATTGGTGCCGGCACCAGCGGTAGGTTAGGTATTCTGGATGCCTCGGAATGCCCACCCACATATGGGGTGCCGCATAACTTGGTGATCGGTATCATAGCAGGGGGAGACGATGCCATCCGAAAAGCTGTGGAAAATGCGGAAGATGATACCGAGCAGGCTTGGCCAGATATCCAGTCTTTTGGGTTTAACGCCAATGACACAGTGATAGGTATAGCAGCGTCTGGTACCACGCCATATGTGATAGGGGGAGTAAAAAGAGCCAGAGAGGAGGGCTTACTCACGGGGTGCATTACCTGTAATGAGGGGAGTCCCTTGGCTATGGCTGTGGAATATCCTGTGGAAGTGGTGGTGGGCCCCGAGTTTGTCACAGGAAGCACCAGGATGAAATCCGGTACTGCCCAAAAATTGGTGCTCAATATGATATCTACCAGCCTGATGATAAAGTTGGGGAGGGTAAAAGGCAATAAAATGGTGGATATGCAACTTTCAAACCGTAAGCTGGTGAACAGGGGCACAAAAATGATCATGGAAGCCACGGGCTTGGATGCTGAGAGTGCCAACTATCTTTTGAATAAGCATGGTTCGGTGAGAGCAGCGGTGGAAGCCCATCAGAAAAACACGTAATGGGTTTGGTTTTTGAATTTTGTATTTAAGAAATTGATTAATAATTGATTGTAGGATTATAGTTTTTTGAATTTCTTGATTTTGTGTTAACTTTAAGAGGTTTTACAAAAAAGTCATCGGTTATTGGATGAGAAGTTGTCTTTTTTGCGTTGATTTTTTTACAGGTTTATAAAAAAGTGTAATTACTTTCCAGTGAAGGAGGAATCAGAGATCAAGTTTAAGCATCTTATTGAGCACTTAGATGGGATATTTTGGGAAGCAGATGCGGAAAGTTTTGAATTTTCCTATGTAAGCCCTCAAGTAGAAAATTTGCTGGGTTATACGGCAGATGAATGGTTGGCTGATCCTCATTTTTGGCAAGATCATATCCATTCCGATGAAAGGGAGTATGTAGTGGCCCATTGCCATGAGCAAACCCAACAGCTCAACGACCATGTGTTTGATTACCGAATGAAAACAAAAGCCGGAACCTATATTTGGTTGAATGACAGGGTGAAGGTACATATAAAGAATAATAAGCCTTTTAAGTTAACTGGGCTTATGGTAGATGTAACCGAGGAAAGAAAGCAGAAAGAGGAAATAGCGCAAGAAAGTGGGCTGATCAAG
>PXCO01000086.1 GCA_003565295.1 Cyclobacteriaceae bacterium
CATTTATGTGAAACCCACACAGATCATCACCCGACAATCTACAGATATCTATGCCACCAATGACATCCATATAGCTTCCACGTTAAAATTCATTCATAAGAATATTGAAAAAAATCTTCAGGTTGATGAGGTGGTAAAACAAGTGCCACTATCGCGGAGAACGCTGGAAAAGAGGTTTTTACAAATTACCGGATATCCGATTTATAAATACATCTTTAACCTTCGCATAGAAAAATTCACCCAAAAGCTGCTGGAGACCGATCAGACCATTTTTGAAATAGCCCTGGATATGGGCTTGAATGACAGCAAAAACATTGCCCGGCAGTTCAAGCAGGTGAAGGGCTGCAATCCCATTGAATATCGCAAGCAGTATCTGGCCGGGAAGTGAAAAATGCCTTTTCCTCCCGCGAGTAAGACCTGTTAATTCTATGTGAAGGAATAAAGGGGTACCCCTATCCAAGATTAACAATTTATTAAATATTCCTACCCTACCAATTCACATTGTAGACGGACATTTGCATTGGAAAATATCCAGTGCTTATGTCAAGGAAAATTTACGTTTTAGCTGTATTCACATTTATTTATTCCCACCTTATTGCCCAGACAGGGATCATCAAAGGGGTGGTTCTAGATGCAAATACCAATGAAACTATTATAGGTGCCAATGTGCTGATAGAAGGCACCAATTTAGGTGCAGTTTCTGATTTGGATGGGTCTTTTACTATCAGAAACATCCCAAATGGAGAACAGATAGTAAAAGTTTCCTTCATTACCTACGCCACGGAGAGCGTCCAAATAGTGGTGGAAGGCTCCGGGGTTCTTTCTCTCAATATCCCTTTAAAAGAGGATATTTCTGAACTAGAGACTGTGGTGGTGACGGCTGTAAGAGAAACGGCCACGGACATTGCCCTTCTGAGGGACATAAAACAAAGCATGAACGTAGTAAGTGGGTTGTCGGCAGAATCTATCCGACGGACCTTGGATAGCGATGCTTCTCAGGTAGTGAGGCGTATTCCAGGTGTTTCGGTGATACAAGATCGCTTCATTGTTATTAGGGGATTAAATGAAAGATATAACACCACACTTTTGCATAACGTGAATGCGCCAAGTATGGAACCGGATGTCAGGGCTTTTTCTTTTGATGTCATCCCTTCCAATATTATCGATCAGGTGTTGATCTATAAAAGTCCCGCTCCTGAACTGCCAGGAGATTTTTCGGGAGGTATGGTCAAGGTGTTTACCAAAGGAATTCCGGATGGTACTTCCACCACATTAGATATCTCCACAGGGTTTCGACAAGGCTCCTCCATGCGGGACTTTAGAGCCGATGAGCGAAGAAACTTCCATTGGACTGGTTTCAATGACGGGACCAACAATTTGCCGGATTTTTTCCCGGAAAGGTTAACGGGATTGCCTGCCGCCGAAATCGACCAAGCCGGTAGGGCTCTTCCCAACAATTGGAAAGAGCAAAATTACAATTCAGGACTGGACTTTAAAGTTGCCTTAACGCATTATTTCAGGAAGGATATCGGTAATAAGGGCATGCAGATAGGCAATACAACCAGTGTTCAGTATGCAAATACAAAGACTATATTCAATGTGTTGAACCAATCCTTTGAAGCGTATGATTTCACCGCAGATGAACCTAAGGTCCGGTTCAGCTTTAATGACACGGAATTTGGCCAGGAAATTATGACAGGGATAGTCCATAACTGGGCTTGGAGGGTTAATGACAATAACTTCTTTGAATTTAAGAACCTATACAACAGGCTAACCACTTACGACTTTATCGATAGATTCGGAGATCAGGTAGCCCAGGGTTTTAAGCAAAACAACTTTGCCTTTTACAACGAATACAGGGGGCTTTATTCTGGACAGCTGGTAGGCAACCACAAATTTTTGGGACAAACTGGGAAACTGGAATGGGTCGCAGGCTACGGTTTGTCATTTAATCAGCTTCCCGATTATAGGAGATATCGAACCAACGTCGTGGACGTTGCTACAAATGAATCTGTTTTGTTTATCCCTAGAGGGCAAACCCCTGATTTTCTCGGGAAATTTTACTCCGAAATGGATGAGGATATTTATTCCGCGGCCATTAATTATGAGCAAAAATTCAATCTAGAAAAAGACACCAAATTTAGGCCAGTTCTAAAAGCCGGTATCTTTCTTGAATCCAGAAAAAGAAGCTTCTCTGCGAGGAACCTTGGGTACAATCGAGGTATAAATTTTTCGGAAGAACTTACCCAGTTTGAAATTGATGAATTATTTCGACCCGAAAACATCAACAGTAATACTGGAATCAGATTAGGAGAGAACTTTGCCACCTCAAATTTCTATGAGGCCACCAATGATCTAAAGGCATATTATGTATCGGTCAATTTACCAATTGGTAAATTTAATGTCTCTGGAGGTGTGAGGCTAGAGGATAACCTGCAGCAATTGAGAAGCCCGGATACATTCCAGCCAGGTACTGCCACTCCTCCCATAGATCCCGTAAAAATTGATCAAACTATTCTTCTTCCCTCCGTTAATCTTGCCTATAACTTCTCTGACAAAATGGTGGTCAAAGCCGTGTATGGTAAAACCGTCAACAGACCGGAATTCAGGGAAATCGCACCTTTCGGATTTTATGATTTCATCTATGATGCTACCGTCACCGGCTACAGTTTCCTGAGAAATGCAGAGATCCAAAATTTCGACTTAAGATGGGAACTTTACCCCAGCTTGACCGAAACAATATCCCTTGCATTTTTCTACAAAGATTTCACTAATCCCATCGAAGCACTATATGGTAATTTCGGAAGTGAACAAACCACATTCTTATTTAGGAACACGGAAAGGGCATTTGCAAGAGGGGTTGAAATTGATGTGAGAAAGTCCATGGCCAATCTAATAAAAACAAAATTTTTCAGCAGGGTAAGTTTATTGGCCAATGTTTCCATGATCGACAGTGAGGTTCGGCTAGGAGAAGATTTGTCCCAATTGCTTAGGGCAGGTGACAGGCCTTTGCAAGGGCAATCCAACTTTATAGTCAATTCAGGGGTATTCTATGACGATGAAATAAGGAACCTACAAATTAACCTCAACTACAATGTAATAGGGAAAAGAATTCTCTTCGTAGGAGGGGGAGCTATACCGGACACTTACGAAATGCCCCGAAATGTATTGGACTTCTCCGTGAGAAAAGGGATTAAGGAAAACCTCTTCGTGAAATTCGGAATAAAAGACGTCTTTAATCAAGAGTTTCTTTTACTTCAGGATGGTAATGAGGATGGTGTTTTTGATAGAAAAAACGATCAGATTTTTCGACGATTCAAACCAGGTACCACCTATAGCCTTGGGGTAACCTACGAGTTTTAAGGCCTGAAAAACACCTAATTTTCTTCAACTAATTATTTCAAAAAAATGAAAAAAAACAAAGTGCCACTTAATTTGAATAGATTATTCAAATTGTTTTCAGCCTCTGCCGTATTGGTTTTGGCCATCACCTTGATATCCTGTAGTGAAGACGACCAACCCGTAGGTCCCCCACCCACTGTTTCACTCGAGCCATCAACGGCTTCTGGAATAGCAGGTGCCGAAGTGTCTACAAGGGTAAATGTGAGTGCGCCAGAAGGGGCACGTAGCTTAAGAATCTTGAAAAATGGTGCGCCAGATGCGGCATTCCCCGATCAAACGATTTCAGGAACATCTACTTCTTACGACCTGATTTACACGATCGAAGAATTTTCGGCAGGTTCTGTGGTTAATTTTACCTTTGTCGTTACAGACCAATTGGACAGGGCGGTTACCTCTGAACCTTTCAGGATTACAGTAGCTGATGCC
>PXCO01000189.1 GCA_003565295.1 Cyclobacteriaceae bacterium
GGGAGTCCTAAGCACGTAGTAATCCATCACCTGTCTAATATCCTCTTTCCAGGAATCGTCAATCTCGGCATACAGGGTCCAGTCATCCAGGCCTCTTTCTTTCAGCCAAACGCCATGTTCGGCGATCATATCCACTTCCTGCCCTTCAAACCAGTTTCCCAGGGTTTCCTTGTCCCTTCCGCTGATCACTACCACCTGGCACTTTGAGGTGAGGTTTTTGATCAATGACTTAAGTTCATCATCAGGATAGGCATCCTCCGGTCTTCCTTTAAAACCCACTAAAGTGCCGTCATAGTCCAGCAAAAGTATGGGAGTTTTAGCAGACTTAAACTTGTTTTTCAACTCCTTAACCAGTGACTTGTCCATGGATTTTGACTCCAACTCTTTCTGCCTGTCCTTCACATTCGCCAACCTATCCATAAACACTTTTACCCATTGGAAAATGTCATATTTCTGCAAGCTGGCCTGCATGGTACTCACCTTTTGTACCTGTTCATCTTCAGGCATAGTTAGGGCAGTCATTATGGCATTCTTTACGCCCTGAAGGTTATTGGGGTTTACCAAAACAGCATCCACCAGTTCTTTACTCGCCCCCGCCATTTCGGAAAGGATCAAAACCCCTTTCTTATCAGTTTTACTGGCTATGAATTCCTTACACACCAGGTTCATGCCGTCTCTAAGAGGGGTAACCAGTGCAATATCCGACATGGCATAAAATGCACTAAGCTCATCAAAAGGGAAACTCCTGTAAAAATAATGTACGGGCACCCAATTTAGCGTGGAATATTTGCTGTTGATACGCCCCACCAGGGTGTCTATCTCCTCCTTAAGTTCCTGATAGGTCTTCACTTTAGCCCTGGATGGCACCACTACCATAATCATAGAAACTTTACCATGAAATTCAGGATGTTCTTCCAACAGGCGGTCAAAGGCTTTAATCCGCTGAGGGATCCCCTTGGAATAATCCAGACGGTCTATGGTGAGCAATAGCTTCTGATCGCCCAATTGCTCTTTGAATTTCTTGATGTTCTTTAGGGTTTTCTTGCTGGTAGCCGCCTTGGCAAATTTGGCATAGTCTATCCCCATGGGAAAGGAATCCACATTTATCAGGCGGTTATCTGCCTGTATATAGCCACTTTCATTAGAAAGGCCCAAAAGACGACCTACGGCACTCAAAAAGTGGCGCATATCATCATAGGTATGAAACCCTATAAGGTCTGCGCCTACCATCCCTTCCAACAATTCCCTTCGCCATGGAAGCATACGCATGATTTCGTAGGAGGGGAAGGGTATATGTTGAAAAAAGGCAATAGTAGACTTTGGCAGTGCCTCCCTCAGCATCATAGGCAAAAGCAATAATTGGTAATCATGTACCCAGATGGTATCCTCCGGGTCTGCCTTTTCCAATATTGTGTCACAAAATTTTCTGTTTACCCTGTAGTAAGCTTCATAATATTCGTCATGATAATTGATATACTGGGTGAAATAATGAAAAGCAGGCCAGATGGTATCATTGCTAAACCCCTCATAGTATAACTCCACATCCTCTTTGGTCAAAAATACAGGAGCCATCTTAAGCTTTTGCAGCTCTTCCACCACTTCCTGTTTTTGGTCAGGGTCTTCCACATCATTTCCCGGCCATCCTATCCAAATATTATCTCCTTCCTTATAAATGGAGCCTAGGCCGGTGGCCAGTCCTCCTGCACTCGGTTTAAATTCAAATTTCCCGAATTTATGTTGTAGACTAACAGGTAATCGGTTAGAAACAATGATTGTTTTTGCCATAGTTGGATACTTTTAGAAAAAAAGGTAAAGTGTACGAAAAACCTCAGGGTTTAATTAAAGGTTTAATTGATACTGTAAATTACTACAATTGTGTTGAAGAAAAAAGTTTTACCCAGAGTAAGCGCATCTACAAATCACCAGTTAAAAAATATATTCGGATTAGGTTTAATAATACATCTGCCTATCCTTTAACAATTTACCAAAGAGACTCCCTGAGAGAGCGCTGAATCCCCCTATTAAAAACCCAATCAAAGCGGAAATCCCCAATAAAAGTGCGCCATTTTGCAGACCAAAAACCTCACTCAGCATTTGAGGCAACGGAGATCCTGAACGGGCCCAAAGTATCAAGGGCACCATAAGCCACACCGCCCCCACACCCAGAGCTGCGGAGAAAAAGACAATAAACCCATTGCCCCTTAAAGAAGCTCCCAAGACAGCCAAAAATAACATTAACCCCCAATAGGGTAATACCGGGCCTAAGACTAGTGCCAAAAGTACTGATATCACAAATCCAATCAAAAACTTCATTTTATTTAGGTTCAAATTGTGTCTTGAATAATACTCCTTCTTCGTTTTGCCTCATCCTAAGGCCGAAATCAATGTATTGACCTTCTGCCCATAGGTCAATGAAGTTTCCATAAAATTTGCTGCCCGGATTCCCTGATTGTCCACCCGGATATATTCCAAACGCCCTGATGGGGTCGCCCATTTCCACCACCATACGCCAACTTGCCCCGTGTTCCTTTCCTGTGGCATTTATTATTCCCGGGCCTCCCCCTGTGGGCACATTGATTCGGCTGAAAGCCTCAAAAAGAGGGACTATATGTCGAATGGAGGTGTTTTTGAAATTGCCCCAGTTTAGTTCAGGCTGGGCCTCCCGGAGTATCTCCAAACTGTCCGCCATTTGAGAAAAACTAGCTGCCACATGGTCGGCAGATGAATTCAATTGCCCCTGCCCTGGCCGGTTAAAGATTTCATGATCGGGTGTATCCTTTAGCAAATTATAAATGGTGAAGTCTGATGGGTAAACTACATTCGGAAGCTCATCTTTCCAGTGCTTAAAGATGGATTCCACCAGTAAATCCCACCAAAGGTCAAATATCACCGGCTCAAATTGTTCCGGGTGGGTATGGAAGTCCCAGTCCTTCAAGGCGGATATCAGAGGATGCAAACCCTGACCAAGGTTTTTTTCTTCCCTTTCAGATAGTTGTTTCAATAGCTCGGGAACTACTTCATAAGCCTTAAAATGGAAGTTGTCAAATTGCAAGGCTTTCATGTCCTCTACGCTGATGTTTTCCATCTTTTCCAGCTCTTGATTGATCCTTCGGTTCCTGTAGGCCTCTAAGTAATCATTGAAATAATAGTAGGGATATTCGGGTCCCACTGCATGTTGATTGGCAGAACTTACAAATCCTCTTTCAGGGTTATAGGTGGTGGGGTTATGCGCTACGGGAATGAAACCCTGCCAATCAAAGGCAGGGTTGCTTCCATCCATGATAAATTTGCCTTGATCCATCCATCGGAGAGGAAATTTGCCTTGCACACTCAACCCGACATTCCCCTCTACATCGGCATATATATAGTTTTGAGCCAAATTGGTATATTCAGAAAACGCATCTAGAAATTCTTCGAAATTTTTAGCTTGGTTCAATCCGGTAAATGTCTTAACCGTGTTTGCTGGCTCATTCACGGCCCATCGCAAGGCAAAACCTTTTCCTTGATGTTCTGGATGAAAGGTTTCATCATAAGTCACAGGACCATGATGAGTGTAAATAACCGTATCCAATATATCTTTAGCGTTTTTGACTTTGATCCTTTCAATTCTTTTTGTGGTGGAGAGCCATTGCCTGTTGTACAGATATTCTGAAGTTCCCCCATCCCTAAATTTTATGTGATACCAATCCCTTAAATCCCTGGGAGCGTTAGTTACTCCCCAAGCAATGTGCTCGTTAAAGCCTATCCCAATCAACGGTGCACCGGGGACGGTCACACCCTTTGCCCGTATACCGGGACCTTCCAGCTGCACCCCAAAC
>PXCO01000067.1 GCA_003565295.1 Cyclobacteriaceae bacterium
CCAGATAGAGAAAAACACCTGCGCAAAGAGTTTTGAGAGTAGGTTAGCATCGCCTATTCCTGGAGTGCTCCTCATCGGTGATGTGGTTGTTCCCGACAAGTGTTTTGAATTTAGTAATTTACCTTAAATCCGCAGGCGGATTAAGGAAAAAGCCGAAAAAGCATCTAAATTAATTCAATTCAGGCTTTTTCGGCTCGTTTTTTTTCACTTATTTAGGTGTTGTCAGACATCAAAAACAAGCGGAATGAAAGTTACAAATTCGGTAGAAAAAATCACACCCTTCGGCGGTTTTAATTTTGTTTTTAAGTCCTTTAAGGATTCCGGTCTTTCTGATCTTATCGATAAACATTTGGGTTTGAGGGTGAAGACTTTCGGCTTTTCCTACAGTGATATTTTCGCCAACCACTTGGCCGTATACCTCAACGGCGGGGACTGCACAGAGGACATCAATGACCATCTCAGGGAACACCTTCAGAACGTCAGGGGAATGCATGTATGTAGTGCTGATACCGTTCTCAGGGGAGTTAAAGAACTGGCAGCGGATACCCTATATATGGAAAATCCCGACACTGGTGTAAAACATGAGTTCAATCTTAACCCCAGGCTCAATGACCTGTTGATAAAGGGCTTGAAGCAGACAGGCCAGCTCAAGGCAAACAAATGGTATGATCTGGACTACGATAACCAGGTACAGCCGACAGAAAAACATGATGCCGCAAAAACCTACAAAAAGAACAACGGTTACCAGCCGGGCATTGCCTCCATCGACAACATGCCCGTGTACATTGAAGGCAGGAACGGGAACAGCCAGGCAAAATACCTCCAGGAAGAAACCCTGGAGAGGGCATTTTCAAACCTGGAAGACAACGGGGTCAAAGTAGGCAGGTTCAGGGCCGATTCGGCCTCCTATCAGAAAAAGGTGGTCGGTTTGGTGGAACGGCACAGCAGGTCGTTCTACATCAGGGCCAAGAGATGCGCAAAGATGGATGAGAGGATCGGGTCCATCGCCAAAGCGTCCTGGAATAAAATCCGACTGGATACCCAGGAGATGGAGGTGACAGACATTCCCGGTTACTGCCCCTTCGGAGGGGATAAACCTTATAGGTTGGTAATCAGCAGGATAAAAAGAAAAGATTCCCAGACGGACATATTCAGCGGTGAGGCCTATACCTACAGGGGTATCCTGACCAACGACACGGAAAGCACCAACAGTGAAATTGTGGCATTCTATAACGCCAGAGGTGAAAGCGAGCGTCTATTCGATGTGATGAACAACGACTTCGGCTGGGCGAAAATGCCCTGTTCATTCCTGGCCGAAAACACCGCATTTATGATCATGACAGCCATTTATGCCAACTTTTACAGTTACCTGATCGGGGAATATTCCAAAAAGCTTTCCTGGCTGAAGCCCAACTTCCGACTCAAGAAGTTCATCTTCCGCTTTATAACCGTGTCAGCCAAGTGGATCAGAAGCGGAAGAAACCACATCCTGAAGCTCTATACAGGGAAGGACTATTCCCCTTTGTTGACTTAGAGTCAATAAATATAAAAACAACCTACTGATAAACAGCGTGTTAACAGGATAGGTGTGTTCAATCTGGTCAAAAATAGCAAAACGAAGCCGATGATAAAGAAAAAAAATATCCTTAGCCTTAATGAAAAGATTTTTTCCACCGGATTCTTGTCCAAAACAGACCGGTTTCAATAAAAACGATGTGTATATTTATAACTTTATTAATCAACCTAAAATCCTGCGGATTTTAGGTATAAATTTAATTTCCAATTAAGAATAGATTCTCCTGTTGGATTAATTTTGGACTTTGCCCTTTTACAAAGAAACTTTAGAATAAGGAAGGATAGAACCGGGGTGACATCGCATTTTTTGATGAAACGATTGCCGACCGTGTGCTATTGCACTATGTTGGTTTGCCAAGAACACTCGCGAGAGATAAAACGTCGCAGTTCGTGGTTAGATGGAGGGAGGCCCTTCCCGATCTGTGGATGGATATTAAAGAGCTGTTCATTGAGGATGACCTGGCCACCACCCGGCTCACCCTCACCGGTACACTTGGAAGCACATGGGCCGGTGCCGGACCTACGTGTGAAAAAGTGGGTATGGCACGGATGATGTTTTTCCGTTTGAGAATGGATTTTGTGAATTTTGTTATTTCTTAGTCAATACAGACTTATAGGTGTTGAAATGATTAGATGCTACCTCGGTTTTAAAGTGCTCAAATTGTTCAGCAGGCATATTTTTTACCGGCAGCCTGAATTCGCCACAGTCCAATCCGGCCAGTTTCATATAAGCTTTTCCTGTAGCAATGCCTCCGTACTTACCCAGCAATGAAATAAGATCGATGGAAATTTGCTGAAGTTGCCGTGCTTTTTTCATGTCCCCGCTTTCATAGGCTTCCATCAATTTCAAATAGAGCGGAGCCATATAGTTGTAGGTACTGCCTACTGCACCTGTGGCACCCAAAGACAAAGCCGCCAGCATATTTTCATCTCTACCCCATAGCATATCATATTTACCTCCGCCAAAATGAAGGCAGGATAGAAAATCCATAAAATCTTCATGGGTATACTTGATGCCTGCAAAATTGGGTATTATCACGTCTACCTCTCTCAGCAAGTCAATCATAGCAAATCCTACACCTGTAAGTACGGGTATATGGTAATAATAAAACGGAAGCTCTGGCACGGCCTCAGCTACTTTTTGGCAACTTTCGGCAAGTGACTTCACATTGGCTGGTTTAAAGTAATGGGGAGCAGTAAACGATACAGCAAAGAGTTTAGATTCTTTTGTGCATAGGGCCAGATCCATGCAGTCATCCAGACAGGTTCCACCTAAAAACACCATTACCTTAAAGTCAGTATCCCCGCGGGTAGCTTCAGCCCAGGCTTGGATTACCTGCGTCTTTTCCTGATGGGTAAGGGAAACGCCCTCTCCTGTGGATCCGCAAATAAATGCCCCGGCAACGCCATTGTTTTTCAGAAACCGGTAATAATCGCCAATAATATCTAAATTAATTCCGCCATCCGGGAGCATGGGGGTAAATGGAGCGGCAATCAGTCCTTTTATATGGTTTTGTAGCATAGGGGTATGTTTATTTATTTTTTTCAGCTAATGCATCTATTTCATCCAAGGTGAATCTCTTACTGATGATATAGGGAGGGGTTTCCTGCTCCCAGTGTCCGTAAGTGGTAACGACAAAGGTGCCATCCGGTAAAACCTCTACACCGGGATAGGTGGTGTCGTATTCCCACCCACTGGAAGACGGATAATTCTGATCCAGTTTTACAGCATATTGTCCTTCAGTTCCATTCACTATATCCTCATAGCTGCCGACCCAGCCACCAAATGATGTTTCAAATGGCCGGTTATCCCTTTTGCCCTCAGGCGAGATTACCCTGAAACAAACAAAAAGCCTTCCGTCGGGGGCATATTTAGCGGTATGGCGGTCTCCTGTGAGGGCCAGAGGCAACTCCCTGGGATCGCTCCAAGTTTTGCCTTCATCGTTTGAAAAAATCACGTAAGAGTTTTTCAAGCGACGGTTTTCCCGCAATAAAACTGCCAGTTGTTTACCATCCGGTGACCTGATGACACCCGGTTCACAAAGATGCACCTCTTTGTCGGTGTAGATTGCTTCAGGCTCTGACCAGTTCATGCCTCCATCCTGGCTGAAGGTGGTGTACAAGGTCATTGCCCCGGATTTTTCACCGGCAGGGGAACCCCAAAATTCATTTGGCCCACCCTCGATAAACCTTCCATCATCGTGAAACATTGAGATATAGTGGCCCTGGCCAGAACTTGAGGCTTCGGTAAAACCCATTACGGTGATGCCTCCCCAATCACCAACCGGTGCCAGTTCGGTCCAGCTTTGGCCATCATCCTCGCTGTAGGACATGCGAACAGGGTATAATCCCGACCACAATATGATGCGCTTATTTCCCTCTTTATCCTCTACCCTTTTGAGGGTTGGTGTCTCCCGGCTTGTTTCCCAGCTTTCAGGTGTGGGCAATCTTTCGCTCCATGTCAAACCACCGTCGTCACTTCTTTTGAGGATGATTGGCCCTCGACCATGTCCTCTAGGATAAGAGGCAAAGATTGTTTTATCATCTTCCATGAGAATGGTAGAAACGTGCCCGAGGTATTGGCCTTCTTCGCGGTCTACCACAATCCGACTGCTTTCATCCTGGCTCAAATCAATGGTAACCAGGCTTACTTTATCCATGATATCCTGCATTTCAGCAGGTTTTTGACAGGCAAAAGCCATCAGGAGCAGTATCATCAGGCTAATTTTGTTATACATGTTCATATATAAATCATTTAATATTGCTAATTTCTTCCTTTTGCACTTTCACAGCTATCCCCTACATCCTCACTATAGGCTTGCCAGCGCCAACCCGGCTCATGGCTCCTTTCGCTCATCAGCAAGCGGCCATCTGCCAGCTCCACGATTGCATTTTCACTTGGCGTAATTCTTTGATACGGATTGGGTACGCTCTCCCCTACCCGCCAGGTTTGCCCATAATCGTCGCTGATCCATGCAAAAACATGCTTATAAGGACCGCAGAAATCCCCTCCCGGTACAATTAAACGGCCATTAAACCGACCTTGGTGAAGCATTATGCCTTCACCAGCTTATCATTTTCTGACCACAAAGCCTGAATAAGGATATACCTTACTTGTCCGAAATCCCAATATAAAAATGCCTTACAGCTCAGCACTTTTTTTTGCAAATAGTTCATCTTCAAGATGAGGCGTCCAGATGGTAGCCGCGATGAATTGTTGAGGGTTTTCGTTAGATGCCCAGTAATACAGGCATACTATCTTGTCATCGGGTCTTTGTACTAATACAGGATATCCAAAGTCCCAATAACTGTTGGTATCTTTGAAATCAGCGCGGAAGATAAATTCTTCGCCCCATGTTGCTCCCCGATCCTTGCTGTACTTTCCCGCCAGACGACTTTGGTGCCTGTCGCCGTATACACAAAGCAAACTGCCATCCTGAAGCGCCAGCAAAGCAGGTGGGTTAGAGCTGCTTTCAAATAATTTAACTTCACTTTGATATTCCCATGTGTGACCACGGTCCTTGGAAACGTATGTTTCCACTTTATTTCCTTTTGCGTTTTTAAGGCCAGGATAAATTTTTCGATAGGCCATCACAAAAGTATTATCGTTGAGCTTTACCGTACTGCACATGATATCATTGGCTTCATCATCCTGAGGCGTTACCCAAGAGAGCAATTCAAAGCTCAATCCGCCATCTTTGGTTTGAATGGCTGCCAGGCGATTTGTGGTGCCATCGTGCAGGGAGGAAAAAAAAATCAATTCACTGTCTCCCATAATGATATAATCTGTTCTGGCACTGAAAGACATCCCTTCGATTTGGGGTTCTGCATGCAGACCACCTAGATGGTAAGGACCCTGCCAGTTTGCCCCTCGGTCGTAGGAATAATAAAATCCACCTTCAGGGTCATCATTTCCATGATATCCGGTACCAAAAAAACGCATGGCAAAGCCTGGGTGCTGAAAATTAATAGGGCCATCCAGCTCTTTTTTTCCGGCAGGGAGCCATTTCACATTTTGATCATCCAGGAAATTTTCCGGGTCAAACATGTCCCAGGATTGTCCGCCATCGAGACTTCTCGAAAATTTACTTTCTTCAATCCCGGTGATGTTATGCCCCTCACGGTTGTCATAAACACCCTGGGTGTACCCGACCAGGATTTCATTACCCCATATCCATACACCATTATTGGCAGGCCAACCGTGAAAACGATCCTTTTCTATGGCAGCTATAATATGCTCCACCGTTGGTTTCTCGGGGTCAGCACAGGCTGAATAAAACAAAACCAGTCCTAAAAAAATTGCGTGTCTCATAATACGGTCTGTTTTGATTTTTTTTTCAAATGAATGTAATGGTCTAATTTATTGAAGTCTATTTCCTTTCCTCCATATCTTAGAATTTTATGCCGTCCAGGCGGTTGGGATGATTGGCCGGTGGTGCCGGAAAGCTAAACATACCCAGAATAACCATATATACAACGTTTACAGATTACCAGTCACCACGACTAATAGATATTACCTGAAAATAAAAAAAAATACCATTCCAATTGAAATGGAAATGGGTGATTTATTTTTCAGTGCATTCGAGCCGAAGGTTACGTAGCGTTGCTTTGTTGGCCACAGCGGAGTGGAGACCGATAGGGTCAGCGAGCATTTTCACTCGATTAAACAAAAATCAATTAACTTGAATCACTCTAAGGACAGCTAGGGTTTTTTACCGGAAAGCGATAAAGGAGGGCATTTAATGAGAGAGCTTAGCCCCACATGCAAACATTCAAAATCCAAAAGCGAATCAATCCTTACTCTTCAGATCCCCCCGCTTGATGGATTGGATAAATTGTGACCAGGCAAATGGGTTCAGCAATGGCAATGGCCTGGGGCCATACCGATCCATGGTCTGCATCATTTGCTGGTTGGTAAACTGCCTGAAGTTTTCATTGCCGGAGGCCGGCATTTCCTCAGCATATCTCAGTAATAGCTGAGGACTAAGGTTACCCCTGTTTAGCGGATTCTCTTCTTCAATGTTCAATGCCAATACAGCATTTTTAAATTCCTCTTCTGTAGGGTAGGGCGTCACCTCTACTTCGGCAAGTGCATATTCATCCTCTACCATGGTGAGAATGTAGCTGAGCTTGTCCTCATCAATGTCTTCGGGCACCTTCAGTGCCTGTCGCTTTAGCCCAATGAATGAAAAAACCACGGAATCCCCCGCCACTACGGGCATGGAAAAGTAGCCAAAGCGGTTACTGCTCGTGCCCCTTCCTTTTTTTGGGACATAAATATTTACACCCGGCACTGCCTCTGTGCTATCCGAATTAAGGATAATACCCGAAAGCTGAACTACCTTTTGCTCAGGGACATCCTGTGCACGGGCTTTGTTCCCTGCTATTAGTAGACAAAGGGCACTGAACAATAATGTGAGTACAGTTATTTTCACTGGCAAATGCTTCTTTCTTAGGCTAACGAAACTTACACATTTACGGTTTCAACAGATGAAATCGAGCGTGAGGAAAACCTCACACAAAGGGTTGATAATCATCATGAGAGATTACACCCCGACCTTCTGTAAGGGGCAAGTTATGACCGCTGAATAGACAATTATCATCCTATGAAAACCCTATATTAGGGCATTTTAAAATCATTTCATTATTTTGAACAGATTTTAATTGTTAAAGTTAATTAAATGCGGCTAAAAAACATAAGTCTTACCTATGGAATGCGGGTTTTTAAGGCGTTGTCTGAGGAACCCAGGGTAAGGATCCTGCATCTGCTGATGCAGAATGGTGAGCTTTCCATCTCTGACCTGGAGCATATCCTGGACTTTACCCAAACCAAGACCAGCAGACATCTTGGTTATCTTAAACATGCGGGACTGGTGGGAAGCAAGAAAAAAGACCAATGGACGTTTTATTATATTCTGGAGGAGGCTTACGAAATCCTTCATCAAATCCTGAGGTTTATCCAAAAGGACCAGCATTTGATCAAAGACCAGGATATCTATGATATCCTCTATTCCAACAGGGAACTTGCCATCAATAAAATCGAAAACAATCCTTATCGCCAATAAATTGAAAACCTACAAGCACCTATTTTTCGATCTCGACCACACGCTGTGGGATTATACCAGGAATGCCAGGGAATCTCTGGGAGAGCTTTTTATGGATTTTGCACTGGCAGAAAAGGGCATTGCTAGCTTTGAGCTTTTTTTCGAGGCATTTGAGGCGGTGAATTATCAGTTATGGGAAAATTTTAACCAAGGAAAACTGGATAAAATTTCTTTGAGAAAAGTTCGTTTTCAGCGGATTTTTGCGCACGTAGGAGCAGACCCTTTGGGCATCCCTGTAGAATTGGAGCAGGAATTTGTGATCCGCACATCCTCGAAACCCCATGTTTTCCCGGGGGCATTTGAAATTCTTCCTTATCTCAAGGAGAAATATGGGTTGCATATCATCACCAATGGTTTTAGTGAAAGCCAAAGCCTAAAAATTGAGGCTTCCGGGCTTGCCCCATTTTTTGATCTGGTGGTAACGGCGGATTCTACAGGTTATCAAAAGCCGGATAAGAGGATCTTTGAATATGCGCTAAAAAGCTTAAACACTCATCCTTCGGAGTGTTTGATGATAGGGGACAATCCAGCATCTGATTTACTGGGGGCTAACCGGGTAGGCATGGATGCAATTTTTTTTAACCCAGGGAATGCCCAAAGTTCCCACCCCTATTTATATGCCATCAAACAGCTGGGGGAATTGCAGGCGATTTTGTAAAAAACTAGACCTTTGGGGTTTTCCTGGATCCCGTCTTTTGAGGGGATTGTAGCCCAAGTAGGTTTATCCAAATTTCCACACTTGTGAAACCTTCCCGATTATAATTTACTTCCCCGGGAAATATTCCCACCTATGATTTGAGGATTATCTTTTTCTTTTGGTGTTTTGGTCAGGTTTTTGAACCCATTAACTTTGGAAACGATGAACAAAAATTGACGTACCATGCTAAAAGGTTTTTTTGAAGTACCCACACCCAACAACGAACCCGTACGAGATTATGCCCCAGGAAGCCCAGAAAGGGATTCCTTGCGGAAAGCCATAGCTGAGGCCAGGGGTAAGGTGGTGGACATCCCCATGCGAATCGGAAGTGAGGAGGTCAGGACCGAGAAAAAGTTACCCCTAAATCCACCCCATGATCATCAGCACCTCTTGGGACATTTCCATGAGGGTGATGCTTCCCACGTAGAGCAGGCTATTCAAGCTGCCCTCGGGGCAAAACCTGCCTGGGAGAATATGCAATGGGAACAGCGGGCTGCCATTTTTTTGAAAGCCGCGGAGCTGTTGGCAGGCCCGTACCGGGACAAGGTCAATGCAGCCACTATGTTGGGCCAATCCAAAAATGCCTTTCAAGCGGAAATAGATTCAGCCTGTGAGCTGATTGACTTTTTGCGGTTCAATGTGAAATACATGAGTGAGATTTATAGTCAACAACCCCCGGAAAATTCACCTGGAGTATGGAACAGGGTTGAACAGCGTCCGTTGGAGGGTTTTGTCTTAGCCATTACCCCTTTCAATTTCACGGCCATCGCAGGCAATCTACCCACGGCACCAGCCATGATGGGCAATACAGTGGTTTGGAAGCCCGCCTTCACACAGATCTATGCGGCAAATGTCTTGATGGAGGTTTTCAAGGTCGCTGGCCTCCCTGATGGGGTGATCAATTTGATCTTTGTGGATGGGCCAGTTGCGGGTGAGGTGGTATTCGGTCATCCTGATTTTGCAGGGGTACATTTTACGGGTTCCACTGGGGTGTTCCAGACCATTTGGAAAACCATAGGAGAAAATATTTCCACATACAAGACCTATCCCCGCATCGTGGGTGAAACCGGGGGCAAGGACTTTGTGATAGCCCATAAGTCTGCGGATCCTAAGGAGGTGGCCACCGCGTTGAGCCGTGGGGCGTTTGAATATCAGGGGCAGAAATGTTCTGCTGCCTCACGTGCCTATCTGCCCTCCAATCTTTGGGAACAGGTAAAAACCTTTCTTTTGGATGATCTTTCATCCATGAAAATGGGGGGCACCGAGGATTTTGGTAATTTCATTAATGCGGTGATCGATGAAAAGGCCTTTGAAAAAATCACATCTTATATAGAGGAGGCCAGGGAAGCCCCTAACGTGGAGATTTTGGCAGGAGGCACTTATGACAAAGCGAAAGGTTATTTTATCGCCCCCACAGTTATCCTGGTGAAGGATCCCATGTACAAAACCATGCAGGAGGAAATTTTTGGACCTGTACTCACGGTCTATGTTTATCATGCCGAGCATTTTGAGGAAGCACTGGAGCTAGTGGATCAGACCAGTCCCTATGCGCTAACAGGTGCGGTTTTCTCCCGTGACCGCTATGCCACCGAGCTTGCCACACATAAATTGAGGCATGCTGCAGGCAATTTCTACATCAATGATAAACCCACTGGAGCAGTGGTGGGTCAGCAGCCATTTGGGGGGTCACGTGCCTCAGGTACCAATGACAAGGCAGGATCGATGATCAACCTTCTGAGATGGGTATCTCCCAGGACCATCAAAGAGACCTTTTCTCCTGCCAAGGATTACAGGTACCCATTTCTGAGGGAGGAAAAGTAAAGAGTTCGCCAATTTCCCGGTAGGTAACCAACTTAATCCTCCCCGATTCAGGAGAGGCACTAAAAAACCTTACAGATTTGAGGGGTTAAGTCTCAGATGAAATCGAGCCTATCCTGACGGCAGTCAGGGCATGAGGAAAACCTCACACGGAGTCTTTAACCTTGAGGGATAAGTACAGAAAATGTAATGAATAATTAATTCCATTTTTTTAATTAAATATTGTTTAAAGGCAATAAATTATTGTACCTAACAATAATTTGTCAAAGGTAGGGAAGATCAAATATGCGGGATTCCACACGTAGCTACGGGATGTACACTGAAAAAAATTAATTGTAAACTGTTAAAAATAGCATTTTTCTTATTGATTGTGGATTTGTTTTTTTTCAATTATAATAGAAAAAATATTAATTAGTTTCTATTTAATTCTATGAAAGCAGGACAGTACAGGATACAGTTTTAAAATTATTGATTTTTATTGAAGGAGATTATGCCTTGTAAAGGCAAATGTAAAACCCAAATTTAATCCTATGCTTAATGTTTACACACCTAAAATCCCATTGTTAATGGGATTTTTTTATCTGTTTAGCCTAACCTTGGGCTTTGCCCAGGAGGCAGGAATGATTAAAGGAACGGTAATTTCTGCTGAGGATGCAGAGCCTTTACCGGGTGTTTCCGTCTTGGTGAAAGGCACCAATAGGGGAACAGTGACCAATATTGATGGTGAATTTGAATTGGAAGCTGCTTCTGGAGAAACCTTAACGGTAAGTTTTATAGGTTTTGAAACCACTGAAATTGGGGTAAATCCTGGGCAGACGGTTTATGAAATCAGCATGCAGGCCTCCATGGGTGACCTGGGCGAGGTGGTAGTGATGGGATATGGTTCCCAGCGAAGGGCCGATATTACTTCAGCGGTCTCCGTTATCAATATGGATAACATAGGAGATGTTCCCACCACCAACGTTTCCAGGCTCCTGCAGGGTCAGGCTGCGGGAGTGCAGGTAAGGCAAAATTCGGGTAGACCCGGTGAAGAAATGGAGGTCACGGTAAGGGGACTGGGCTCCTTAGGGGCTGGTAGCCAGCCCTTGTACGTGGTGGATGGTTTTCCTATTGGCACCACTCTTGGACAAAACCTCAACCCTGCGGACATAGAAAGCATTACCGTGCTAAAGGATGCCGCCTCTACGGCTATTTATGGTGCCAGAGGCTCCAATGGGGTGATCCTGATCACCACCAAGAATGCCCAGGAAGGTAAGGTAGGGCTGGAATTCGTGGTCAACCACGGGATGACAAATGTTCCGGATGGCAGAAGGACCCGAATGATGGACGGCCCAGAATTCGCCAGATTTAAGCATGAAAGCTTTGTAGACAGGATCCGGTATTTTGAGCAGCGGGAGCCCTCCCTGGATGAAATCCCCGAAGAATTCAGGTTTCCGGAGCAGACCCAAATCAGTACGGATTGGTTTCAGGAAATCATGAACCAGAATGCAAGGTTTTCCAACTACAATGCCACCCTTACCGCAGGTACTGGAGACATTAGGTCCCTGGTTTCCGTAGGGTATGTCAACCAGGAAGGAGCGGTTATTAATACCGGATTCGAACGGTTTAACGTCAGGGCAAACATCGATGGGAAAATAAATGATTTTTTAACCATGGGCTGGAACATTGCTGCCTCCCACTCCCGTGAGGATTACGCTCCAACGGACGGACGTGGAGCCCTGATCGGCAGGTCCCTCTGGGCAGATCCCCGGTTCCCAGTGTATAACGAGGACGGCAGCTTCAATACCTTTATCGGAGGAACACACGGGGTATTTGGAACGGCAAATGTGGTGCAGGAGCTACATGAAATGGAAAGGACACTGGAAATCAACAATGTACTGACCAACGGGTTTCTGGAATTCACCTTCCTTAAGGATTTCAAGTTCAGATCACAGGTGAATGCCACCTTAAACCAAGCAGGAAGAAAGGAGTATAGGCCTTCCACCTTAGCAGGCCCGGGGTTTAACCAACCACCGCCGAGGGAGGCAACCTTGATGCAAAACAACAATGAATCCCTTAATATTGCCACCGACCAGCTTTTGTCCTACAGCAAATTCATCGGTCCACACAGAATAGATGGGCTGCTCGGGTATTCTGCCCAGCAGGAAAACACCAAAATCCTACAGGGCAATGGCACGGAGTTTCCGAACGATCAGACCCGGTACCTCTCTTCGGCCATACAGCAGACCTCCAACTCATCGGAATTTGGATGGAGCCTACTGGCATATTTTGCAAGGGCAAATTATTCTTATAACGACAAATACCTGTTTTCTGCTTCCTGGAGAAGGGAAGGTAGTTCCCGTTTTGGGGCAAACAATAAATGGGGGAATTTTCCTGCATTTTCAGCAGGTTGGCGGATCTCAGAAGAGGATTTTATGCCTCAGGCCAATTGGATTACCGACCTGAAGGTCAGGGCTTCCTATGGGGTGACAGGGAATAATGCCATAGGTAACTATTCCGCACTTTCCAATATGCGGATCTCCAACTATGTGCTTGGGGGGGATATTGCCAATGGACAGGTCCTGGCCAATTTTGCCAATGCGAACCTAGGATGGGAGCAATCTCAGCAAACGGATATTGGGCTTGATTTCGCCATGTTTGATAACAGGCTGGTCTTCACCGCCGAGTACTATAATAGGCTCACCCAGGATATGTTGCTATCTGTGGAAATGCCGGTGATCTCCGGGTTCACCCAATCCCTTGATAATGTGGGTTTAGTGAGAAACAGGGGTGTTGAATTAGCTCTTGATTACAGGACAAGGATCAACCAGCTCAACCTCAGGAGCAACCTGAATGTTACCATAAACAGGAATAAGGTGTTGGAAATACGGGGAGATGCGGATGCGATTTGGTCGGGGGGTTTTTATAGCACCTACAACGTGTCAGTTCCGGGCCGTCCCATGTCCATGTTCCATGGGTTCCGTATGATGGGTATTTTCAATACCGAGGAAGAGATAGATAATTGGCCTACCCAGGATGGGGCCATTCCCGGTACTTACAAATATTATGATGCTAACGGGGATGGGGAAATCAGCTATGATATTCAGGATATGGTGGAAATAGGCAACCCCCATCCTGCCATGCTCCTCGGGTACACGATAGGTGGGGATTACAAAAACTTTGATTTTAATTTTATGTTTACGGGGGCTTTTAATTATGATGTTTATCGGAATATAGAGGCCACTACTTTGAATATGGATGGGGTTTTTAATATCCTACAAGAGGGGGTTGACCGATGGAGGTCTCCTGAGAATCCTGGAAACGGCTGGATCGCCACTAGTAATACCTGGAAATGGCAAAGAGAGTCCAATTCAAGATATGTTTATGATGCATCTCATGTTTGGTTGAGGAATGTTACGCTTGGCTACACAATCCCACAAAACCCGATCATACCTAGTGCCAGATTGTTTTTTAGTGCTGAAAATCTCTTTCTTTTCACTTCATTTCCCGGATCCAACCCAGAGGTTAACCAGCGAGGCGGGATCAACATAGGTGTTGACGACGAAGCCTACCCCATACCCAGGACTTTCACCTTGGGAGCGAACATAAGATTTTAACCTTAAAAATTGAAGTCATGCAAAAAGGAACAATATATATATTTATCTCTGCCTTGATCTTTTCAGTTTCATGCGGAGACGAATTTCTGAACAAAACCGACCCCACAGTATTGGTGGCGGACGAATTCTATGCCACAGAGGAGGACTTGGAACAGGCGGTAAACGGAGTTTATGGACAATTAAGAGGCTATTTTGGCAGTCAATGGCAATTTACCGAGTTCATTACTGACAACACCACCCTTCATTTCAATCCCGGCAACAGGGGACAGGGACCGGCCCTTGAAGCATTGGAGTTCTGGCAATATAATGCCGGTACCCCCAATATCAACAGTCTCTATAACAGTATTTACAGTATTATGGTAAATGTAAATACCACCCTGACTCGTATGCCAGAGGCCAATGCTCCCGAAGAGGTCAAAAGCCGGGCAGAAGGGGAAATGAGGTTTATCAGGGGCTTTCTTTATTTTGAGTTGGTACGGTATTTCGGGGATGCCATCATCATCACCGAGCCCGTACAGACTCCGGCTGAAGCTTTCGAATACGAAAGGTCCCCGGTGGAGTCGGTCTACCAGCAGGTGTTCGAGGATCTAAACGCGGCAGTGGAAGCACTCCCTAATTCTTATCCATCATCCCTAGTGGGAAAAGCCACAAGGGGTGCTGCCCTTACCTTGCTTGGGAAAGTACACCTTACCCGACATGAATATACCGAGGCAATCAATACCCTGAATCAGGTTACTCAACTTGGCTACCACCTGCTTTCGGATTATGGGGCTATCTTTAACCCCCAAAATAAAAACCATCAGGAATCCATCTGGGAAATTCAATACCAAGGCGACAATCTTTTTGGGGTGCATAGTAGCTTTATTTACACTTTCGCCCCTAGGGAGTCCTTCGGAGCAGTTATCGATTTCCCCGGGCAGGAGGGCGGAGGCTGGAACACCCCCACCTTGGACATCATCAACGCTTACGAGGAAGGGGATTTGAGAAAAGAAGTTTCCCTAAGGGAAGGATATACCAGTCTGGATGGTGATTGGGTACCTGTTCCCTATATCAACAAATACCATCATCCCCATTCCATCCGGGGAGTAACCAATGATAACTGGCCTGCCCTCCGCTACGCCGATGTGCTGTTGATGCTGGCAGAGGCTATTAATGAAGTGGAAGGCCCCACAGGAGAAGCTTATATGCATTTAAATGAAATAAGGGAAAGGGCGGGGCTTGACCCCATCAGCGGATTAAGCCAGGATGCTTTTAGAACGGCTGTTTTGGCTGAAAGGAGGCTGGAACTTGCCTTTGAGAACCACAGGTGGTTTGACCTGAAGCGGACCATGACCGTGCCGCAGCTCGTCAATTTCCTTAATGATTATGGGCTCAGGGAAAGGGCAGAGCCTACCACATCAAGGGAAGGAATACCTTTTTCCAACAATGATTTTATCTTCAGTGATCACCAGGTCATCTTTCCTATTCCCCAAGACCAAATCAGGATCAACCCTGATATTGCCCAAAATCCGGGATATTAATTAAGTTACCAAAAATTGCCCAAAGGTGGTGCATACTACTTTTGGGCAATTTATTTTTTTGCTTCTAGCAAAAGTGCCCATTACCTCGTCAAGAGTAAAACTAGGGATTACAAATGGCACTCCTATATCATTGTGGAAAAGGCCCACTCCCTTTTTTTCCGCCTTTGGGGCACCTTTGCTTTGCCAGGTGTTTAACCCTAAATGGTGGTGATATCTCCCAGCCGAAATAAAGGCTGCCTGATCCCCATAGGTAGTGACCAACTTAAAACCCAAAAGGCATTTTCGAAAATCCGGTTCAACGTGGTATCCGATGATTATAAGTCCCCACCGTTGGTAAATCATCATTCACCAACTTACCCTTGAAATCAGTAAGCCTCGGTTCATGGGGACATCCCGTGATTTCCACATAGCGGATCCTTGAAAGTATCATAGGGTAGCTGAGATTTTTTCTAGGTTAGGTGAATGAGCAATAGGCTCTCCGTCCACCAATAGGGTGAACCCTTCCCCATTTCCATATTTTTCTCCTGTTTTATCCCAAATTATCGTGAGGTACTTTCCTTGGTACTTGACATTATCCAGACAAAACCAATCCCATTTTTCCTGAGGAATCAGTGGATTCACCTCCACCTGCTCATCGGCACTTGGCCTAAGCCCCACCAAGCCTGTAATGATAAGGTCATTAAAGGTTGAGTGGTTGTAATACCTGCTTCTCTCCTGATCTCCTTTTAGCCAAAATCCAGTGGTTTCATCCAGGTACTCGCCTATATAAGGCCTTCCTCTATAGTATTGGGATTCCACGTATTTTTCCAAAAGGGTGAAATAATCGGACCTGTCCACATGGCTTTGTTCATAGTC
>PXCO01000072.1 GCA_003565295.1 Cyclobacteriaceae bacterium
AAAAAGCTCCGGTGGAGCTTTTTAGCGAGGGGCCGGACTGTAGGGCAGGTCCCGACGACTCGAAATGAAAAAAGCCAGGCAGTTTGCCTGGCTTTTGAATGCAGAGGAGGAGGGATTCGAACCCCCGGAACCTCGCGGTTCAACGGTTTTCAAGACCGCCGCATTCGACCACTCTGCCACTCCTCTATTTTTGTTA
The DNA here is from genome assembly GCA_003565295.1 of Cyclobacteriaceae bacterium. Lineage (GTDB taxonomy): Bacteria > Bacteroidota > Bacteroidia > Cytophagales > Cyclobacteriaceae > Pleomorphovibrio. The sequence goes on from PXCO01000072.1 coordinate 197, forward strand.
TGATATGTAATTCCCGGAAAACCTGGCTTCATGACCTAAAGCCCAAACCCTCTTCCAAGGTTTTTTACTGTTTTCGGTGTGCAAAGGTAAACCTTGTTTGATTATTTGCCAACTTTTGGCCGCTAAAAAATTTAGATCACTCCCTATATGTCACTTTAGCTCAAAGGATAGGCTTTTACCCATTGAGGACAACCGTTTGTGCTGTCAAACCCCTTGAAAATCTGTGCATAGCAGCGGTTTTCCTCGGCTATTGGCTTAACATAATACACTTCATTACGGATTTGTGGGACTTGGTTTACTTTGTTGTTGGGCGTAAGGGACTTATGTGTACATTTGAATAGTTCAATCGAGGAACAAGACATTAAAGATAGGTTGGTTGATTTTTTAATCTAAAGGGTTTATTTTTTTTATATGGTTTAGTTGGGTTAGGCTCCCCGAAAGCACATAAGGTGGTTTTGGGGGGTCTTTTTCTTTTATACCTGCCCCTAAATATTTCCAGTTTCCATTCCATGCTCTGGTTTGGATTGTTAATTTTACGCATCAACCTTTTACCCGGTCATGTCACTGCATACCCTGCTCTTCAAACCCGTGGATATCGCACCTCTTGCCCTGTTTAGGGTGGGGTTTGGCCTCTTACTGTTTCTTGAGGGCATAGGTGCCGTGTTCACCGGCTGGGTGCATAGGGCTTTTATAGAACCTGATTTTACCTTTTCCTTTATCCCTTTCTACCCTTGGCTGCAACCCCTTCCCGGACAGGGCATGGCCTATTATTATGTGGTTATGGGTCTCCTTGGAGCATTGGTGATGCTGGGATGGTACTATAGGCCTGCCATTATCGGGTATTTTGTGATGTGGACCCTCGCCTACTGGATGCAAAAGACCAGCTATAACAACCACTATTACCTGCTGGTGTTGCTGACGGGCATGGCCACCCTGCTTCCGGCCAACCGCTACTTTTCCCTGGACACCAGGAGGGGGGCAGTGAAAAAGACCTATCATGTGCCCAATTGGACCAGGACGGTGTTTTTGCTCTTGCTCTGGATCGTATATACCTATGCAGCTGTTGCCAAGATTCAGCCCGATTGGTTGGCGGCCAAACCCATTGCCATTTGGTTTGAGGCCAAGAAGGATACCTTTCTGGTGGGACCCCTATTGACCCAAGGATGGTTTCAGTATGTGGTGGCTTATGGGGGGATAATCTTCGATGCGCTGATTATCCCGGCCATTTGGTACAGGCCTACCCGATGGTATGCGCTGGGCATTGCCTTGTTCTTTCACCTTTTCAATAGCTTGGTCTTTCAAATCGGTATTTTTCCTTACCTGATGCTCTTTATGTCCATCTTCTTTTTTTCACCTTCATCTGTGCGGCAGTTTTGCTTCCGTGGGGACCCGGCACCGGCCCCCTCCATCGAAAGCTTTTATTCCCCTGCCTTCAAAAAGCTGGTAGTTTGGGGATGGGCCTTGTTTTTCTTGGTAATGCTCTTATTGCCCCTGCGTCATTGGTTATTTAAGGGGGACGTAAACTGGACGGAGGAGGGGCATAGGTTGGCCTGGAGGATGATGCTGAGAAGTAAGTACGGTACAGCTAAGTTTACCCTGGTGGATGAGGAGGGCGCAAGCAGGGTTCATTTACCCAGTAAAGATCTCAGTGTCAAACAGGCATTGGTTTTACCTACCCGGCCGGACATGATTTGGCAATATGCCCAGTTTCTTAAAAGGGAATATGGGGCAAAGGAGGTTTATGCAGATGTACAGGTAAGCCTAAACGGTAGACCCGCACAGCCTTATATAGACCCTAAGGTAAACCTTGCGGATGAGCCTTGGCAACCATTTTGGTCCCACACCTGGATACTCCCTAGACCTTCTCCCTAGGTAAAATTAAAATTCATGTAGATACATGCAAATGCGTTTTTGGGACGGGATTTTTTTTATAGTTTTACGCACCCATTGTTTAGCACAGCAGGTAGGCATAAGGTTTATGTTTACTTTAATTTACGAAACCTGACGAAATGAAAAATATCAATCCCACCCAGACCAAGGCTTGGAAAAAGCTGAAGGAATTTTCCAAAGAAGAGACACAGCTCAAATCGCTTTTTGAAAAGGATAAAGATAGGTTTGGCCGTTATCATGTTCGTTTCAAAGATATATTACTGGATTATTCCAAAAATAGGATTACCAATGAGGTTTGGCAAGAGCTGCTAAATCTGGCCAAGGAAACATCGTTGAAAGAAGCCATAGACAGCATGTTTGAGGGGAAGCTGATCAATGGGACAGAAAACCGCGCAGTTCTGCATACTGCCCTTAGAAACCGGAGTAATACCCCCGTCTATGTGGAGGGTAAAAACGTGATGGATGAGGTAAATGCCGTATTGGAAAAGATGCGCATTTTTGCAGACAAGGTATCCAAAGGGGTATGGAAAGGATATACGGGAAAACCCATCAAATCATTGGTAAATATAGGGATAGGGGGTTCTGACCTGGGGCCGGTGATGGTGACTGAGGCACTTAAACCCTATCAAAACCCCAACCTGGAGGTGTTTTTTGTCTCCAACGTGGACGGCACCCATATCACCGAGGTATTAAAGAAGGTAAACCCGGAGACCACGCTCTTTTTTATCGCATCCAAAACTTTTACCACCCAGGAGACCATGACCAATGCCCACACGGCCAGGGACTGGTTTTTGGAAAATGCGCATGATGAAGAGGAGGTGGCCAAACACTTTGTGGCATTGTCCACCAATTCTACAGCAGTGATGGAATTTGGGATTGACATAGACAATATGTTCGAGTTTTGGGACTGGGTAGGGGGGAGGTATTCCCTTTGGTCAGCGATTGGCCTTACCATCGCATGTGCCCTTGGCTTCGATAATTTCAGGAAACTACTGGAAGGGGCCCATGCCATGGACAGGCATTTTCAGGAAGCTCCATTTGAGGAAAACTTGCCGGTGATCCTTGCCTTAATCGGTATTTGGAACACTAATTTCTTGGGTGCTTCCACGGAAACCATCCTACCTTATGATCAATACATGCACCGGTTCCCCGCCTATTTCCAGCAGGGAAATATGGAAAGTAATGGTAAATGTGTAAACAGAGAAGGAAAAAGGGTGGATTATAGCACCGGACCGGTGATTTGGGGGGAACCCGGCACCAATGGGCAACACGCCTTTTATCAGTTGATCCATCAGGGCACACAGTTGGTTCCCTGCGATTTCATTGCTCCTGCTGTTTCCCATAATCCCGTGGGGGATCACCATTTGAAGCTTATGTCCAACTTTTTTGCACAAACTGAGGCACTGATGAACGGGAAAACCATGGAAGAGGTGAGGACTGAAATGGAAAAGGAAGGCAAGTCTCCGGAGATCATTGAGAAGATCGCGCCCCACAGGGTATTTGAGGGGAACCGTCCCACCAATTCCATATTGGTAAAGAAAATAAACCCCTCCACCCTGGGTGCATTGATTGCCATGTATGAACACAAAATATTTGTACAGGGGGCAATCTGGAATATTTTCAGTTTTGACCAATGGGGGGTGGAACTGGGGAAGGTTCTTGCCAAAACCATTCTTAACGAGCTGGAATCCGAAGGGGAGATCTCCTCTCACGACTCCTCCACCAATGGTTTGATCGGAGCTTTTAAGGAATTTAGAAAATAATTAGGCTTGTTCTTCACGGATTTTTTATCAATCTGAAAAAGATTTTCATATTTGCCGTATATTTGAATTAAGTTTAGCGGGTGTAGCTCAGTTGGTAGAGCGTCAGCTTCCCAAGCTGAAGGCCGTCGGTTCGAGACCGATCACCCGCTCTATAGGGTTGTTATTTTCTTTGACTAGATTATATTCAGGTTGTTTTATTTTTTGTATTACTTAAAATCCGCAGTACCTTCCGATAATTTGTTGAGCTTAAGGAATAAAACCTTACATTCCCTTCTAACTATTAGGATTACACCTTTGAATTTAGGTTTTAGGATAGGTTCCACGTAAGCTGAAGGCCTTTTTGTTTTACAAGGAATACTTAAAATCTTTGCTCTCATTATGTCCACTTGGTCCAAATACTACTTGTCATTTACCAAATATCTCAGGGAATTTGTTTATGGAGGGATAGATGGGGCTGTTACGACCTTTGCTGTAGTTGCGGGATCTGTGGGAGCAAATTTTGACATCACCATTATCCTGGTTTTGGGCTTGGCCAACCTATTAGCAGATGGGTTCAGTATGTCCATTGGCGCCTACCTGTCATCCAAATCAGAAAAAGAGAAATATCTTAAGCATAAAAAACAAGAGTACTGGGAGGTGGAGCATATACCGGAGGAAGAACGGAAGGAAATAGAAACCATTTTCAGGCAAAAGGGCTTTGAAGGAAAGCTGTTGAACCAGGTGGTGGAGGTCATTGTGGCGGATAAAGACAGATGGGTAAACTTTATGATGAAAGAGGAACACAACTTGATAAGTGATCAAAAAAGCCCGTTTAAGATTGGGGCGGCTACCTTCATTTCCTTTTTACTGGTTGGTTTTACCCCATTGCTGGCCTTTATCATTGGTTATTTTAAGGAGTTTCCGTTTAATCTGTTTATGACTGCTTCCTTCCTTACAGGCATCGCCTTTGTACTAATCGGTTGGCTAAAGGGAAAGGTAAACCAAACCAATATTGCGAAAAGTGTCTTGGAGACATTAGGGCTGGGGCTTTCAGCGGCACTGGTGGCCTACTACGTAGGCATGTTTTTAGAAAGTATTTTGATCGGGGGAGGTTAAATGAAATCCACCAACCCCTCCAATTTCATCCCCCTACTTCCCTTGATAAGGATTTGATAATCCTCTAACTTGGAATCCTGCAACCAGTTCCTAAGGGAAAAGGGATCCGGGAAATATAGGGCGTTGGGTATGTTTTTGAGCGCTGCCTGAATCAGGTTCCCGGTAAGGCATACCTTGTCGATTTGCAAGTGGGCAAGGATTTCCCCAATTTGGGCATGTTCCTTTTCTGCCTGATCCCCTAATTCCAGCATATCCCCAAGCACCACCATGCTTTTTTTACGTTGCTTCATTGTGCCAAAAGTTTGCAAGGCTGCGGCCATGCTGCTGGGGTTGGCATTGTAGGCATCCAATAGGATCAGATTGCTTCTTTTTTCTAAAACCTGCGAACGCATATTGGAGGGAATATAGCCAATGATTGCTTTTGCGGCTGTCTCCGGTGCTATGCCAAAATATTTCCCTATGGCAATTGCAGCTGCAATGTTGTCAAAATTGTAGGCACCAATAAGTTGGGAGGTAAACTGCAAATTGATGCCAGGCAAACTAAAGCTTACAAATGGGTCAGCGCCTTCAAATTTAACCTCACAAAAACTCCCAGGCTCTGGAAAGAGAATTGGGTCCTCAAACCTTTTGAGCATATTGGAGAAAATACTTTGCAGGGTATTGATAAAAACATTGCCTCCCGTTTCCTTAAGGAATTGAAAGAGCTCTGTCTTGGTTTTTAACACTCCTTCAAAGCCGCCCATCCCTTCCAGGTGCGCTTTTCCTATGTTGGTAATAAAGCCATGGGTGGGCTTGGCAATCCCACTGAGTTCAGCGATATCCCCCTGCTTATTGGCTCCCATCTCTATGATGGCAATTTCCGTTTCCATTTCCATGCATAGCAGTGTCAGTGGTACCCCAATGTGGTTGTTAAGGTTGCCCTTGGTGGCCAATGTCTTGTACTGGGTGGACAGCACTACATTGATCAATTCCTTTGAGGTGGTTTTCCCATTGCTGCCCGTAAGCCCAATTACGGGTATTTGGAATTGGTCCCGGTGGTAGGTGGCTAGTGCTTGTAGGGTTTTCAACCCGTCTTCCACCAACACATATCGGTTGTCTCCATCTACCAAGTGCTTAGGGTCATCGATTATGGCGAGTTTTGCCCCATTTTCCAGCGCTTTTTCAGCAAAGGCATTGGCATCGAAGTTGGGTCCTTTAAGGGCAAAAAACAAATTGCCCAATTCTATGGTCCTTGTATCGGTGGAGATGCCGGAAGACGATAGGAAGTGATGGTGAAGCTCCTTGATTTTCATGCAGTGCGTAAGTTAACAAAAAGTTTGGATGACCTGTTTCCCCAAAAATAGGGGATAAGCACTGCAAAGGTAAGATTTATTCCATTAATATGTCAAACAGGATTTTTCTGTTTATCTTTTTGCAGAGGTGTATGCCAAAGCGGAAAGTATCGTTTAACTTTAAAACCAAAAACATGCGCTTGCCCATTTCTATTTTTCTAATGCTATTCTGGCATGGGATAGCCGCCCAACATCTTTACCAATATGACTCGGAAATCGCTGTGATGAAAGATGGCAGCGCACTTTCCATGCCTTGGGCTGGTGGGATCAACGCTGCACAGGTTCAGACCATGGACCTTACGGGAGATGGTGAGGAGGAGTATGTGGTGTGGGACATCAATGCCAGGCAGGTGCGGGTCTTTTCCGGCCGGGAGGGTGAATTTGAACACTTTCCTGAGCTCAGCCATTATTTCCCTTCCGATATCAGTGGGTTTATGGTATTGGCAGATTATGATGGGGATGGGCGGAAAGATCTCTTTACCAGCAGCCCCTTTGGCATCAAAGCCTATCGTAACATCACCCCAATAGCGGGCGCGGCTGTTCAGTGGGAAGTGGCTCAGGATTTTCTTAGATTAGAAAGTGGCAGTAACCTAACTGCAAACAGCCTGGACATCCCATTGTTGATAGATTTAGATGGAGACGGGGACCTGGATATCCTGACCTTTAACTTTGCCACCGGAGATTACCTGGAATATTACCGAAACACCAGCGTAGAAAGAAAAGGGGAGAGAGACATTGATGGTTTTGCCAGTGCGCAGATAAGATGGGGAGGATTTGAGTTTTGTGGCTGTGGAAATATTAGTTTTGGCTTTACCTGTGGAGGACAGCCCATAGCCACGGCACCTGTGCCGGGACCAAATTTGAGGGTAGAGCATGCCGGTGGACATTCCATGCTTTATGCAGATTTGAATGGAGATGGAGTGAGGGACTTATTGATGGGGCAGGATGAATGCAGCGTATTGTATTTTTTGCCCAATAGGGGAACCGATGAGGCTCCTGTGTTCGACAGCTTTGAAAACAGTCTTCCGGGTATTGGCCCTCTACCGGAATTCCCCATTTTTCATGCGGCCTACCTGGTGAAAGACCAATTGATTATAAGCTCCCACAGTTCAGAGCCATCCTCAGGGCCTGGGATTGATTTCAGTAATTCCATACTTAGCTATGATTTCCCACCCAGTGGTAACCCGCCGGTCACCCGGTTTTTTCAATCTGATATGTTGGATCTAGGAGAAAATGCGAGACCTTCTTTTCAAGGTAACCTTGTGAATGGGAATTTGGTGATTACCTCCAACAGGTTGCAGCAGAAGGGAAGCGTAAGAGGCCAGGCAAGTTTGTACAAATTAGAGGAGGGGGCATTACGGGAAGTTGAGCAGGACTATTTGGGACTTTCGCATAATGGATTGAGGGAGTTGTCTTATCAGCTATGGAGAACCTCCAATGGTAGGGATTACCATATGGTCACAGGTGATATTGTAGAAAACAATATTCCCCGCAAACGTATATTTTGGAAGCCTTCAGTATCAGCTGCAGGTGGTTTTCAGTCCACCGCTGTCCCTGGCTTTGATCTAAGGGGGGTGGATCATCTGCATTTCTTTAGCCATGGTGGAGGGGATTACCTGCTGTTGGGAAGGCAGACGGGTGAATTGGTCTTAATGCAAGTGTCGATCGCTGAAGCCCAAATGCAATTCGAAGTGATGGAAAGGGATTTTTTAGGTTTTTCTGATAATCCCGTCAACAGGGCATTGAGTACAGCAGTGTTTGCGGGAAATGTCCCCATTTTATTTGCAGTAGATCAGCGGGGGGTACTTTTTGAAGTCAGGGATTTTATGGGAAGTGAACCCCGGAGGGAAGAGGTCAAAATCATGTTACAAGAAGGTACTGAACCTGTTTCTACCCGCTTGGGGAGAAACTCCTGGATCACCCCTGTGCCAGATGCCTTTGGGGAAAGGGTGGACTTGATGGCAGGTACCCGGGCCGGTGGTCTCGTTTACTTTCGGGATCTGGGAATGCCCCATTTGGGTCCCGAAGAGGAGAGGTTGAGGGTAAGCATCTATCCCAACCCCACTTCAAATGCGGTTTCTATACTCACGAATGCAGATGCCATTGGGACCTTAGTGGGGGTGAACGGGCAGGTTATTTTGGAGGGTTTGCAGGTGCGGCAAGGGATAGAGCAAAGGTTGGAATTGCTGGGTTTGTCCCCTGGGGTATATGTGTTAAGGCTTTTTAGTGAGCAGAGGGGGAGTGCCGCAAAAAAAATCCTACTCCACCCCTGATTATTCTATATGAAAATCATCCGCATCTTTCCAGGCAGGGAATTTTTCCCGGTAGTCCCGTAAATCCTTATAAGAAAGGGTTGCTATTATATGCTTTTCATCCTCCCCGGCATCCGCCATTTTGTTCCCTTTGAAGTCATAGAGGGCTGAGTGGCCTGCATAGGCGATATCATTCCCGTCGGTTCCAATGCGGTTTACCCCCAAGGTATAACATAAGTTTTCCACCGCCCGCGCTGGCAGCAGAATATCCCAGGCTTTTGATCGGGGTGCGGGCCAGGAGGCGATATAAAAACTGAGATCGTATTCCATCCTCCCCTCTTTGTTTGCCTTGTTCCTGTTCCAGACAGGAAACCTCAGGTCATAGCAAATTTGAGGGAGTATGTTCCAGCCTTTACAGGAAAATATTTTCCTTTTCAGACCCATGTCGAAAAAATGATCCTCCTTGGCCATTCTGAATAGGTGGCGCTTGTCATAGGTGAGGACTTCCCCGTCGGGTTGGGCCCAGATCAGTCGGTTGAAAAATTTACCATTTTCATTGATGATTATGCTGCCGGTCACCACGGCTTTGGTCTGGGAAGCCATTTGCTTTAGCCATTTTGTACCGGTCAGATTCATGGGCTCAGCCATGGCAGCTACCTCCATGGTAAACCCTGTGGTAAACATTTCCGGGAGCACTATCAAGTCCACCTTCTGCTCAAGACCCCATATTTTTTCTTCAAACATGGCCAGATTCGCCCCTTTATCGTGCCAATGAAGTGGGGATTGGATGAATGCTACGCTTAAATCTTGCATTGAAAAAAAAGTGTTATGGGTAAACCATTCGGTAATCCGTGGGCACCTTGCCTTTGCTGATATCAATCAACTTGCTTTTCACCATTCGCTTTTTAAGGCCTTTGAGGTAGTCTATGAATAAGATGCCTTCCAAATGGTCGTATTCATGTTGGATGACTCTTGCGGTGAGCCCCGAAAACTCTTCTTCTTTTAAGTTCCAGTCCTCGTCGAAATATTCCAGGGTAAGTTTTTCAGGCCGGGAGATTTCTGCCCGGACTTCCGGAATACTCAAGCAACCTTCCTCAAAAGCAAAGGGGTTACCATATTCATCCAGGAGGATTGGATTGATAAAAGCTTTTCTTACCCCCTTCTCCTCTGCATCCTCATCCAACATGTGATTGCTGTCAATGACAAAAAGCCTAAGCCCCTTATTGATCTGTGGTGCGGCCAAGCCTACCCCACTGGCATGTTCCATGGTCTGAAACATGTCTGCGACCAGGGTCTTGATATCATCGCCCTCTTCAATCTCTTCTGCTTCTTTCTTGAGTATGGGATTGCCGTATGCTACAATGGGATAGATCATAGTTGATTTAAATACGTTTGTAGAATGATGGTGGCGCTGATTTTGTCCAGGTTGCCAGTCTTTTCCCTTCGGTCCTTCTTTTTGCTGCCCATGGCTATCATAGATTGCATGGCCATTTTAGACGTAAACCGCTCATCCACCAGTTTAATTTCTTTGCCGGGAAATTTTTTGCCCAGGTTTTTTTGCAAATCCAAAACAGGCTTGGTCATTTGGGTGGGTTGGCCATCCATCTTTTTTGGAAACCCTATCACAATGGTGTCTACTTCCTCTTTATTGAAATATTCCTTTAAGAATTCCTGGAGTTTGGCTGTATGAATGGTGTCCAAGGGATTGGCCAATATCCTTAGCGGGTCTGTAACCGCCAAACCTGTCCTTTTGGTTCCCAAGTCTATGGCTAGGATCCTTGCCATTAATTGGACTGTATGATTTTGCTTATCAATTTTTTGATGTCGTTTTCCAATGTCACAGCCTTTGGAAAAAGCAAATCGTTTTCAATTTTAGCATGGATCACCAGTTCTTTTTCCAACTTTTGGAGCTCCATGTACAGGATTCTGATGGCCATTGGGGCATCAGAAGGAAGCAGGTAATCGTTGGTAAGCTTACGGATACCTTCCATTTCGTCGTCATGGGCCTCATGTTCTGCGGCATCCTCCAAAATGGAGTTTTGGGCAAAAATACCTACGGCTTCTTGGAGGGGTACATCCCCTTTTTCTATGGATTGCAAAAACTGTATCCTTTCAAATAGGGTGTTTTCTTCTTCGTGGATGTGGTGAATGAAATCATCCACAAAAAGCGGGAACATTAACCTTAAGTCCTCCATTAGTCCCTTGAAGCCCTCAGGGGCGTTGATGCCTGACACCATGTTGGATAGGAAGGGTAGTTCCTGCCGCACAAACACCCGGTGTTTTTTCTTCAGGTATTCTACCAGCACTTCTATGGGATGCAGGAACAGCTCCTCCTCGCTGGGTTCCTTTGAACTCGCCCAGGATTCCAACTCTTCTACCACCTGATTGGGGTTGATCTTGAATTGTTGGCAAACCTTGGCCAAGGACTCCTGCTCAAATTTGAAGAAGCTTATGCCAAAATAATACAGGACGGCCGCTAGCACGTGATTTTCCTCTACGAGATCGCCTATGGATTTTTGGAATATGTTTTGAGGAATAGACATGTATATACAAAAGTAAAAGTTTTAAATTTAAAAAAGCGTTAAAAGAAGCATCGAATTCAAAATAATTGCGTTTATTTAAACGAAACGCCTTTCAACACGGTTTAATTGTTAAAGTGGATAATTTCCATTTAATTTATAAAACAAAGTATCACAAACAGCATCATATAACCTAAAAGATAACGTGAGTCAGGAAAAAAATACTAAAGCCCAAATCAGACTTCCCATTATATTGGCTTTGGGGATTTCTGCGGGGATATGGATAGGAGCCACATTTGCAGAGCCCAAAAGTGACAGGAATGACCTAAAATCCGCCATTTACAAGCTCCAGGAAATCATTACTTACATCAATAGAGACTACGTAGACAGCGTAAACACGAATGAATTGGTGGAGTATGGGATTGAAAAAATGTTGAACAAGCTGGATCCGCATTCCAGTTATATCACCGCAAAAGATGCCAAATTGGCCAAGTCTCAATTGGAAGGTGAATTTGACGGCATTGGGATCGAGTTTGGTATTCTCAGAGATACCATTTATGTGGTATCGCCCCTTACGGGGGGACCCTCAGAAAAATTGGGCATTTTGCCGGGTGATCAGATCATCAAGGTGGATGGCGACGTGGTAGCCGGAAAAGGGGTGACCAATAGGGATGTCTTTGACCTTCTCCGTGGCCCGAAGGGCAGCACCGTGGAGGTAGCCATCAAACGTAGAAGTCAGGAGGAGCTGTTGGATTTTTCCATCACCCGTGATAAAATCCCTCAATACAGCGTGAATGCTTCCTACATGATCAATGATGATGTAGGTTACATTAAGATAACCCGCTTTGCGGCCAATACGCATGATGAATTTAGAAAAGCTCTCCAAAACCTTAAAAATGAGGGGATGAGTAGATTGGTGCTAGACCTTCAGGGGAACCCCGGGGGGTATATGGGGGCAGCCATAAATATCGCCGACGAGATGCTCGCCGATAATGCGTTGATCGTTTCTCAGGAAGGAAAGCTTAAGCGCTATAACCAAGAAGCATTAGCGGTGCGTCCGGGAGCTTTTGAACATGGTTCTGTAATCGTGCTGATCAATGAAGGGAGTGCCTCTGCATCTGAGATTGTGGCAGGAGCCCTTCAGGACAATGATCGGGGACTTATCGTGGGAAGGAGGTCCTTCGGTAAAGGTTTGGTTCAAATGCCCATAGATCTTTCCGATGGAGCAGAATTGAGACTTACCATTGCCAGGTACTATACTCCCTCTGGAAGATCCATTCAGAAGCCTTATGGGGAAGATAATGAGGATGAATATAGCAGGGATTACATGAAAAGACTGGAACATGGAGAATTTTTCAGTGCGGATAGTATCACCTTTGATGATAGTTTGAAATACGAAACGATAACAGGAAGGACAGTTTATGGAGGGGGTGGCATCATGCCAGACTTCTTTGTTCCCATGGATACCAGTATGACCAGTACGTACGTCAACCGGCTGTTCGGCTCAGAGTCATGGAGAGAATTTATTTTGGATTATCTGGACAAGAACAAGAAGATATACGATAGTATGAGTTTTGAAGAATACTATCACCATTATGAAGTATCAGATTCCATGCTGGATCAATTAGTGAAAGTGGGTGAAAAGAACAAGGTGAAGTTTATTGAAAAAGATTTCTCCAAATCAAAACCCTATCTTAAAACACTGATAAAGGCGCATATGGCCAGAAATTTGTATGATGACAATGCCTTTTACAAGGTGATTAATGATATCAATGAAATTTACCAACAAGCCATCCTTCTCTTTGAGGAGGCGGAAAGGTTAGCAATGAGAGTTTCTGAAAATCAAGAAGAATAAATGTGCGGGTAAATAAGGCCTGTTTTAAATGCCAAAGGACAAACCTTTGGCATTTTTTACGACAGGTAGCAGAAAATTGTGTTAATTAGCAGAACTTAATTTATTAAAAGACCTAAGATATCCCATTATGAAGAATTATCTGATTTGTATAACCCTTTTACTATTTACCTTTTCTACCATGAATGCTTATAGCCAAATAAAAATAGACCACATTGCTGTATATGCCAAAAGCCTCAAAGAGAGCGGTGATTTTTATAAAAATATCCTGGGACTAGAGGAGATTGATGAGCCCTTTAAGGATGGTTTGCACTTGTGGTTGGATATGGGCAACAATACCTCCATGCACATCATCGAAAGGGAGGAGCCTTGGACTAACCCCACCATAGATAAAACCAATCATCTCTGCTTTAGCGTGGCGGACCTGGACGGTTTTATCGAAAGGTTGAACAGGAACAAGATACCCTATGAGGATTTCCCCGGCAATGTAGGGGAGATTAATATTCGGCCTGATGGGATCAGGCAAATCTATGTGCAAGACCCAACAGGGTATTGGTTAGAGATAAACGATGAATATTAGACCACTCATAAAAAAAGGAGCCAAATTTGGCTCCTTTTTTTATTCAAACTCTTCGTCAGTTTCGGTATTAGTATCCGTTGGGTTTTCCCGCTTTGGGGGTCCATCCCCTTGTTGCGCTCTATAAGGCACAAAACCTTCTCTTTTATATTTATACGGTTCAGTGCGTTGGCTGGGCATATTGTTGGCAAGGTCTAGCATGCCAAAACCTTTGTGGGTAAAAGCACCCAAGCCACACTTGAAGACGAAATCCTGTACTTCGGCTGCGGCATATAGGGTAAATGGTAGGGTATAACCTCTTACCTCATATTTCACATCCATATCATACACCGAATAAATCCTGGCAAATTTTTTCTGCTGTTCCCGTAATTTGTTGACGTAGTTCATGTCCGGCACTACCTGGAACTTGTAGAAGGATTCCATCTGTTCCTGGCTATACCATCCAGACCTTTCCATACGGGTGAGCGTGGATTCGTAAAGCAAATCCGAAAACTCGTCAGTATCGGGGTTGATGAAACGCTTGCCGGACTCATCATCGAAAGTCGGGGTAAGCAAGACTAGTGGGGAAATACAAACAAATTTGTTTGAGGTTTCCAATTCGGGCTCAGTCTCCTTTTCGGTGTACTCAGGGGAGAGGATCAGGTTTCCTAACTCAATTTTCGGGGTCTTGAACACTTGTTCCAGAAGGTAGTCAAGGAAGTCTTGGTCGGGTGCGGACAACACTAACGTAACTAGGCTGGAATAGTAATGCAAGCCACTTCTACTTACTTTTGTCTGACCTTTCAGACCAGAGAAGTTGAAGTAATTGTAGTTAAAAAACTCTTCACGACCGCCTTTTACAATCAGGCCCTTTAAGAATTGGGCAAGAATGTACTGGTGGTGAAAGGGGAGGTAAGCACCTTTGTTTTTCAGGGAAAATATTAATCTAATTCTCACGACTTTAAAAATGAAAAGTTAAACAATCTTTTAATTAAGTTTTTTTAATCTAAACTACTCTTGGGTGATTAAGTTGAGACAAACATAATAATAATATTTCACTTTTTTTATACATTGAAACGAAAATGCATAATATCTCCGTCTTGAACTACATATTCTTTACCTTCAACAGCAATTTTCCCATTTTCTCTACAGGCGGCTTCGGATTTGTACAGTTCATAGTCGGGCAGTTTGATCACTTCAGCTTTAATAAAGCCTTTTTCAAAATCACTGTGTATCACCCCTGCTGCGGCTGGTGCCTTCCAGCCTTTTTTGATCGTCCAGGCTCTCACTTCCTTCTCTCCAGCGGTGAAATAGGTGATAAGGTTGAGTAGTTTGTATGCTCCCGAAATCAAGCGGTTTAAACCACTTTCTTCCAGACCGTATTCTGAGAGGAAAAGCAGCTTCTCCTCTTCTTCTTCCAGTTCAGCTATCTGAGATTCCAAAGCAGCACAAAGCACAATGACCTCAGCATTTTCGTCCTTTACCTGATTTCTCAACTTCTCCACGTGTTGGTTGCCTTCAAGGATGTCTTTTTCATCCACATTGGCCACGTAAAGTACCGGCTTGATGGTGAGCAGGTGCAGGTCTGCTACCGCCTCCAGGTCTTCTTCCTCCACCTCTATGGCCCTAGCGTTTTTTCCTTGATTAAGCCCGTCCTTGAATTTGGTAAGGGAAGCCATTATCTTCTTTGCCTTGGCGTCTCCGGATTTAGCTATCTTTTCATGCTTGGCTGCTTTCTTTTCAACGGATTCCAAGTCTTTAAGTTGTAATTCGGTGTCAATTACTTCCTTGTCGAAAAGTGGGTCTATGCCACCAGCCACATGTACGATGTTTTCGTCATCAAAACACCTGATCACGTGTATGATCGCATCTACTTCGCGAATATTAGCCAGGAACTTGTTGCCAAGACCTTCCCCCTTACTTGCCCCTTTTACCAATCCGGCAATGTCCACAAATTCTATCACAGTGGGCAATACCCGCTGTGGGTTTACTAGTTTTTCCAAAGTTTGTAGGCGCCCATCTGGCACCGTGACCACACCCACATTAGGTTCTATGGTGCAGAAGGGGAAATTGGCGGCTTCTGCTTTCGCACTCGACAAGGCGTTGAATAAGGTTGACTTTCCTACGTTGGGCAGACCAACGATCCCACATTGTAATCCCATGAATTGTGTTGACTCTAATCTAATTTGAAAATCCTGTAATCCCGGTACCCCCTGTAAAATTCCTTAAAAGAGACCCGGAAAATGGTGTAGACGGGAATGGCGAAAATCATTCCCAATACCCCTGCAATTTTTGCACCCGCAAAGATAACAACAAAAATCTCAAGTGGATGGGCTTTTACAGATTTTGAAAATATGAAAGGTTGCAAAAATATGTTGTCGCACAGCTGAACAATCGAAAAAACGGTTAAAATTTTTGCAAAAAACAAATAAATCTCCGTGGACTCTGAAAAATTGCCGGTGGATAGGCCCACCATGATACCGAAAGTGGCGCCAAGTATAGGGCCGGCGTAGGGGATAAGATTCGCCACTGCCGCAAAAACCGCTATACTCATGGCATATTCTATATCCGCAATCAACAAACCAAGGGTGGCAATGGAAAAAATGGAGGACATTTGTATAAGCAAGCCGATCAGGTAATTGGAAAGCAAGTGCTCCACTTTGTGAAAGGTGGCAATAGAAAGTTCA
>PXCO01000097.1 GCA_003565295.1 Cyclobacteriaceae bacterium
ATTCTGCGTCGACGGCACCGCGCAGCGCAGACGCCCCTCTTGCCCGGCCCGGTTCAGCGTGGCCCGAATGATGCACCAGCAGGACAGTGCAGCCATATTCCGCCCGCAGAGCGTCGATCTCGGCGATGAAGGCGGTCATGTCCTTATTCGAGTTTTCATCGCCGGGGCCAAAGTTCCGCGCCACGGTATCCACCACGATCAGATCGGGCGGGCCGTGCTCTATCGCGTTTGCCTCAATCGCGGCGCGCACAGCTTCGATGGACTCTGGGTCAAGGATTTGTGCTGGCGCGGTCGATATGCTCAAGGGCGCATTTGCAAGCGATTGCCCTTCGCGCTTCTCCCATGCGGCGAAGCGCCGCCTGATCCCGTTGTGGCCCTCCCCCGCGATCACGACCACCCCGCCCTGCTTCGCAGCGCGGCCATGAAAAGGCGATCCGGTCGCAATGCAGGCTGCCATGTCGAAGGCCAGCAGCGACTTGCCCACGCCCGGCTCACCGAACACCTGCACCAGCGCATCTTCTTCGATCAGCCCCTCGATCAGAAAGCGCGGCTCTCTGATTTCGAGCGCGCCGATCGGCACCAGGCCGAAGCCGCGCCGCTCTCTTCTTGAAGGGCGCGCGTCCACTTTCAGAGCTTCCGCGCCCTCGAACAACTGAATAACGGGCGCGGGCAGACCGAAACGCCCCCCTGCCGCTTCCCGCAAGGCTGCGGTGGCGGCGTCCGGGTTGAACTTGCTTTCCGCGCTGAACACGATGCGCGAAAGCTCCTTGCTCTTGTCCTCGACCAAGGACTTCCAGCGGCTGTGTCGTGGGTGGCTCTCGGAAGCCGCCACAGAGGCCTTCAGCACATCCAGTAGCTCCGCTTGCACCCGCTCTGGACTTACCCCTTCAGAGGCCCTCCTGGCGGCCAGCAGCGTCAAGCTGTCGTGGAAGTCTTCGCCCGCCATGATGGCCTGCTTCAAGGCGTTGCTGGGCGTCATGGACGCCGCCGTCTTTTTGGCTTGCAGAAGCTCTATCAGGCCCTTGGGTGCAACCGCCACGCCCTCGTGCTCTACCTCATAGCCCGGCGACGGCGGGACGACGATGTAGCCGCCCTCGCCCTTGACTTCGACGCCCGCGCTTGGCTTGCAGTTGGGCCAGTCGGCATCTGACAGGAACAGGTAATGTCGCCCGCCGCTCTGGGTCTTGTGCGTGCGGGTCTGCGGCAAGAGTCCCTTCTCTTCCAGATCGCGGATGAACGCCAGCGCTTGTTCGCCCGCCTCGCCGGGCTTGTAGTGGTCGCTGTCGATGGCGAACAGCCCGCTTTCCCGGCCCATAGCGGCACCGATGCCCCAGGCGCCGCCATTGAATAGCTCTCGAACCTTGTCGGGGTCGGTGCTGGCGTCCTTGTGTCCGTTCGCGGTCAGCGGGGCCTTGGACTTCGACACCGGAAACACCGGCACGCCCGCCGCCGCCCATTCCAGCGCCGCGTCCAGCACCTCGTCCTTCCCATTTTCAGGGGTTTGGGCTATACTCTTGTGATCTGGCATGAACTCGTTTTCCTATGCTGAACCCGGCGGCGTGGCAGCGCTTGCCGGGTTTTTCTTTCAGTGTTGCCTTGGCGGCATGGCCATGCTTCGGCTGGGAACGGATGCCGCTTCCCGGTGCCCCGCTTGCACCCATGCGACCGAGCGCGTCCTAGTCCTCGAACAGCCTGTTGAAGTCCTGAACTTGCGAAAGGCCTAGCTGCGGCCCCGACATGATCCGCAGCGGCGGCACGCCCTCTCGGGTGCTGGTGCGCAGCACGATGGTCGCGGCATCCCGCAACTTCGGATGGCAAACGGGTTCGCCGCTCTCAGGATCGCCGGGAACAACGAAAACCACCGTAGCCCTGATCCCGCGCGCACGAAGGTCGCGCACAAGGGCCAAGGCCGCGTCCGCGCCGATCTGGTGCGTCACCCGCGTATTCCCGCGCAATGCCTTGTCCAGCGGGTCAACCACGATCACGCCAAGCCGCGACAAGCCGCGATACTCGAACCGCAGGCCGGTGCGCTCGATCCACTGCACCAGTTCAGCGCGCGCCCTGTCGCTGCACAGGTTCACCGGCTGCGACGACTGCACGAAAGGGAACTCTGTGCGCGCCTGCCTCTTCAAGCTGAGGCGATGATCCTCGCAGAAGACCTTTTTCCGCTGATGGATCACCATGCTCCGACCACAAAGGCCCAGGTAGACCACGGGGCGGCGCTCCGGGATGCGCAAGCAATCGGCGGGGACGCCAGCGGCCACATACATCGACAGAAGCTGCGCGACCTCGCTGGCCTCGGGTCCGTTCTCTCGGGAGTAGATCAACACCACGCCCTTTTCACGGAAAAGCGGGTCCGCGATGGCGGCGAAAGTCTGCCGCCGCCGCGTGCTGACGGTGCACGTCCCGTCCTCGTATTCGATGACATAGCCGCCCACCTGCTTCGCAATTTCTTCCGCCTCCGCTCTGGTGCCCAGCGCAAAAGGCCAGGTGCGCCAGGCGAAGGGCGAAGAGCGACCGTGTGCCCATTCAGCGCTGCGCGGCATGGCTCGCCACCTTTTCTTCGCGGGCTTCGATCCACGCGGCGATATCGCTTTCCCGCCAGCCCACCAGCCGCGAACCCAAGCCAACAGGCTTGGGAAAGCTACCTTTTTGCATCCAAGCGTAAATGGTGGAACGGGAAAGCCCTGTGCAGGCTTCGACCTCATGGCGGCGCAAGATTTTGTCAGCCATCTTCATTTCCTTCCGATGGGCCGCAGCAGGATTGTCGCGGCTTCTTTAGGAAGGATGCCGTCTGATGCCCACGCTAACCAGTTGCAGCGCTTCAAGAGGTTTTCACCCTGACTTGGTAATCCCATGATTTTTAGACCGTTTCCTTAATTCTGGGCCGTATTTCTGATGCGCTCTTCTCACGGTCTCCACGCTCACGCCTGCCTTTTCGGCGACAGCTTTCCAAGCAGCTTCTTGCGATCCGCGATGCGCCACCCACTCAGCTTCGGCTGCACGCGCGAGTGACAGGTCGTGATCCCGGTGGCGTTGCCGCGTTTTCATCGGCTGCTTGCCTTGACCGCCGCCGCCCTCGATCTTGAAGGCTTCCCCCAAGCCGCTACCGGTGTTGGCCTGCTTGTAGGCCATCCAGCCTTCGGCCAAAGCGGCCACCAGAGCACGCGGAAGCGCGATAGTGTCAGTCCCCCAGATTTCTGGCCAAGTCTCCCGCAGTTCAGCGTCCGAGAAGCCGCTCATCCGCGCGCCAAGAAAAGCGGCTAAGGCGTCAAAGGCGATGTATGCGCGGTTGAGTTCGCCAGCATCGCGCAGCGCCTCCAAATCTTCGAGGCGAAGCTTCAACCTGTCGAGGTCGGTCAGGCTTTCCTTTGAGGTTTGCAGGCCCTCGAAATCGATCTCAGGTGCGCGCGATCTTGTCATGCCAGCCTCACCACATTGCCGCCCGCAGCGGCGGCGGTGCCGGTCAGGAAGTCGGCCCATGCCGCCATCATGTCGCGGCGGCGTTCGAGCATGTCCGAGCGCTGATAGGCCCGCTCGACTTCGGTGCCGACGAAATGCGCCAGCGCCAGTTCGGCCATGTCGCGCGGGAAGCCTTGTTCTGCCGCCCATTGCCGGAAGGTCGAGCGCAGCCCATGCGGCACGGCGGGCCGCTTGCTGGTGGGATCGAGGAAGCCCGCCCGGCCCGCCTTCGCTTCGGCCTCCTGTATGCGGCGCATGACCGCGGAAAGCGTCATGTCGGACAGCATCCCGCCGCGCTGGGCGTGAAAGACATAGGGGCTTTCCGTGCGGGGCAGGCTTTTC
>PXCO01000308.1 GCA_003565295.1 Cyclobacteriaceae bacterium
AGGTGGATGAACATATCCTGAAGGGCATCTTTGACCACCTCCGGATCGGAAATGATCCTGAATCCATACGCATATAATGTATGGAAATAGCGTTCATAGATATAGATAAACGCAGATTCACTTCCTTCCCTAAAGGCATTCCACGCCGCTGCATCTGAAGGGAAGGCACGGGTGTGATTTGTGGATGCAAAATCCTCTTCATCTGAATAGGTAGATAAAAGCTTCTTTAAGGGCATTTTGGGTTCTGGCTTTTCGCCCCTTGCATTTTTTAATGCTGCAAAGGGTTCCTTCGATTTTTGATGCTGGTTTTAATAGGAAACATAAAATTAGCATCGGTCTTCACGTGACAAAGCAAATATTCTTGGAAACGTAACCCGTAATTTCAGAAAATTTCAATCGATTTATCATAACCGACTAAAAATCAATTTATTAAATACTGATATCAATTACCAAATATTTAAAAAAATAGCGTGATTTTAATGGGTTCAACTTAAAAACGAAGGTGTTTGCTGGGGTGGCTGCATGAAATCCGTGGAAGCCGTTGGGTGAAACCAGGTCATTCACAAGCATCTCTTTCAAATTTCGCTGAAAAATAAAACACAAAAGTGTGTTTGGAATATTATTTTTTAAGCACCTTAATATACTCTACATTCTGTCCCCATTGAATTACTACGACCATTAAACCTTTGGGAATTCTTGGAATAAGAATGGCTAATTGCTCATTTATTTCATTTTCAGAATTGACCGTGATTGTTTGGGTAGTTAACATAGGATGTACAATTCGGAAAGCAATGTTTTCCCCGTCATACCGAGATTTATCAAGTAAAGATATTCTCAACTGTTCGCATAGTATCGGATTTGGGTAAGCTCGCCAAACCCCTTTGCTTATACCAACCTGAGGAATTCTCATACCCACAGTTTTGCTGTAAGCAATAAAACCTGAAAAGTCCACTTGCATTAGTCTGTAATAGGCCATAGCACCAAAAAGGGGTAGATTTTCATCAGTAAAGCTATAATAGGTGCTAACATCAGAGTAGCCGACACCTTCCACACGTCCAATGCTTTCAAAAGTTGTCGCATTATCAATAGCACGCTGTATGTCAAAATGAGCATTTTCCCATTCTTTATAAGTAGCCCAGGTTATATGAGCAGTCCGGCTTTTTTCATCAAAAGATGCATTGAGGTAGGCATATTCTACAGGAAGTATTACAAGTGTTTCAGAGATGAGAACTAGTCCATCTCCACCATTACCACCCCCTATTCCACCTCCACCCCCACCTCCGCCATTTGTGGCATTTGTAGCTGTTCCTGCAGATCCATTTGTACCTCCGTCAACAGCAGAACCTTGTATTTGGAATCTGCTAGAAGTAGCCGCCCCTCCACCACCCCCACCATATCCAAACAGTCCAGGCCCCCCATTACCACCAATAGCTGTGGGTTGACCAGAAGCACTTACAGTCCCGTCAGTTCCGTTATCCGAGGCGCCACTACCTCCACCACCTGCTCTTCTATTCCCTCCTGCAGAAGCTCCAGCACTCCCCGGGGTTGCAGCGCCTGAATTTCCTCCAGCACCTGCATTCCCTCCGCCACCACCAAGACCGGGATTTGCAATTTGTGTATCAAAAATTGTGGGTGTCCCGTTGCTACCGGCCTCATTCGTAGCACTACCACCCGCACCACCTGCACCTACTGTATATGCATATGAATCTCCAGGAGATGCATTGATTGTAAAAGCCACCACTTGGCCGCCCCCACCGCCTCCTGCGCCTTCACCTCTGCCACCTCCACCTCCACCTCCTACAATAACTATTTTCACTTCAATCTCGTCCACATACTCATCCGGACCCAGGGTGGTCGAAGTCGGAACAGTATATGTGCCTGAACCTGGGGTAGACAGCATTACCGTTGGAATGATTTCAAATCTCTGTGCCAATGAGACGCTGGAGGAGAAAATTAAAAAGCCAAGAAAAAATGATATTTGAAAGAGTTTGAAAAATTTTATTCTCATATACATTTTTCAATTATTTAAGCTTATAACTGTCTATTATAAATTTTTATGCCGCTAAACCGCCATATCAAACAAACTTCTTAAATAGATATTTTGTTTACTTATTGAAACATTTTAGAGAGTTTATTATTTAACATATTGATATTCAGTTTATTGAAATTAATATTTACAAAATAAACTCTACATTTGGATTAATTTGGCATATCAAAAAATCTCACATGTTGCCCCGTAGCTACGGGGCAACATGTGTCTGACGCTTTCGTCATCCTCGATTTTAAGGCAATTTAATGTAATGCTTTCCCAAGGCTAATAAGGTGAACAATAGCCTTTATGGGATCAAATCATAAAACTTCCTATGATATCAACAACAATCAATCTCCTCCATACTTTACCAGGATTGCCAACTGTCCCGCATGATAGGCTGTATAGGTGGTAATCCTTCCCAAAGCCTCTACTTTTGTTTTTTTGCCAAATTCCCTGGTTTCAATGATAGATTAAAATTCAAGGCGTGATAAGTATTACGCATTTACCTAGTATTTTCTTGAGAAATTTTGCTATCGCATCAGATATATCGTAATATTGCAATGTAATTAATAATAAGATGCTTTTCTTCAAAACCCATAAGAATCACGACTTCCAAGGAAATATTCAATACTAACCATTTAAGAGGCCAAAACAATGGACAGGATAACCCAAACAATCACACCCTATATGTTTTTCACCGGTAAAGGCGGGGTGGGCAAAACCTCCCTCGCCTGCGCCCATGCCGTGCAAATAGCCGACAAAGGGAAAAAAGTACTGATCGTAAGTACCGATCCTGCCTCCAACCTTTCCGATGTGCTGGATAGCCCCGTAAGTGAAAAAATTGCTCCTGTGAAGGGGGTGGAAAACCTCTATGCCATCAATATCAACCCAGAAGTTTCTGCCAAAGAATACCGAAAAAGAGTAACAGCACCTATGAAAGGGGTGGCCACATTGGCTGATATAAAAAAAATAGAAGAGGAACTTTCCGGTGCCTGTACCACGGAAATCGCTTCCTTTGACGAATTTTCCCGTTTTATTTCCGGTGAGCACCAAGGCGGTGAATTTGACGTCATCGTTTTCGATACGGCCCCCACAGGTCATACCCTGCGCTTATTGGAATTACCTGCGGCCTGGGCTTCTTTTTCCGAAGAAAACCCTAATGGAGCTTCCTGCCTTGGCCCTACTTCTGCACTTAAAAGCAGCCAAGAGCGCTACAACAAAGTAGTCCAAACCTTAAGGGATGGCAGAAAAACAACCTTTTACCTGGTGGCAAGGGCAGATACGTCCTCACTAAAAGAAGCCAACAGAACAAGTGGCGAATTGAAAGAATTGGGATTAAATCGGCAGCAACTCTATATCAACGGCGTATTCAAGGCTACCGATCACAAGGATGCTTTTGCGATAAAAATGGAGGCAATCGCCGAAGCTCAACTACGGCAAATTCCTAATAGCCTAAAGGAGCTTCCGGTGAAATCTTTTCCGCTATTGCCCTACAATGTACTTGGTGCTGAAAGGCTCCGCTCATTATTGGATGCGGACATCCAAGAAAAGATGCTTTCCTCCGCTGTGGATGCTGTTACCGATTGGACATCCACAATTGATGGGTTGGATACATTGGTGGAAGACCTTATCGGAGAAAATAAGCACGGATTGGTGATGACAATGGGCAAAGGAGGAGTAGGCAAAACACTGGCAGCATCGGCCATTGCCGTGATGATTGCCCAAAAGGGACATGCAGTACACCTGACGACCACTGATCCTGCCGCACATG
>PXCO01000171.1 GCA_003565295.1 Cyclobacteriaceae bacterium
AATATGGTGGGAGGTACATACGCCACAGCTTTGGCAGGTGGCGTAAATGCACTCTTTGGCGATATTCTGGGAAACCACCAGTTATTTACCGGTATTTCACTAAATGGAGAAATATTCGATATAGGTTTTCAAGGTGCCTATGTGAACAAAAAGAACCCCATCTTTTGGGGTGGAATGGTTTCTCATGTCCCCTACCAGTCTGCGGTATCAAGTGTATTCTTAGATTCCTTGACCATTGGCGAAATACAGATCCCGGTAGTGAACAGTGCCCTTGACCTGATCAGAACCTTTGAAACCAGGGCAGGGGGTTTTGTGGTACGTCCCT
Organism: Cyclobacteriaceae bacterium; assembly: GCA_003565295.1. Classification (GTDB taxonomy): domain Bacteria; phylum Bacteroidota; class Bacteroidia; order Cytophagales; family Cyclobacteriaceae; genus Pleomorphovibrio. Next base: position 326 of record PXCO01000171.1, read on the forward strand.
TATCCAGGGCAATGAGGTTGGAATCCGGACTATCCATCACCCGATATCATTTTCGAGTGGATCGCGTTAACAACTTTTTCCACAGAGGTGCATTTCTCCGCGAAACGCGTACACGAGAACCTTCCCCTCCTGGGTTCAATGTGGGGCAAGTAAACGCGGCATTTGTGGGGGACAACACCTCTTTTGGAACGGTGGGTCCTTTGATGGGCACCAGATATAGATTTGATGTGGAAAGGTATTTTGGAGCCACCAATTTCTATACCGCCTTGGCCGATTACCGTAGGTACGTCAGAATGGCTCCTTTTACGGTAGCGACGAGGCTCTATCACTTTGGTAGGTATGGACAAGATGTGAGAAGGGACATCCTTCCACCTATATTCCTGGGCCAACCTACCTTGGTAAGAGGCTTTACTGGAAATTCCTTTAGTAGGAATAATGTCAACCGTACGGGCAATTTTTCGGTCAACCAACTTGTAGGAAATAAGATAGTGGTCGGGAACTTAGAGGTCAGGCTACCACTATCGGGGCCAGAACGATTATCCATGATCCGGTCCAATATTTTACCTACAGAGTTTTCTCTTTTTGTGGATACCGGAATGGCCTGGGATAACAGGGGTCTGGTAGGCGCCCCATCGGGTATTGATGGGGATATTGACTTGACCAGGAGACCAGTAGCCAGTTCCGGTGCTTCCCTTAGAGGGAACTTATTGGGCTTTGCCATTATGGAGGCTTTTTACGCCGTACCTTGGCAAAGGCAATGGATGGGGGGCGTATTTGGGTTGAACTTCACCCCAGCATGGTAGGATACATAATAGCTGTCAATAAATTCCCCTTCTCAACTGATCAAACTTGGGAAGGGGCATTTCCAATTTTTTAAATCAAAGGACTATCCATTCCAGAAAGCATGGTACTTTTCAATATGTCAAAATTTCAGATCGCTGAAAACTTGTCATATATTTTGAGTTTTTTCTCCCAAATCCCTTGATCAAGTTTTGCTATTCCCCCAATTAAAAGAAAGTAAATAAGAATGGAACACAGTTTGACTACAAAAACTTGAAACAATAATGTAGCATTTTCTATCGGCTTTGCGTAATAGGTTCAGCACGTGAACCTCCAAAAGTGAAGGTAATTATCATTCGTTTGTGAATTTCTAGTTTAGACCAACTATAAATGTGTGATGATTATGAAAACGAGGATGCTTGTAATACTGTTAACTATCATGATGTTAGTGGCTTCCTGCGCACCGGGAGTGGTGAGGCAGGGGGAAGTTGCTGTAAAGCGAAAGTTCGGAAGGCTTTCCGAAGACACCTATGGGCCTGGAATGTATTGGTATAATCCCGTTTTTGCCAGGTTAATTAAGGCACCAATCAGGACCACCAATCTGGAAGTATTTTTGAATTTGCCCAGTAGAGAGGGACTGACCATACAGTCCGAAATATCCATTCTGTATAGAATCCGAGAAAAAGACCTGCCTAAAGTAATCACCGAGGTGGGAGAAAATTATGAAATGGATATAATCCTTCCAGTATTCAGATCTGCAGCTGCGGATATTTCGGCCAGATTTATAGCGCAGGATATGCATACTGCACAAAGGGCAACCATAGAGCAGGCCATCCAGGAAAGAATGGAAGAAGTACTGGGGCACAGGGGCTTTATCATTGAATCAGTATTGATGAAAAGTATTCGAATGCCTGCCGGATTGACCAGGGCAATAGAGGATAAACTCACAGCTGACCAAGAGGCACAACGCATGGAATTCGTACTTCAAAGGGAAGAGATGGAAGCTAAGCGGAGGCGCATTGAGGCCGAGGGTAAAAGGGATGCCCAAAAAATATTGGCAGAGGGGCTGACCAAGGAGATAATTGAATTAAGGAGCCTTGAAACCCTCTCCGATTTGGCCTCATCCCCCAATACCAAGATCATCATCAGTGATGGAAAAACCCCATATTTCATCAACACAGAAACAGAGACAAGGCGATAGGTAAGAAGCCCTATGAACAGGGTTTCCCCACTAACGATAGGAAACCCTGTGTAATTTAAAGTATTCGCATGTTTTTCTAAGTGTAACACCATATGTATGTCGCTATGGAAAATCGTGCTTGTATCCTAAATGTATATACATTTGAACGAACGCTAATCGGAGTAACATTTTGGTTGTTTCTTTTGATAGGAATAGCCTTTGATTCCCATGCCCAATATTTTGGTAGAAACAAGCCTAAATACAAAAAGGACGAGGCCAGGTTATTGGAAACGCCACACTTTGACCTCTACCATTACCTGGAAAACGATTCTACGGCCAAAAGACTTGCTAAATGGCACGAGTGGTGGTATCGGAAACATTTGGCGGTACTTCAGGACACCTTCAAGGTAAGAAATCCCATCATCTTCTATAACCACCACGCAGACTTCCAACAATCCACAGCCATAGGTGGGGAAATTTCCGTAGGCACCGGTGGGGTCACCGAAAGCCTTAAAAACAGGATCGCCATGCCCTATAACCATACGCATGCCCAGACGGGACATGTCGTAGGCCACGAGATGGTTCATGCGTTTCAATTCCGGATGTTGGGCAACATTGATACCTTGGGAGCGGCAGCCATGCGAAACATCCCTCTATGGATGGTGGAAGGTATGGCAGAATATATGTCCTTAGGAAGGGAACACCCCCATACGGCTATGTGGATGAGGGACGCTGTTGCCCAGGACAGGTTTCCCACACTGAGGCAAATGACCAATAGCTTTGAATTCTTCCCCTATCGGTATGGCCACGCTTTCTGGGCTTATGTTACCGGAATTTGGGGTGAAGAAATTATAAGGCCCTTGTTTTTGCATACCGCCGCAATAGGATATGAAAGGGCACTGGAAAAGGTGTTGGGACTCACAGAGGCACAGTTCTCAAAACGCTGGGCAGACCAAATTAAGTCCTATTACACCGCCTTTATCCAAGACACCACCGAAGTCATGGGGGTAAAATGGTTCCATCCTGAAAATGCCGGGAACTTGAACCTTTCCCCAGTTTATAGCCCAGACGCCCGATATTTAGCTTTCATTTCTGAAAAGGAGCTGCTATCTGTGGACATCTACTTGGTGGAAGTGAAAACCGGAAAAATAGTACGGAAACTCACCTCTCACCTTCAATCCATGCATGTGGACGACTTTAATTTCATAGAGTCAGTAGGAACATTTTCCCCAGACAGCAAAAGGTTTGCCTATACCATTTACAGTAAAGGCAAAAATCAGATAGTGGTGGTGGATGTGCGTACAGGAGCCACACTTCAAGAAATCCCCATTCCCGGACTGGAGGCTTTCAATTATATTTCCTGGTCCCCAAATGGACGCTATATGGTAATGACAGGTTTGAAGGAAGGTCAATCAGATCTTTATCTTTTTGACTTTGAGAGGATACAATTGACACAGTTGACCAATGATCACCACTCCGACATTCAACCTACTTGGTCACCTGATGGCAACTGG
>PXCO01000399.1 GCA_003565295.1 Cyclobacteriaceae bacterium
CCGATGACCGAGGAGTTCACGCGCCGCGGACGCACTGAAATCGTGCTGAAACGCCTGAACCCGACTTGGATCCCAACCCCGAATATGCGCGAACGTGACCCAACGCTGCCAGCAGTTGTGGGCCCAGGGCCAGACAATCCGCTCGGGACGCGCGCACTGAATCTGTCCTGGCAATACTACCGGATCCACGGGATTGACGATCGCGCCAAGATCGGACGCCGGGCTTCGAACGGTTGCTTCGGCCTGTTCAATCACCATGTTGAGGAACTTTACGATCTGGTCCGCATCGGAACCCAAGTCGTGGTTGTTTAAAGCCATGCAGTCAAATCGTTTTGTACTGACTGCCGGCTCGATCGCTCTGTTGCTCATTGCCGTTGGAACTTCGATCTACCTTGGTTTTTTAAACAATCAGGGCAGTTTAGGATCAAATGCCTCGGCCGCGATGCCCGCTGCATTTGACCTGACTGGCGGACGCCTCGTGATCGATCTCACGGACGCAGACGGCAGCGCTTTCGGAATCACCGCTAAGTTCGAAAGCGACGACGACAGCAATGACGCGACGCTCATTCAACCGAATGTCTCGATGACCATGATTGGCCACAACATGGGGCGCACGTTGGTGCCCATGCTCCGCCGATCAGACGGCACCTGGACTGGATCAGGCAGCTTTCCCATGAGCGGGCGATGGCGCTTCCAGATTGTCTTCGACGGTGAAGTCGTTCAGCTGGACCACTCCGCGCCATGAGGGACTGCCATGTCAATTGAACGCTCGATCTGGTCTTGGTCGCAAGAACTGCATCCATTCCTTCGGGGGTGGATGGTGGCCATGCTCGCTTTCATCGCACTGGGCACGGTATCCGCAATCTGGGCCAACCCGTTGTTTGTCCGGATGACACTTGTCGGTGCGTGGGAGTTTCCTGCCCTCGCGCTTCTTGCGGTACTCACCGGTGTCTTCTTCGCGCTGCCGAATACCTGCGGCCTCCGACGCGCCACGGCAGGGGGAACGGCGGGTTTCCTCGGGATTGCCTGCCCGACCTGCAACAAGATCCTCATGCTGATCTTCGGCGGCGAAGCCTTGTTGCTCTGGTTTGACCCGATGCGACCCTATGTAACCGCCGGCGGAATCGCTGTCCTTTTTTTCGCCATATGGCGGAGATGGCGCTCATTTCACACTCAAGAACCACACTCTCCAAACGAGGTCTCCCGATGACCATTGCCGCAGATTTGCCCAAAACCCCATCTCGATCGAAACCTAACCGACGGCGAACTCTCATACGTCACGTCGTTGTTCTCATCGCGGCCGCCACACTCGTCTATGCTTTCTCGCTCGTGCACGGTCAGTGGAGCCCAATGCATAGATGGAACCGTGCCTTCGGTGATGCAGCGGTACTGCTGCTTGCCTTGACCATGACACTCGGTGCTGCACCGCGTCTATTTCTTGCGAGTGCGAAATGGCTTCCATGGCGAAGGGAGCTGGGAATCTACTCGGTGGTTCTGGCCTTTGTGCATACGGTGATCATTCTTGAAGGGTGGGTGGAATGGGACTTCTTTCGCCTGTTCGGGTTCGAGTTCCATCCGGTCGACCTGGAGTACGTGATGCTGCAGCAAGGGTTCGGGCTCGCCAATGCCATCGGCATCCTTGCGCTGGGTATCGGTCTCATCCTTATGTTGACCTCGAGCGACCGGGCTGTGCGATTTCTCGGGTCTAACTCCTGGAAGGCAATTCAAATGACCGCGCTTGTACTTTGGGCGCTGGTGGTGGTGCATACGGCGTACTTTCTGTACGCGCATTTTCTGAGTTTCCATAGGGCGACCCCTGATCCGAACCCGTTGCAGTTCTGGTTTGCGGGCCTGGTGCTTCTGGTCTTTTCCCTCCGCAGTGTCGCCTACGTGCAAACGGTAAGGGCGAAGTCGTCAAACCGCAGCACAAACGAAAGAACTGAAGATGCGTAAGTCAGAACGTGACATCGCGCGCGCGGCGCAGCTTACAACACGACGAGCTGCCATTCTTGGGGCGTCCATGACACTGGTTGCGGGCGCACTCGGAAAACGGATGTGGCAGCTGGGTGTGGAGGACGCGGAACAGTACCGACTTCTGGCGGAAGATAACCGGATCGCACTCAGACTTGTGCGACCCGAAAGAGGACGCATCTTCGATCGCGCAGGGAAAATCGTAGCTGGAAGCGAGCAGACCTATCGCGTGACAATCATTCCCGAGGAAACTCGGGATATTGATCATGTTCTCGACAACTTACGTATCCTCATAACGCTGTCGGACGAGGAAGTGGAGAAGATCCGTGATCAAATTGCACGACAGCGATCTTACACCCAAGTCACGGTTAAAGACCGGGTAAGCTGGGAGGAGTTGACAACAGTGGCAGTCAATCTCCCTGCCCTATCAGGCGTACAGCTTGAGATGGGACTGTCGCGCATCTACCCCTTTGGTTCAGATTTTGCCCATCAGGTCGGATATGTTGGTCCTGTCAGTGATCGTGATCTGGAAGCCGCACAAGAACCCTCAACCCTGCTCCGTCAGCCCGATTACCAAATTGGCAAGGTAGGTATTGAGCGAGCTTTCGAGGCAGAACTGCAGGGATTTCCGGGCACACGGCGTGTCGAAGTCAATGCTTCTGGCCGAACGATACGTGAACTTGGTCTTGAAAGATCAGCAGCTGGGGGTGATATTGATCTCCCGCTCGATCACCACCTGCAGAATTTCATGCGAGTGCGTCTCGAAGGGCAGAGCGCGTCGGCGATCGTGCTTGATACAATATCAGGTGATCTGCTCGGCTGCGTGTCTGCTCCCTCTTTCGATCCAAATCTGTTTGTGAGGGGAATTTCAACTGTCGACTATGGCGCACTGCTAAACAATGATTATCGACCGCTCTTTGATAAGACAGTTCAGGGCGCTTATCCGCCGGGCTCTACAATCAAGATGACCAATGCGCTTGCTGCACTTGAACGCGGAGCGATGGACCCTGAAGAGCACGTAACATGCAGGGGCTACGTCGATATCTCCGGACGCCGCTTCCATTGCTGGAAACGCGGCGGACACGGACGAATGAACATGGTGGGCGCACTTCGGGAGTCCTGCGATGTCTATTTCTATGAGTTGGCCCAGAGGGTAGGCATTGATACTATTGCCGAAATGAACGACCGCTTGGGTTTGGGAAAAAGGTTTGATCTTCCGCTTTTCAGCATGGCGCAAGGCAACAACCCAACGCGTCAGTGGAAGCAAGAACGCTACGGCCAAGACTGGCTGATTGGTGACACAATCAATGCATCAATCGGACAGGGCTTTACACTGGCCTCTCCGATGCAGCTCGCCGTCATGACCGCGCGCCTTGCGTCGGGGCTTGAGTTGGTGCCGCGTATGATTGTGCCGAGGTCCCTGCGTCCTCAACATTCAATAGCACCGCCATCACTCGGAGTGTCACCTGAGCACTTAGACATTGTTCGTCGGGGGATGTTCGACGTCTGCAATCATGAGCGAGGCACGGCCTACAACGCGCGAATTGCGGATACATCTAACCAAATGGCGGGCAAGACTGGAACAAGTCAGGTTTTTTCAATCACTTCGGCTGAACGAGCGGCTGGCGTTCGTACACAGGCAGAACTGCCGTGGAACCGTCGTGATCACGCGTTGTTCGTCGCTTTTGCGCCTCACGATGTGCCACGCTTCTCGGTCACAGTAGTAGTCGAGCATGGTGGAGGAGGCTCTACGATTGCCGCCCCCATCGCACGGGACATCATGTTGTTCGCGCTGCATGGAACCCTGCCTCCGGTAGA
>PXCO01000075.1 GCA_003565295.1 Cyclobacteriaceae bacterium
AAATATGACAGTCTGGTGGGAAGAAGAGGCAAAAAAAGAGCGCTTATAGCAGTAGGACACAAGATCCTGGTAGCGGCCTACTTCATCCTAAAGGACAAAACGCCATACAAAGAACTCGGAGGGGAATACCTGGACAACAGAAAAAAAGACAGACAGATCCAGAGATACCTGGACAAACTAAAGGATCTCGGAATGAGCATACACATAGAAAAGGTAGCATAACAAAACAAAGGTCGTTTTTTACTGGAGGTTGAAATATCATTGTTCCGGCAATGAAACCCCGTACATGAAATTGACATCAAACGCTAAGCACACAGGAGTATTGCCGTGAGCATGTAGATGAAAATTTAACTTTCTTAGCGTTTCTTATACCCTTTCTATAATTGCAAAAAATGAATGACAGACAAAATATAAACAGATGAAAAAAGTAGTTTTAGCATACAGTGGTGGCCTTGATACCACTTTTTGTGCCATCCATCTTTCAAAAGACAAAGGGTATGAGGTACATGCCGTCTTGGTAAACACAGGGGGTTTTTCGAAAGAAGAACTTGCCCAAACCGAAGACAGAGCACGGCAACTGGGAGTGGCATCCTTCCAAGTTCTGGATGTTACCGACACCTATTATAGGGAGGTGATAAAATACCTCATCTTTGGGAACGTATTGAAAAACCAAACGTACCCATTGTCTGTAAGTGCAGAAAGGATCCTGCAGGCCAAATCCCTGGCAGAGTATGCCAAAAAAATAGGGGCCAAAGCCGTGGCACATGGGAGTACCGGAGCGGGAAATGACCAGGTTAGGTTTGACATGATCTTTCAGACCATATTGCCAGAGGCTGAAATCATCACCCCTATACGGGATCTTAAGCTTAGCCGTGAGCAGGAAATTGACTATCTCAAAAAACATGGGGTAACCATGAATTTTGAAAAGGCAGCATACTCCATCAACAAGGGGATATGGGGAACATCTGTAGGGGGAAAGGAAACCCTGACTTCAGAAAATTCCTTGCCGGAAGACGCTTACCCCACACAAGTCACTGCCAAAGACAGTAAAACCATTTCCCTGGGCTTCCAGCAAGGAGAATTAAAAAAGGTTGACAGCGAGACCTTTGAAAACCCTGTATCCGCTATTCTCAAGGTACAGGAAATCGCCGCACCCTATGGCATAGGAAGGGATATACACGTAGGGGACACCATCATCGGCATTAAGGGCAGAGTGGGCTTTGAGGCTGCTGCACCCTTAATCATAATTAAGTCCCACCAATTGCTGGAAAAGCACACCCTTACCAAATGGCAGGCTTTCTGGAAAAACCAAATGGCAGAGTTTTACGGTAATCACCTCCACGAGGGACATTACTTGGATCCTGTGATGAGGAACATGGAAGCCTTTTTAAGCTCCACCCAGACATACGTGAACGGAGAGGTAAAAGTAGCTTTGCACCCCTACAGGTTCCAACTTATCGGCATCTCTTCCCCTAACGACCTTATGTCGGCAAAATTTGGCAGCTATGGCGAAATGAACAAGGGATACACCGCTGAGGACGTAAAGGGATTTACAAAAATATTGGGAAACCAAACCGCAATTTTCCATAAAGTGAACCAACCCCAAAATCATGAGTAAACTAAAAACTGCAGTGATTGGCGCAGCCGGATACACAGGTGGGGAGCTACTTCGCCTGCTTATGCACCATCCGGAGGTAGAAATCACTTGCATACACAGCAACAGTCAAAAAGGCAAAAAACTAGAGGAAGTACATCCCGATCTTATCGGAGAAAAAGACTTGGTATTCACCGATCAAATTTTATGCAAAAACTTAAATGCTGTGTTTTTGTGCCTGCCTCACGGGGAGACCAAATCTTTTGTGAACCAGCATTCCTTCCATGAGGATACAGTAATAATCGATCTTTCTACAGATTACAGGGATGAATCAGAGGGATTTATTTATGGTTTACCGGAGGTAAAAAAAACAGAAATACGAAGTGCTAAGAGAATCGCCAACCCAGGCTGCTTCGCAACTGCCATACAGTTAGCCTTACTTCCATCCATTGCAAAAGGCTGGGTAAACCATACCATTCATGTCACTGGCATTACAGGAAGTACGGGTGCCGGGAAAAAACTGGCAGAAACTTCCCATTTTAGTTACAGAAATAACAATATCTCCGTCTATAAGCTTTTCAACCACCAACATCTTAAAGAAATCAAACAAACTTTTGGTCAGGTGGATGAGAAGTTTCAAAATGAAATACTTTTTGTCCCTTATAGAGGGAATTTTCCCCGTGGTATATGGATTACTGCCTACTTCCCTTATTTGGGTGAACTGTCAAAAGCCATTGAAGCTTATAAAACGTTCTATGAGGAGCATCCTTTTACCATTGTATCGGAAGGGGACATAGACCTCAAACAAATAGTCAACACCAATAAATGCCTGATTCACTTAAAAAAGGAAGCTGACCAATTAGTCATTTATAGTGCAATAGACAACCTATTGAAAGGAGCCTCTGGACAAGCCGTTCAAAATTTCAACCTGGCCTTTGGGCTAGATGAAACCATTGGCTTGAAACTTAAAAGTATTGGATTTTAACACAGGAAAAGCATGAAGCCATTCGATGTATACCCTTTAATGGACATTACCCCTGTCAAAGGTTCCGGAGCGAAGCTTTTGGACAAGGAAGGCACCGAATATTTGGACCTTTATGGGGGGCATGCGGTAATTTCCATAGGGCACTCTCATCCTAAATTTGTTAATCGCATTCAAGAGCAATTATCGGACTTGGCGTTTTACTCCAACTCGGTGCAAATTCCCATTCAGAAAGCTCTTGCTAAAAAGCTTGGTGTGCTATCCGGGTATCCTTCTTATGACCTGTTTTTGTGCAATTCGGGTGCTGAGGCCAATGAAAACGCACTAAAATTAGCTTCTTTTGCCACTGGAAGAGCAGGAGTAATCGCTTTCAAGGGTGCGTTTCACGGCAGAAGCTCTGGTGCAGTGGCCATCACAGACAACCCAAACATCATCGCTCCCTTTAATGCTGGGCATGAAGTATACCTGTTGCCTATCAATCAGTTTGATACTGTAGAGTCAACCCTCAAGGAAAAGGAGATCGCAGCCATTATAATAGAAGGAATTCAAGGGGTAAATGGTATCAGGGTTCCCGATGCCGAATTTCTCCGGGAATTAAGTGCCCTAGCCAAAAAATATGGAACAAAACTCATCCTCGACGAGGTGCAGTCCGGGTACGGCAGAACTGGAAAGTTCTTTGCTCATCAATGGGTGGAAGGCATAAAGCCGGACTTGATCACTGTAGCCAAAGGAATGGGCAATGGGTTTCCCATTGGTGGGGTACTGGTTCATCCGGATATCCAGGCTAAGCATGGCCTGCTGGGCACAACCTTTGGGGGGAATCATTTGGCCTGTGCAGCAGGACTGGCAGTATTGGAGGTGATAGAACAGGAAAACCTGATGGACAATGCCCTACAGCAGGGGGAATGGCTCATTCCTACCTTAAAAAAAACCGAAGGGATTCAGGAAGTACGGGGAAAGGGACTTATGATCGGTATAGATTTTTACTCAGAAGCAGCTCCTATTAGAAAGACATTGATCCAACAGCATCATATCTTTACAGGTAGTTCTGCTGGCAAAAACACGATACGTTTGTTGCCACCCTTAACAATTGAAAGAAAAGCCTTACATTTATTCTTAAACTGCCTTGAAAGCACTATTGCTGCCAAGGAGGGAGCAACCACCAACTTAAATAATTAAATGAAGCAATTCATAAAATTTGA
>PXCO01000393.1 GCA_003565295.1 Cyclobacteriaceae bacterium
CTTTTTTTTTAATAAATTGGCGGAAACTCCCCGGGTCTGGCCTCGCTCATCATGGCATATACCTTTTCCACGACATCATCTACACTGGGCTTTGAAAAATAATCCCCGTCCGATGAATAAGCTGGTCTATGTGCTTTTGCACTTATGGTGCTAGGCTCAGCGTCCAGGTAATAATAGGCCTTTTGCCCCTCAATGACTTGTTGCATCATATAAGCAGAAGCTCCCCCCGGATTATCCTCATCGGCAAAAATCACCCGATTGGTCTTTTTTATAGACTTCAATATGTTTTGTTCCACATCAAATGGCAATAAGGTCTGCACATCAATGACTTCTAGAGATATTCCCATTTTAGCCAAATGGTCTGCAGCCTTCAAGGCAATACCGCACATTGCCCCATAAGTCACAAAAGTAATGTCGGTACCTTCCCGAATCACCTCAACCTTGCCCAAAGACACCTTAAACTCGCCAATGTTCACAGGCATTTTCTCCTTTATTCTGTACCCGTTCAGCACCTCGATCATAATGGCTGGTTCATCTCCTTCTAATAGAAGATTGTACATACCAGCGGCCTGGGTCATGTTTCGAGGCACACATAGCAAAATCCCCCTCAGACTGCCGAGAATCATACTGATAGGGGAACCGGAATGCCAAACCCCTTCCAGCCTATGTCCCCGGGTACGGATGATGACAGGAGCCTTTTGTCCTCCCTTGGTCCTATAATGAAGACAGGCGAGGTCATCGGTGAGGGTATTGAGCGCATAGACCAGATAGTCCAGGTACTGGATTTCTGCAATGGGCCTGAGCCCCCTTAAGGCTGCCCCTATGCCCTGTCCAATAATGGTCATCTCCCTTATGCCTGTATCAGTCACCCTCAATTCTCCATACTTGGCTTGTAATCCTGCAAAAGCCTGGTTCACATCTCCGATTTTTCCCACATCTTCTCCGAAGGCAAATACCCTGGGATCTCTTTCCAGCATTTTGTCAAAGCAGGCTTTCAAAACCTCCCTGCCATCCACCAGCGGGGTGTCCTTTTCAAATACTGCCTCCACAGCGTCTATGTCTACCGCCTTCTCTGAAGATTCACTATATAGATGGCTGCTATATCGGTTTTCATTAATTTTTTGCTGCTGCTTATACCAGGTCAAAAGGTTGGACTTAATATCCACAGGGTCATTTCTCATGACCCAAAGTGCCTTACGCACGGTACCGATCACGTCCATACGTACAGGGTTGAGGGTCTTGGATAAATCTTTGGCCATTTGATCTACCTGCGCCCTTTGTCCACTCTTGGCGCCTGCTTTTTGTATCAGAGTCACCGCCTCTTTAAGCTCCGATTGAATGCTTGTGGTAAAAGCCTTCCAGGCCTTGTCCTTCTCTTTTTTTACCAGTTCTTTGGCCTCCTGGTCTATGGCATCCAATTCCTTTTCGGTGGCGAGTTCGTTTTCTAAAATATATTTTCTAAACTGAGGTACGCAATCAAATTCTTTCTCCCAAGCCAATCTTTCCTTCGATTTATATCGCTCGTGTGAGCCACTTGTGGAATGGCCCTGGGGCTGGGTCATCTCCGTAACGTGGATGAGTACAGGCACATGGTCTTCCCTGGCTATCTTCGCAGCCCTCTTGTAAGCATTCATAAGGCCATCATAGTCCCATCCCTTTACCACAAGTAATTCGTAACCGTTTTTGTCTGCTTCTCTCTTGAATCCCTGTAAAGCCTCGGAGATTTCCGACTTGGTGATTTGGTATTCATTGGTAACAGAAATGCCATAATCATCATCCCAAACGGAAATGACCATGGGTACCTGGAGCACCCCTCCGGCATTCACTGTTTCTAGAAACATTCCCTCCGCTGCCGAGGCATTACCTATGGTACCCCAGGCAATTTCATTTCCCTTATTAGAAAATTGAGTAAAAGGGTGAAGGTCTTTATTTGACTTATAAAGCTTGGAAGCATAGGCCAGACCCAGTAACCTCGGCATTTGTGCGGCAGTGGGGGAAATATCAGCAGCTGAGTTTTTTATCTGCATCAGGTTTTTCCAACTGCCATCTGGGTTCAGGGACCGGGTGGCAAAGTGCCCATTCATCAACCTACCCGCGGAGGCTGGTTCTACCTGTACATCGGTATGGGCATATAACTGGGCAAAATATTGCTGTAAGTTAAGTTCGCCAATGGCAAACATAAACGTCTGATCCCTGTAATAACCTGACCTCCAATCACCAAATTCAAAATATCGCGCCATGGCAATCTGGGCCAACTCCTTTCCATCACCAAAGATGCCGAACTTGGCTTTTCCCATAAAAACTTCCTTCCTGCCTATCAGGGAAGCGTGCCTGCTGATCATGGCCAGCCTATAATCCTGCAACACCAGTTCCAGGTCTTCCTTTTTGATTTTTTTCTCAGACAATGTGGATATATCTTCCATTTGTTAGCTTTCTTCTCTCAACCATGCCACTAAGTAGGCATTCAGGATGATTCAAAAATACAGAATTTTGTCAGTTTTCCCAATCTAAAATTCACTGAATTCAAAAACCATCCTAAGGAAAATTTTGATTTATGAATAAAATATAATCTTATACAGTATAATATTTGGTAAAATTTTATTGATGGGATTTCTGCTTTATTTTTTTTCGATTAAAACCCTGTACCACTTCTTATAAATAAATGAAATCTATGGGATAAAAGGAATTTTTTTGTCCTAATTATAAGGTAATTGACCTAAAGTAATTTTATTTCCCCAAAAACCCTTTAGCTTTGGTAAGATTAAAGCCCTGCATCCCTGGTTCATGCCGAGCAGGCCTTGCAAGTAGTGGGCTAATGCCCAGAAAGAGCCGTTTTTTTCTGGCTTTTTATCCCCAAAATACCGCCTAACACGTATTATCAAGATATCTAACCTAACTATTTAAACTTAAATCATATGGTAATTGGCGTTCCACAAGAAATCAAAAATAACGAAAACAGAGTGGCCCTTACCCCTGCAGGCGTAAAGGAATTCAGTAAAAAAGGGCATACCATTTATGTACAACATGCTGCCGGAAAAGGAAGCGGTTTTTCGGATGAACAATATCAACAAGCTGGCGCTAGACTGCTGCCTTCCATCGAGGACGTATATGCCAAAGCTGAAATGATCATCAAGGTCAAGGAACCTATTGAGCAGGAATACCCCCTTATCAGGGAAAATCAATTGCTCTTCACCTATTTTCACTTTGCTTCTTACGAACCATTGACCCGTGCGATGATAAACAGCAAAGCCATCTGCCTGGCCTATGAAACGGTGGAGAAGCCCGATAAAAGCCTTCCCTTACTTGTTCCCATGTCTGAAGTAGCAGGAAGAATGGCTGTTCAAAAAGGGGCAAACTATCTGGAAAAACCCCTTGGCGGCAGGGGTATCCTGCTGGGAGGGGTACCCGGCACTTTACCTGCAAAGGTGATCATCTTGGGAGGAGGAGTGGTAGGAACCCAGGCCGCATGGATGGCAGCAGGCCTAGGGGCGGATGTCATTATATTGGATGTGTCCCTCCCAAGGATGCGTTACCTTTCTGATGTGATGCCTGCCAATGTGAAAACCATGATGTCCAATGAATATAACATCCGCAAGATGATTACCAATGCAGACTTGATCATAGGTGCCGTATTGATCCCAGGAGCAAAAGCCCCTCACCTGATCACAAAGGACATGCTCAGTCATATGGCCCCAGGTACCGTACTTGTGGATGTGGCTGTGGACCAGGGAGGCTGCATAGAAACTTGCCAGCCCACCACCCATGAAAACCCCACTTATGTGATTGATGATGTGCTACATTACTGTGTGGCCAACATGCCGGGTGCGGTTCCCTACACCTCCACCCTGGCACTTACCAACGCCACCCTTCCATATGCCTTACAATTGGCAGACAAAGGCTGGGTAAAAGCGGCTCAACAAAATCATGACCTGATCCCCGGGCTAAATATTGTCAATGGAGAAGTGGTCTATGAAGCAGTAGCAAAAACCTTTGATCTACCCTACGTGCCTGTTTCAAAATACGTAAAACACTGACAGACCAAACTTCCGCCCAAAAGAAAAAAACTTATGGGTGGCCTTCAAGCTATCAAGTATGATTCATTAATGTGTAACGGAGGGAGAGATTCCCTTCTGCCATCTCTCCAATCGGGGATCCATTACCTTGAACCATAAGGGAGGGATAAGTGCCACCAAAAGCATCGCTGAATAACCAGCCGGCAATTGAGGGCTTTCCTCATGATGGTCCAATACCTGATAGGGCTTATACGCATAGGCGTGATGATCCGAATGGCGCTGCAACTGGAAAAGCAAAAAATTACTGGCACTTTGGCTTGCATTCCAGGAGTGAAGGTGGGTCACTGCTTCATACCTTCCATTGGGAAGCTTCCTGCGCCTCATGCCATAATGTTCAATATAGTTGACTAATTCCAACAACGTAATGGCCATAAATGCCTGTCCAAGAAAAAACAACGCGATTTCCCACTTCCACTCGCCTATAATCAAATATGCAAACAATAAAACCCCTCCCAAAAAGGCCAGAGGCAGTAAGGTGTAAGATATCATCCGATGATCCATAGAAAAGGCAACCCCTCTTTTTTTCTTTAGCCTTTCGGATTCAAGCCTCCATGCGCTAAGGTACCCTCCAAACACAGATCTAGACCAGAATGCATAAAAACTCTCGCCTTTTCGGCTACTTGCCGGATCCTCCGGGGTAGCCACCCGAACATGATGCCCCCGGTTATGCTCAATCAAAAAGTGCATATAACCTACCATCATCAATAACACCTTTGCATATAACTGCTGCCAATAGGTTGCCTTGTGACCCAGTTCATGGGCTACTGTAATGCCAATGCCACCAGTAACCAATGCTGTACCACTTGTAAATGCCACCCACTCCACTATTGACAAGGAATGTGTGGCCACTATATAAAAACACCAAAACAATACCCCAACCTGAACATATACCCAAATATAGGTTACCAAGCGGTAATACCTGCTTCTCATCTCGATTCCAAATGCCTCACTAGGCACATTGCGTTTGTCTTTTCCAAGCACATCATCCAACAGAGGCACGATCAAAAAAACAAATATATGAATAGACCAGTACCATGGGTCTCCCGCATAGTATCCCACCACCAATAAAATTGGCAAAATTAAGGCACTAAAAAACCCTATCTTTTTTGTTACACGCACGGTATATAAACGATTACCCTAAAATCCGCAGTACATCCCCCTTTGATCTTTGAATGATTTTGGTGAAATTTTCTAATCTCCCGTAGCTATTGGGGTCACTCAATGAATACTATCACTAGCTGAATATCGCCAAAACCCGATTCTCCGCGGATTTAAGGGATTATTATTTTTAATTTAACGAGAATATTCAATTCCAAGATTATATCAAAGCCTGATTTTTATCAGGTTTTTGACCCTCCACTATCATACATTCGGGCTTAAAGGAAACCTACCTTTGTATCCATAACCTTACCAATAAAGATATGAATAGCAAGGGTTTAATCAAAAAATATAATGTTCCAGCACCCCGCTACACCAGTTATCCCCCAGTTCCTTTCTGGAACAATCAAATAAATAGGGATTCTTGGGAGGATTCAGTAAAAAAGTCCTATCTCCTTTACGGTGAGGAGGAAGGGATACAACTTTACATACACCTCCCCTATTGTGAAAGCCTTTGCACCTATTGTGGGTGCAACAAACGCATCACCACCAACCATAAAGTGGAATTGCCTTACATTTCCACCGTGATGAAGGAATGGGATAATTATCTTACCATTCTTCCCAAAAAACCCCTGCTATCGGGCATTCATCTTGGTGGAGGTACGCCCACCTTTTTTTCCCCTGAAGCCCTTAAACTCCTTATCAAACATATCAGGAACAGTACGAAATTAAAAACTGATGCTGAATTCAGTTTTGAGGGGCACCCGAACAATACCACCGAAGAGCATCTTCAGGCCTTATACGATGTGGGTTTCAGAAGGGTGAGCTACGGTATACAGGATTTTGATGTTAACGTACAGAAAGCCATCCACCGGATGCAGCCATACACTAATGTGGAAAGAGCCACCAGGCAAGCCCGGGAAATAGGCTACACTTCCGTCAATTTCGACTTGATATATGGGTTGCCCCATCAGACGCAGGGCACCATTAGGGATACCTTTAAGAAAGTGTCTGTGCTTAGGCCAGACCGAATTGCATTCTACAGTTACGCCCATCTCCCCAGTGTATTTCCAGCCCAGAGGAGCTTTGAGGAACATCTGCCCGACGAGGCTGCCAAGCGAGATTTATACGAAACAGGCAAAACCCTTTTGGCCGAGATGGGTTACCTGGAAATCGGAATGGATCATTTTGCCCTATCCGAAGATCCGCTGTACAAGGCCAAATTAGAAGGTACCCTGCATAGGAACTTTATGGGATATACCACCATGCCGTCAAAGATTTTGATAGGACTTGGAAATAGCGCCATCAGCGACGTGTATCTGGCCTATGCGCAGAACGAAAAGAAGATCGAAACCTACAAAGCACATATTGTGGCAGGCACCTCCCCTATTATCAAGGGGCATTCCCACACCGAAACGGATCTCAAGATGAAGAACCTGATCATGGCCTTAATATGTAACCATGAGGCCACATGGGAGCCTGGTTTTACCCCCTTTTCCCAACCTCAATGGAACCACCCACTTAGGACCTTTGAAGAGGAAGGGCTTATCAGTTTTGATCTTGAGGGCATTAGGGTTTTGGAGAAGGGTGTGACCTTTATCCGAAATATTTGTATGGCGCTAGATCCCTGTTTTAAGGAAGAGGACATGGAAAAGCCTGTTTTCAGCAAAGCCATTTGAGCTTTATTGGTTCATCAGATCCTCTATTTCCTCTGGGGCAATGGGAATGTTGGCCATGAGGTCCGTAAACCCATCTTCGTGGATGACAATGTTGTTTTCCAGGCGTATGCCTATACCTTCTTCTCTTATATAAATGCCTGGCTCCACCGTAAAAACCATTCCAGGCTGTATGGGATCGTACATGGTGCCTACATCATGTACATCCAGCCCCAGGTGGTGAGAGGTCCCGTGCATAAAATACTTACGGTATGCTGGCGACTTGGGGTCCTGGTCTGCAATGTCCCTTTTATCAAGTAAGCCCAGGCTAAGCAATTCCGATTCCATGATTTTGCCTATTTCAAGATGGTACTCCTGAATGGTTATACCAGGCTTTAACAGTCCAAAGGCAGCTCTTTGTACCCGCAGTACTGCATCATATACGGCCCTCTGCCGCTTGGTGAACCTACCGTTTACCGGAATAGTTCTACTCATATCAGCATTATAGTTGCCATATTCCGCTCCCACATCAAATAAAAGTAAATCCCCATCCTCACAAACCTGGTCGTTAGCGATGTAATGGAGCACACAGGCATTGGCGCCTGAAGCGATAATGGGGTCATAAGCAAAGCCCCTGCTGCCCAGGCGTACGAACTCATGCAGGTATTCGGCCTCGATTTCATACTCTTTTACACCTGGTTTTACAAAGGAAAGGATACGTCTAAAGCCCTTTTCCGTGATGTCACAGGCCATTTGCATTTGTTGGATTTCCTCAGGTTCTTTAAGGGACCGTAGCTCGTGCATTAGCGGTGCTATCCTGCGGTAGTTGTGCAGAGGAAAGTGCTTTTTGCAGAATTGTATAAAGCGTGCATCCCTGGATTCCACCTGAACTGCTGCCCGAAGATGCTCATTTGTGTTAAGGTAAACCTGTTCACTTAATGCCATCAATTGGGCAAAAATCCCATCAAAATCCTCCAACCAATGTACCTGCTCAATCCCTGACACTGAGGTTGCTTCTTCCTGGGTATATTTATGCCCCTCCCAAATGGCGATGTGCTCATCCGTTTTCCGTAAAAAGAGGAGTTCCCTCCATTCTTTTTTGGGGAAGTCCGGGCAAAGGATCAATATACTTTCCTCCTGGTCAATGCCCGTGAGATAAAAAAGATCATTGTTTTGGCGAAAACGCATAGTGCCATCAGCGTTGGTTGGCATGATATCGTTGGAATTGAAAACCACCATGGTCTTTTCAGGCAATTTTTCCAGTAGTTTCTTTCTGTTTTTAATGTATAGTTGGGCATCTGCTGCTTGATATCTCATAGGCAAGAATTTGGTTCGGTGGAGTAAAGGTAGGGATTAACAAAAAGAAATCTTAAAAATAAAAAAGAGAATAGGTGTAAAACATTATGAAATCGAGCCTGTCCTGACGGCAGTCAGGGCATAACGAAAGTGGCACACGGGGTTCTAAAAATTGGCATTTACAGAAAGGAAGTGACATTTGGTTTCTCGCAGCCCTGCCCTGAGTTTTTTCAGGGGGCCGCAACGAATCCGTAACGCTCGCAGCGTAAAAAAATAGTTGTCATTCGAAGTATTAAAATTTAGTACTAAATCAATATTTTATTAAACTTTAAGCAACATGTCAATGGTAGGGATTATATCCATGCGAGATTCTTCCCGTAGCTACGGGATGACCTCAAAAAGTCAATTATAAACACATAAACTCATGGTAGACAACCACCAGAATCCCTAAAACTAAAAACCTCCGGGACTAGGCCCCGGAGGTTAGTGAAATATTTAAACTTACCTAACTACTATATGCGATGTGAAATAATTAACAATCCGCGCCAGGGTAACCGCAATTTTGACGGTAACCTCCATCGGTACGGTCTATTTGATCCAACGGAATAGGTCTGAGAATGTGGAAGTCCTGGATGTTTGGAGATGCTTCCACATTGTGCGCCCTGACTCTTTCTACCAGCGTCCCTGTCCTGGTAAGGTCAAACCAACGATGACCTTCACCGTCCAGCTCCCTGGCCCTTTCATCAAGAAGGAAATCCAGGGTGGCTTCAGCAGCAGTAATCTCCATTTGTGCTTCCATGCCTGGCCATGCTGCCCTTCTTCTGATCACATTGATGTCGGCTGCAGCACCCGCAGTGTTCCCCTGCATGATCCTGGCCTCTGCTCGGATAAGGTAGGCATCTGCCAACCTCATCAGTGGATGATCTCTCTGACCCTGAACATGTTGCCTGTTTGGGCGGGTAGGGTCAATCCACTTGTTCAGTGTGGGGTAGAATCTTTCATCATATTGCGCTCGGGTGAACACCCGATAAGGTGCACTTAATCTTCTTTGATCGGTCCATTCCTGGTCTTTACCGGGTCCGGGAATATATACAGCTGTATCACCAAGGGCAAATTTTCTCTCTCCTACCCTATTGGGAGAAACATAACCTGCATCGGCTTCTGCTTGTGTCCACGTAGGTATTCCCCCTTCATTGTTTGAAAACCATACGTGCTTGTAGGTTTTATCATACCTGGAGTCAATGTCCCTATTCCACAACGCCAGGTGAAAATCCGTGGGCCTAAACCGCTTCCAAGGTCTTCCGTTCTCGGTATCCCTGGCCATACCCGGCAACACATCGTATTCCATCAAGAAATAAAGGTGGCCTCTATGACCTTCACCGTCTATGCCCTCGTCCACCTGGTTTTTGTTGTTCTGCACAGACCAAACAACCTCAGCATTTCGCTGATTGTCAATGTCCCAAAGATCAGCCAGGTCTTCCAGCAATTGGAAGCCATAGTTTTCGATCACATTGGTCATCAGGCGCTCTGCTTCTTGCGCATCACTGTTTCCGTTACCGTAGGGCTGATAAGCTCTAGTCATAAGAACTTTTGCCAAAAGGAATTCGGCAGCAGGCCTAGATGCTCTCATGTAGTCTCCCGGTACCGAAGGCAAGGTTTGAGCGGCAAATTGCAGGTCAGGGATGATGGCCTCCGAGTAAATCTGGCCCGCAGGAGTCCGGTTAGCCTGGATTTCCACGCCTTCAGTCTCTTCCAAACTCAAGTGCACATCTCCATAAAACCTCACTAAGTTGAAATAATACAAGGCCCTGAGAAACCTTACCTCAGCGATCCTCACATTCTTAGCATCATCAGAAATTCCAGGAATATCCGCAGAGCGGTTAATCACTGCATTTGCCTGGTTAATGCCCCTATAGAAATCCCTCCAGGTATCTCTAACAAAGCCTTGGGTAGGATTGAGGGATCCATCATATAGATTCAGCATTTTATGGCTTCCATCTGCACCATTTGTGTGGACATCCGTACCGAAAGTAGTCATAGTAAACCCTCTTTCTGGCCCATAAAAAGGCTTCAATTCAGAGTATGTCGCGTTTACTGCTGCTTCAAAACCCGCTGGCGTAGTATAAAATGTAGCCGCAGATACACCGGTCACCAAATTCTCCTCTAGGTAATCCTCACAGGATTGTGAGAATAAAGCGGAAGTGACTATGGCTAGTGTTGTTATGTATTTTTTCATGATTGCAACTTTTTAGAATGACACATTTACACCCAGAATAAATTGACGGGGAGATGGAACAGTCCCGGCATTTATATCACCGGCAAGTTCAGGATCCCAGGTGTCAAAGTTTGCCCAGAATATAGGGTTCTGGGCCTGGGCATAAATCCTTGCCCTGCTCATAAACAGCTTACTGGCGATAGGTGCAGGAATATTATATCCCAATGTCACATTCCTAAGCTTCACAAAGCTTCCGTCAAAATAACTCCTTGTGGAACCATGCACCGGAAACTCCTGATTTACGTTTGGTCTCGGGTTCTCGTTCGTTGGATTGTCGATCGTCCAAAAGTCAACGTTTAGGTTGTTGTACCTTCCAAACAATCCATTGTTGCTGTCATGAAAACGGCTTCTAACCATATGACCTACTCTGTAGAAGAAGAACACACTAAAGTCAAAGTTGCCATATTGGAACCTATTGGTGATACCGCCCACAAAATTCGGGACATCTGATCCCAGAACTACCCTGTCTGCAGGGGTGATGACTCCGTCTCCATCCACATCTCTTAGCTTAATTTCACCGGGAACCCTTTGGTCCATTTCAAAGGCCAGGTCAACCTCATCTGCCTGCCATATACCTATTTTGTCGTAATCAAAAAACACTCGAATAGGCTGACCTATAAACCACTGGTTACCCACATCATCAATGGAGTTTCCTTGCTCATCTTTCAACACCAGGTCAACGATCTCCTCATTCCAGGAGGAAACATTGAATTGAATATCCCATCGGAACTTCTGCATATCCACTGGGGTGGCATTCAAAGTCAATTCCACACCGCTGGATCGAGTTGCACCAATGTTTTGAAGGATGTTTCGATATCCTGAAGTAAAGGGAAGGTTCCGTTCAAGGAGTATATCAGTGGTATTGGTCACAAAGTATTCAAAAGAGCCTGAAAGCTGATTGTTGAAAAGACCGAAATCCACTCCTGCGTTGACGGTAGAGGAGATTTCCCAGCCTAAATCAGGGTTCGGTATCTCACCCAATCCATATCCCAATGCCTGAGTGTCCCCAAAGGCATAGACGGTTCTTCTCAACCTGCCAAGGGTTTGGTAGGGATCTACCGAGGTATTTCCTACCCTACCGTAAGATGCTCTTAATTTCAACTCAGTAATCAAATTCTGACCCTGCATAAACCCTTCTTCGATCATCCTCCATCCTACAGAAGCACCAGGGAAATAGGCCCATTTCCTGCCTTCTGCCAATCGAGAAGAGCCGTCTGCCCGCATGGTGGCCTGAAAAAGGTATTTGCCGTCCAACTCATAGTTTACACGACCCATATAAGAGGAAAGACTCCATTCTTCCAATCTACTGGTAGAACTGTTTCTCACCTCTGCGGAACCCATGTCATAAAATAGCTGGGATTCATAAGGAAGGTTCGACACCCTGCTGAACTGCCGCTCATGTCTTAACCCTTGGATACTTTGAAGGGCAGTGGCCTGGAATTTGTGGATCTCACCAAATGTCTTGTTATAATTCAAGATGTTTTCCACGGTATAGCCCATGTCGATTTCATTCTCCATTTGAGCATCTGCCGGCCCCCCTCTGTTGGCGTTGGTCTGGCTTGCCCTAAACATCCCCCTTCTTCTGAAGCGAATATCCGGACCTGCATTGGTAGTGAATTTTAAGCCTTCCGCAATATTGATGTCCAAATAAATAGGGGCAAATATCCTGGTAAACCTTCTCTCGTCAATATAAGCACCCGGTACAATTTCACTCAAAGGATTGGTACGAATCCCATCATTGGTGGGTAAAAACCTGACACTTCCATCTTCGTTAAAAGGTACTCCAAGTGGACTATTGGAAACAGCTTCTCCCAAAGTAGAACCTGATCCCCAGTTTTGTACTACATCAGAAGCCAGGAAAGAGGTCCCTACCTTAAAGATATCACTGATTTTATGGTCCAGGTTAATCCTGGCAGTAACTCTTTTGTAGTCCATGTTCTCAACCAAGCCTTCCTCATCGAAATAGCCCAAAGAAATATTGAATTGAGTTTGCTCATTACCCCCATTTACGCTGAATTGGTGGTTGGTTTGATAACCATTTTTCAATACTAAATCCAGCCAATCGGTGGATCTACCCATTTCCAAGGACTCAATTTCTACTGGGTCGAAAAACACCTCAGAGTCGGGTGGAATTACCCCGTCCCGTCTGGCCGCACGGGTATCAGGATCCCATCTTCTGGATTCCCTTTTTAGGGCAGCAAATTGCGGCCCGTTCATCATATCCACACGGCTGGTTGTATTGGAGACCCCGTAGTAGCCATCATAGGATACGGTAGTTACCCCAGTAGTCGCACCTCTTTTGGTGGTGATGATCACCACACCATTGGCACCCCTGGAACCATAGATGGCTGTAGCAGCGGCATCTTTCAGCACCTCCATAGAGGTGATGTCCTGTGGGTTGATATCAAATATGGCAGAGGAGGCACTCGTCTGAGGAATACCGTCGATTACATATAGCGGGTCATTGGAAGCAGAAATGGATCTCCTGCCCCTAATGAGTATTTGAGGCGCCTGTCCAGGCCTACCTCCACTAGAAACCACGTCCACACCTGCCAATTGCCCTTGTATGGCCTCAACGGCAGAAGCAACGGGCATCTCACGAATGGACTTCTCATCCAATGAAACAATCGCACCGGTAATGTTCCTTTTCTCCTGGGTACCATAACCCACCACCACTACTTCCTCCAAAGAGGAAAGATCTTCTTCCAACACTACATTAATGGTACTTTGGCTTCCCACATTCACTTTTTTGGTTTGATAACCAATGAATGAAAATACAAGTACGCCTCCTTCAGGTACTTCAATTGAGAAGTTCCCATCAATGTCTGTTGCAGTTCCTGTTCCGGAACCTTCCACCATCACGGTGGCACCGGGGATGGGCTCCCCAGTAGCGTCTTTAACTGTACCTGTGACAGTCGCAAAATCGGCATCGTTTACTTGCTCAGGGTTTTTGTCATTTGCATAAACCGGAGCACCGAAGCCTACCATAGTGGAAAAACAGAACACCAGCATTAATACAGCGGAGATCACGTTTTTATAACCCACTTGCTTACTTTTTGGTAATAATTGACTCATAAATTTGGGCTTTTAGTTAAAATCATTTAATAATTCATTTAAGTGTGAAAAACACATGCACACCCAACATGCGTACATTTCTCATAGGCAGTAACTTTATTGTGTTAATTAATTAGTTTTATATTAATGGATATTAACTACTTCAACAGGTTAATGTAATCGATTGCACATTCGAGTATAAAATTGGTTGGTCGACAAAAAGGGTTACCGAGGAATTATATGGTATTTTTACAATCATGCCGTAATGTTAGAAAAAAATAAAATTTCATGAAACACTTCTGTATTATTTTTTGTCCAAAAATTGAGCATAATTTATACGGCGGTCTTTTATTTTGTTAGACGGGATTTACAGCCTGAAAATTTTTAGTTACAAAATATCATGCCTAATTTATTAGTGGGTAAAGATGGTTCTTCATTCAGGATTTCATATGTATACTATTCATAGATTAAAAAGCCGTGTAAAGATGAAGTTTCTATTTGCTAATTTACTTGGGTCTCCCTCCTTTGCCACCTGGCACATTGTACTCCCAAAGCCGGGAAGGTATAAGCAATAGGGCAAAATTCACTTACGCTAGGGAGATTGGTTTTCCCAGGAGAAAAATCCACACTTGCTATCCTTTCCAAACTTCTTAATACTCTTTTAACAAAGCCGTTTTGCTAAATCTGCTGTATAGCATTATCTTGTAAGGCAAACTCCTCCTATTCCAAGATGAAAGATTCCAGAAGAGACTTCCTGAAAAAAGCTGCACTCTTTGCCGGAGGTGGCAGCCTTTGGGGTGGCTTTCCTGCCGCCATACAAAAAGCCTTGGCCATCAATCCCGAACCCGGCAGTACCTTTCATGATGCAGAGCATGTGGTCATCTTAATGCAAGAAAACCGTTCCTTTGATCATTGTTTCGGCAAATTAAAGGGAGTGCGGGGATTCAACGACCCCAGGGCCATTCGCCTGCCTAACGGCAACCTGGTATGGCTGCAAAGCGACAATGAAGGCAACACCTTTGCCCCTTTCAGAATGGACATCAAGGAGACCAAGGCCACCTGGATGAGGGATATCCCCCATTCCTGGGAAAACCAAGTGGATGCACGAAACGGGGGCAACTATGACGGGTGGATAGAAGCCAAGCGGTCTGGACGAAAGGAATTTGCCCATGTGCCCTTAACCATGGGCTTTTATGACCGGGAGGATATCCCTTTTTATTACGCCCTTGCGGATGCATTCACGGTTTGCGACCAGCACTTCTGTGCTTCCCTCACCGGTACTACCACTAATAGAAATTACCTATGGACTGGCAAGACCCACGGGGAAAAAGGGGATAAACCAAAGGTCCGGAACTCGGATATCCGGTATAATAAAGAAGTCAACTGGCGGACATTTCCAGAGCTGTTGCAGGATAATGGCATCTCCTGGAAAGTCTATCAAAACGAGGTGAGCGTAGGCACCGAACTTGAAGGGGAGGATGAGTCCCTGTTGGCCAACTTCACCGACAATAACCTGGAATGGTTCACCCAATTTCGCATACGGCATAGTCCCGGGCATTACCGGTTTGTTAAGGCGAACTATGAGACCGAGAGGCAAAAAGTAAATGAACTTAAGCAGCAGGTCAGTGATAACCCGGCAGACAAAGAGTTGGCCGCTTCTCTGAAAAGCAAAAGGGAGGCACTGGAAGCTTTAAAAGCATATGTTGAAAATTGGAGCCCGGAAAATTTCGAAAAGTTAAGCGAAAGGGATAAAGAACTTCATCACAGGGCTTTTACCATCAACACCGGGGATCGAGATTACCATAAGACCGAAACGCTCAGGTACAAGGAAAACGGCCAAGAAAGGGAAGTGAAAATCCCTAAAGGGGATATTTTGCATCAATTCAGAAAAGATGTACAAAACGGGGAATTGCCAAAGGTTACCTGGCTAGTGGCTCCCCAAAAATTTTCGGACCACCCCAGTGCGCCTTGGTACGGAGCATGGTATGTTTCTGAGGCTCTTGATATATTGACCCAAAACCCCGAAGTCTGGAAGAAGACGATTTTTATCCTTAATTATGACGAGAACGATGGCTATTTCGACCATGTGCCCCCGTTTGTCCCACCAAAGCCCGGTGACCCCGGTTCAGGGTTGTCTTCTGAAGGCTTGGATGCCACTGGTGAATACGTCTCCTTGCAGCAGGAGTTGGACACACCCGGAATGAACCCAAAAGATGCCAGGGAAAGCCCGGTGGGCCTTGGATACAGGGTTCCCCTAGTAGTGGCCTCCCCCTGGTCTAGGGGTGGGTATGTCAACTCAGAGGTTTTTGACATCACCTCCACCATTATGTTTTTGGAAAAATGGCTCTCCCAAAAAACGGGGGAGGAAATAAAAGAAACCAACATCAGCGAATGGAGAAGGGGAATAAGCGGCGACTTGACCTCTGTATTTCGGCCATATAATGGAGAAAATATTGATCTCCCAAATTTTGTGGAAAAAGAGCAACACGTCAAAAATATCTATAACGCCAGCTTCAAAGATCTGCCGGATAACTTCCAACATCTCAATAATGAGGCCATTCAAAAAACC